>NZ_JAVREM010000009.1:0-169252 GCF_031845425.1 Streptomyces millisiae
GCACCCGTTCCCGGGCCTGTTGCCCCTTCGGCGTCAGCCCGCCTCCCTGCGCATACCTCATGAACACGGCATACCGCAGGGATCACGAGCCGTCACGACCAGCCGCTATCGCGAGTTCAACCTCAGTGATTGAACGCACGATGTCCTGGCTGTCCGGCTACCGCCGCCTCTCACCCCGCTACGAACGCCATTCCCGCAACTACCTGGCCTTTCTCGGCCTCGCCGCCGCCCTCACCTGCTACAAACGCCTCCGCCGACTCACCATGTAGGACACGGTCTTAGCCTGGTTCGCCCGAGCTGCGTAGAACGCAATGCAGCACGTCCGCGTTCCAGTTCATTCTCCTCCATAGCCTGACCCGTCGTTGTCCTGATCGTGACGGCAGGAAGTGGAACATTACTCCGCTTTGGTGGTGGAATGGCGTCTACTGAGTACTCGGCCGATACGCGAGATGCAGGTCATCCTGCAGCAACGATGTCGTTGATGGCTTCCATGCGATGGCGATGTTCAGTGAGGGCGTCCTGAAGTTCACCTTCGTGCTCAGCGATCTGATCGGTTTGATAGCGGCTCTCTGTTCGTGACCAGATACCGATGAGGTCCGTCTCCTCCTTACAGTTGACGTCAGCCATTGCCATGTCGATCTCCGCTTCGGAAACGCGGGGATCATTTAGATCGAACGCGGGGTCTTCACCGACAGGTACGGAAACTTCGTAACCCGCCTCTGCCATGCACTGGGCCCATTCGGCGAATGCCGATATGACGTCGGCGTCAGTCCTGGATCTCTCGTAGGAGTCGGCTTTGATCTCGGCGGCCACCTGGGAGTAAGAGAAACCGCCGATTTCCTCGACTTCCGTAGTGGCTTCCTGTCCGCACCCGCCGGGAGGAACTTCCTCACCGTTCACTGTCAATCTCTCCCCGTCCGGCCCGCCGGCGAGTACGGTTCGAAATTCCTCCGATTCATGCATCCGGTCTTCCTCGGCGCCCGATGTCGCGCCTGAACGGGTGCCGGCCACCATGGACGGAAGATGGTAACCGTAACGTTGCGCGACAGACGCGTCGCTCACGCCATAGCGGCGCTTGTTGCCGTAGACTCCCACATCTAACACTCTGGCGTCGCTCAGATTAGCGGGCGGCCGCGGGAACGATAAACCGAATCGCCGCATACAGCGGTCGATGAGGATGGCCCTGGCTTGGGCGATGGCGTTTTCTTCAGCTGTGGTCGGTATGTAGATGTTAATGGGGAGCACCACCTCCCCAGCAGCCGGCGGCGCGGAAGCTCCAGCATCCACCTCGCTCTCAAGTGTGGAACAAGCCGATGCGGGCACGAGGATCAAGAGAATGACTACGACGAGTAACCCGTTGCGGGAAGCCATGTAAGCCCTCGGAATGCGTTCGACCTTCTGGTGCCTGCGAAGCGTGGGGGGGGGGGCCCCCGGGGCCCCCCCCCCACGCCGAGCCTTCACTACCTTGACTCGATGTAGACGGACGCGTTGTCGTTCCACGTGTAGTAGAGCTCGCCGTACTCGCCGCCCCAGAGCCAGTCGTAGTTGCCCTGCCAGCCGGGTGAGTAGTAGCTGAAGCAGCGGTTGGCCCAGGAGTCGCACTGGATCTTCCGGGCGTTGTTGCGGACCACCTGCCCGGCCCCTGAACCGCTGCCGGAGAAGAAGTAGTTGTTCCCCAGATCGCCGTCGTCCTGATTACCGCCCCAGTACGCCGCGGTCCAGGTGCTGTAGTAGTAACACACCCGGTAGCCTCGGCTCTGGCAGCGTGACTCGTTTCCGTAGGTACCGACGTGCTGCGACGCAGCCTGCGCCGGTGAGGCCGTGAGCGGAACGACCGATACGGCCATCCCCATCGCGAGTAAGGCGCCCATCAGCAGCCTTGTGAACCTCATCCACCTCTCCCGAAGTCGACTCGCCCCTTCCCCACCGCAGGGCGAGTGCCCTAGTGATGACGGGGCAAGTCTTTCGTGGTTCAACCCCTTCGTCATTGCTCCTCAGCGCCATCGGCTTAGCAGTGGGCGCCAACATGACGGCCCTCTGCTCCGAGGGATGACACTGCCATCCCCCGGGGATTGAAGGTCAAGGATTGAACGACCTGGTCATTTCGTGCCGGTATGCGCGGGGTGTCGCGCCGTAGGCTGTTCTGAAGGAGCGGGTGAAGTCGGCAGGGCGGAGAAAGCCGGCACGCTGGGCGATGGCGGCGATGGGCAGGTGTGCGAGGCGGGGGTCTTTGAGGTCGCGGCGGGCCCGTTCCAGGCGTTGGCGTCTGATGAAGGCGGCCACGGTGGTGTCCTGCCGCTCGAACAGTCGGTGCAGCGTCCGGGTGGAGATGTGGTGCGCGGCGGCGACCTTGGGCGGGGTGAGTTCGGGGTCGCCGAGGTTCCGTTGGATGAACTCCCGGACGCGCAGCGCGAGCACTCGTGGTTGGCTCTCGGGTGGCAGCGGGCGGTCGACGTGGTGGGCGAGGAGGGCGGCGATCAGGTCGACGGCGATGGTGCCAAGCGGCGTGGTGTCCGAATGGCCGTACTCCTCCGCGTCGGTGAGGACGTGCGTGAGGAACCGCACGAGCAGCGCCGCGAGCCCGCCGGTGGTCGGAAGGCTCAGGGTGAGGGTGTGGCTGGCCGCGCGCAGCGCGTCGGGCAGCAGGGCCCGGGGCACGATGAACTCCTCCACGACCGCCGGCTTCCCCGCGGTCCGCACGTCGCCGCGGTAGGCGAGCGAACTGCTCATGATCATCAGGTCGCCAGCGGCGGAGGCCTCCTGGCCGTCCTGCCGGGTGACGTCGAGGCGCCCGCGCCGGGGGAGCGAGACGTACAGCACCTCGGGATCCGAGTGGCGGATCAGCTTCGGTGTGCGGGCTGAGGTGACGGGCGGGCAGGTGAACGACGAGCCCGTGACGAGGCCGAGGTCGAGCAGCCGGAGGGTGGCCCGGAAGTCGTTCACGCGCTCGGTGCGCACCTCGCAGGGGCTGTGGGCGTCAATCGCCAGCTGCCGCCACCGCTCGAAGGTCTCGGCCGGAGTCAAAGCCTCACCGGTGAAGACGGTTTCGATCACTGCTCCGCCTTCCTCGCCGACGCGTTCCGCAGCGCCGTGTCGCGGTAGGCGCGCGGTGGGACGCCGAAGGCGGCCTTGAAGGAGCGGGTGAAGTCGGCCGGTCGGACGAAGCCGAGCCGCTGCGCGATGGCGCTGACCGGGACCTCGGCCAGGAGCGGGTCCGCGAGGTCGCGGCGGGCGCGCTCGAGCCGCTCGCGGCGAACGAACGCGGCGACGGTGGTGCCGTGCCGCTGGAAGAGCCGGTGCAGCGAGCGGGTGGAGACGTGGTGCGCCACGGCGATGGCGTCGGGGGTGAGCGACGGCTCCGAAAGGTGCGCGCGGACGAAGTCCCGCACGGTGAGGTAGAGCGCGTGCGGGTGCCGGTCCGCCGACGGCTCGGTGGCCTCGTCGAGCCGCTGCCCGATGGCCGCGGCCAGGAGGTCGATGAACACGGTGGCCAACCGCGGCCCGTCGGCCGGCCCGAACTCGTCCGGCCGCGTCGTCACCTGGACCAGGAACCGCCTCAGCATCTCGCCGAACCCCCAGTCGCTGGGCAGTGCGGTGGACAGCAGTGCCGTGAGTCGGTCGGGCTGGACCGGGACGAGGCGGCGCGGCAGTTGGGCGACGATCTGCCCCACGGCCTCCTCGCGGCCGGGGAGTGCGAAGCCGTCGAAGGGGTAGGACGAGTCGTAGAGCACGAGTTGGCCGTTGCCGAAGGCGACCTCGTTCCGGGACTGGGCGAGACGCATCTGCCCCCGCACGGTCAGGGACAGCTGCAGGTACTCGGGATCGCTGCGGCGAATCATCTTCGGCGTCCGCCGGACGCTGGTGATCGACGGATAGCTCATGGCCGAGATCTGAGCCAGGCCGACGTCCACGATGGTGATCGAGGCGAGGAAGTCGTCCTGGTGATCCGTGTACATGGCCGTGGGAATCAGCGCTGACATCGTCATGTCGTGCCACCACCCGAACCGGTCGGTCTCGGGTAAGTGCTCCGTGGTGAGAGTGTTCGTGATCAACTGGTCACCCTTTGCTTGAGCGGTGGTCAGCAGCCGGGGCCTGGGGACGCCCCCGCCCTCTGTACGAGTGACGCGCCGTAGGGGTCACGAGACATATGCTCGCCGACCTCCGGCGCGGTATCCGGCCTTTTCGTCCCATCGATTCGGCCCGCTGGCGTCGTCGAAGCGCCGGCCGAGGAGGTGAGCTCCTGAGCGTGCGGTCGCCTCGTGGAGGACGCAACGGTCGTCGAGGGCATCGGAGCGTAGAGCAGGGCTGCCGATGCCTGGGCCGAGACCGGGCCTGGGGGAACGAAGCCATCGAGGACGACAGAGATGTCCGCGACGATCTGAGTCATGTCAGGGCAGACCTGATCTGCTGCCCATACTCATCGCCCACACAGCCGCCGCGCCAAGGCCGAATTCATGGACGAGAGCAGAGCCGGTCGCCGCCCTCCCGGCCTGGAAAGAGGATCACAATCGCTCCCACAAGCGGGTCCGCGCTCGCGTCGAGCACGTCTTCGCTCGCATGAAGACCTGGAAGATCCTTCGCGACTGTCGCCTCAAAGGCGACGGCGTCCACCACGCCATGCTCGGGATCGCACGGATGCACAACCTCGCCCTCGCCGGATAGCGACCAGGCCGTACGGCAGTCCACCACGCCCAAGGCTACTCAAGATCGCTTACGGGACAGCCCTAGTCGTCCCGTCGCGCCCCTACGCGGCCACTCGGCCATGTGCCGCTCCATCCCCTCGTCGCTGAACCCGGCAGGCGTCGCCCCGGACGCGAGCGCAACCGGAGGCGGGGTGAACACCTGCTGGTCCAACTACTCCAGGTCCTCAGGCTTGCGGCAGCCGGCGCGTAGCCACGCCAGGACGGCCGCGCAGATGCGGTGCGCCGGCGCCCGGGGTCGAACCCCACGGTGACGGTCCACGCCTCCCAGTCCCGCCACTGGGCGTGGGCGACGGCGCACAGCCGGCACGCGGCCCACCACGGCATCCGGTACAGGGTGTCGGCCAGGCCCGTAGTCACCCGCCAGGTCGCGCGCCACCCGATGGGCTCGGCCGGGTCGCTCGGGTGCCGCATCCAACGCGCGGCGGATCCCGCGTCGAGCAACCCGGGCACCAGACGGGGCCAGTCGCCCGCGGCCGCGATGCCTGCGAGCACCCGCCCATCGTCCGGAACGAGCAGCGTGTAGGGCTCGCCGTCGACGGTGATGGCCAGGCGGACCCGGCTGGTGGGGCCGAACCTCACCGGGCGGCCGGCTTCTTGCCGGCTTCTTGCCGGCTTCTTCCTCGGGGTCTTCTTCGCGGCGCGGCGCTCCTCCCGGTTCGCACCCGGAGCTAGGCCGATCGCCTCGCTCTGTTCCTCCAGTTGCGGGGCGAAGTGGTCGACGATGGCCGGCAGGAGGTCGTGGACGACGTACCTCAGGCCGTACCCCCGAAACGCGGGATCGAGGGCCCGGGCAGTGATCTGCTCGGCGGCGTCGACGTCGAAGAGTGCTGACAGCACCTCCGCCAGGAGGATCCGAAGCTGCTGCAGGTCCCCGCCTTCGCGGACACGGTTCTCGATGTCCATGAGCGCGAGGGCGAAGGCGTCCTTGGGGCAGTAGGCGTGATACAGGGACCGGTCCGGGAGTTGGACGGGCACCGGAGGCACGTCGTCCCGGGCATAGCTGTCGGCCGGGGTGAGCACGAAGTCGACGTCGGCGGGTTCGGTGGTGGTCACGGGGTTCCCCTCAGGCTCGGTGCGCGATTGCCGGGAGGGTAAGGGCACGGATTCCCGTCGTGTGTCGCCGACGGACAGGGGCGCTCTGCTGGTGGGAAGCCGGTCAGCGACCGCTAGGACGGTGTTACCTACGTACTCGCGGCGCCCAAGTGGCATGCAAACACTCGCCAGTTCCCCAGGCGAGCGAAGCCCAGCCCGTCCCGGATGCGTCACAGGAACAATGCCGCCGACGACACGTCGATCAGCGAGACCAGCCTCGGACCACCTCACGCCGACGCGAGGGACCACCCTCGCGTCGGCCGGGGTCTGACACGCTCTCTCGGAACACCCCCGCCCGCGCGGGGACCACTGAGTCGGCCGGTTCAGCCCTTCGGGTTAGGTGCTTCGGCACCAACTCAGGGGGACCGACCGCGGACGTCCTGACGCCCGGGTCAGGTTCGGCCACGCGAGTGTCATGCGGTGATCGCGACGGGCTCGTCGGCGGGGACGGTGTGGCGGCGGCGGGTCGGGAGCATCAAGGTCGGGTGGGACATGCTCCAGGCCGCGCTCCTGCAGATGAACTCCTTGATGCGGGCGGCCATCGTGCCGGTGACCGCGGACGGTTTGGGCTCGTCGTCCGGGGTCACCCACTGCACGACGGCGTCGCGGCGGCCGAGGCTGATGCACTGCGCGGTGTAGCCGATCTTGTTCTGGGGGAGCTGGCGCCCGGTCAGCCGGGCGGCGATCGCGTCGGCCGCCTGATACGCGCTGGGGACGCCCGAGGCGCAGGACATCCGCAGCGGCGAGCCGCTCGCGCCCGGGGCGAGCGCGGCGTCACCGACGGCGTAGACGTCGGGGTGCGAGACCGACCGCATCGTGTCGTCGACGACGATCTGTCCCCGTGCGGAAACCCGCAGGGTCGTGGCCGCGGCGATGGGGTGGACGGCGAAGCCGGCCGTCCAGACGGTCACCTGGGCCGGGATCGTGCTGCCGTCGGTGGTGAGCGCGCCGGTCGGGTCGACGCTCGCGATGTCGGTGTGCTCGTGCAGCGTGATGCCGAGCCGGTCGAAGGCCGCGCGCAGGTGGCCCTTGGCCTTCTCGCTCAGCCAGTCGCCGAGGCTGCCGTGGGTGGCGAGCGAGACCCGCAGGTCCGGCCGGGCTTCGGCGATCTCGGTGCTGGCCTCGATGCCGGTGAGGCCGCCTCCGACGACGAGCAGGGGCGCGCCCGCGGCGAGGTCGGCCAGCCGTGCGCGCAGCCGCAGTGCGGACTCTTTGCCGGCGACGAAGTGAGCGTGCTCGGCCACACCAGGGACGCCGTGGTCGGCGGCGGTGCTGCCGAGGGCGTAGACGAGCGTGTCGTAGGCGATCCGGGCGGGGCCGTCGGCGTCGACGACCGCGACGGTCCTGTGTTCGGCGTCGACGGCGGTGACCCGTGCCTGCCGCACCCGCACGCCCGTGCCCGCGAAGACGTCGGTCAGTGCGCGGGGCTTCAGGTCCTGGCCGGTCGCGAGCTGGTGCATGCGGACCCGCTCGACGAACTCGGCGTCGGCGTTGACGAGGGTGATCTCGGTGTCGGCGGGGTGCAGTCGCTTGGCCAGGCGTGCGGCGGCGTTGGCTCCGGCGTATCCGGCCCCGAGTACGACGATCTGGTGCTTCATGGTTTCTCTCACTTCTGTCCGGCTGGTGTTGCTCCCTGAACCGGACAGCGGCGCGAAACCTGACAGCAGAAACCTGTGATCCAGGTCACCAGTTGTCGGCGAGCGGTTCTCCGTGCTCGATCGTCGCCCACTGGCGCGTCGCGCGGTCGAGCTTGGCGGGGTTCGCCTGGGTGTGGAAGGCCGCGATGCCGTCGGTGGTCACGTCCAGCGAGACGACGGTGGCGACCCGGTCGCCGACCACCAGCACCAGCGCCGGCATGCCGTTGGCGACCGAGGCGAACAGGACCGGCTGGCCGCCGATCATCGCCCACTTGGCCTCGCTTGGCTCGACCAGACCACGCAGGAACCTCGCCACCCGCAGCGCACCGGCGATCGGCGACGGCAGCGAGAAGACCACGCCGCCACCGTCACCGATATGGACCGCGTCGTCGGTCAGCATCCGCACCAGCGCGTCCGTCCGGCCGCTGAGTGCCGCGGCGAGGAACTCCTCGACGATCTTGCGTGCCGCGGCCGCGTCGACCTCCACCCGACGCCGGTCGGCGGCCAGGTGCTGCTTGGCCCGCCGGTAGATCTGCTGGCAGTTCGACTCGGTGAGGTCGAGCACCTCGGCGATCTCGCCGTGCGAGTAACCGAACGCCTCACGCAGCACGTACACGACACGTTCCTTGGCCGAGAGCCGCTCCATCAACGTGAGCATCGCGATCGAGACCGACTCACGCTGCTCGACCGTGTCGGACGGGCCAAGCATCCGGTCCCCGGCGAACACCGGCTCGGGCAGCCACTGGCCAACATAGGTCTCCCGCCTGGCCCGCGCCGAGGTGAGCCGGTTGAGGCAGATGTTGGTAAGCGCCTTCGTCAACCACGCCTCAGGCGTCTCGATCAGCTCCCGGTCAGCGGCCTGCCAACGCAGGAACGTGTCCTGCACGACGTCCTCGGCATCGTTCGCGGACCCCAACAGCCGGTAGGCGATCGCCTCCAACCGTGCCCTGGCCCCCTCGAACACCTCGACGTCACGTGCACCGATCAGCATGGTGGGAAAGTCAATCATCCCCATACGGCGATCACGTCGGTGGGCTGCCAGTACCCGCCGGAGATCAAGCGCCGGGGCGCGCGGCCGGCGCGGGACGCATTCGGAACGCGACGACCAGCGTCGCGGCGACGATGACGGCCATGGCGAGGAACACGGAGGTGACAGTCGACAGGAACAGGGCGAACAGCCCCATGGTCGTGAGGCCGGCCAGCACCAGCGGCCGGGTGCCGACACGGTCGGCGAGGCGACCGATCAGCGGCGAGAGGAGCGCGACGGCGACCCCGCCGGGATCATGACCAGGGCACCCGCCCCCGGGCTGAGGCCGTTGACGTCGACCACCAGCAGCGGCACGAACACCAGCCCGCCGAGGTTGACGGCCATGGCCAGGAACGCGCCGACGACCGCGACCCGGTAGACCCGGTTGGTGAACAGGGCAGGCGGGACGAACGGGTGCGCGACACGGACCGTGCGCCGCAGGAAGAGCGCGATCGCCACGACCGCCACCGCCAGGTTGCCCCAGGCCGAGAGCGCGGCGAAGCCGGCCACCTGGGCCTGGGTGACGCCGAACAACACCAGCCCGGAACCCGGGCCCAGCAGGACACCGCCGGGGAGGTCGAAGCGTCCCGCGCCCGCCGGAGGCTCGTCCGGCAGCACGCGCCACGCCGCGGGAAGCAGTGCCAACGCGACGACGAGCATGAGCCGGAACAGCGCGGGCCAGCCCGGGAAGACGACCGGTCCTCTGTGGATGACGCGACCGGCGGCCGGGCCATGTCGGTGCCAGGCACGGGCGATCAGCTGTCTGCGGAGTGGGCGTCGACGAGAAGTCGTGCCGTGAGTTCCATGCAGCGCATCCGGGCGGGAGAGAAGTCGTAGGGCATCTTGGTGGTCGCTGCGGAGGCGCTCATCTGCGTGTCTTCCTCCCCTCGCAGGTCAGCGTCGTAGATCTCGAAGAGCTTCTCCTCAGCCGTGTCGAGACCAGCTGCCTCGATGGCCTGTTCCAGGGCCATTTGTTGGGCGCATCGCTGTACGGCGAGCTCTTCGACGCGCGGGTCGTCGGGTTCGACGCCGTCGTCGAGGGCGGCCTCGGCGGCGTCGAGACGGTCCTGTTCGGCCCGCAGGTCTGGGTGGGTGGCCAGCACGATGAACACGCTGGCCTGGATGGCGGCGCCCAGCGGCCCGAAGATCCGTTCCGTGACCAGCAGCGCTTCCACGTCCGACGGTCGCAGTGCGCCCGGGGGCAGGTGGCTGAGCCGGTCCGTGACCAGTTCGGAGAGCAGCCCCAGCGGACTACCCACCGCCTGCAGGCGCTGGACAGCCGCGCGCCGACGCTTGATGGCGGCCTCCTGCGCCGCCAAGGCTTCCTCCAGCCTGCTCAGGATCTCCTCGATGTCCCGGGCCTCGTCGAAGGCGGCCCGCATGTCGTCCAGGCCGATGCCGGCCGCTGCCATCTTGCGGATCCACAGCAGGCGGATCATGTCGTCGTAGCCGTAGCGGCGGCGGCCGTCCCCGCCGCGCTCGGGCTCCGGCAGCAGACCGATCTCGTGGTAGTGGCGGATGGCGCGAGGCGTGGTCCCGGCGAAGGCGGCAGCATCACCGATCTTGACCTGGCGGGGAGGCATGACGGAGGGGTGCATCGCAGACAGAGCCTTTCGTGCTGTGGTGCCTCGACCACACCACATGCCGCTACGGCAGGTGCAACAACACCGTCTAGGTGTCACCGGAGCCAGGCCCTGGCGGCCGACGGAACCGATCGAGAACGACGAGACGTCCGGAACGCGGAGTGACCACCGGCGGCCAGACAGCTCCCCACCAAGTGGCCGCCGCTGGGGAATTCCAACGGGCCGCCGGCCCAAGTTCGGGATCGAGCCCGTCGACGCGCTGCTTGACCCGTTCGGTGATCGGGTCGTGGCCCATTCCGATCAAAAGCTGTGGCTGGGCCTCCGCCTCCTGGGCACCTTCGACCAGCTCGCCATGACCCAAACGACCCGGGCCCGAGCCGATCCAGAACCCTGGTGGCGCGCCCGCCTCGGCGTAGTAGCGGGTCAGCGGTGTGCGGAGACTCCGGTCGCCGGCCGGCATCACACGCATCGAAACCGGCATGGCCCGCATCCACGTGCCACGGCTCGGCCCTGGCCGGCCCGGACCCGGACCGCGCCTGCTCCTCCCGCGCGATCGGTGGAGTCCAGGAGGCGGGGTTCGGGGAACCAGGGTGCGCAGACCGGGCAGCAGGCGGGTGAGGACCAGGGAGTTCGCTCCCCCTGGCGGGAAGGGACGTTCGCTCCGTGGTGGTGGTCTCACTCGCCGGAGGGCGCGGTGAGTTGGACTCCCAGGGGTACCGGGATGCCGAAGTTGGGGGTGCCGTCGGCGTTCCAGGTGAAGCGTTGGGCGCGGGTCGAGCGGTTCATGTCGCAGCCGCCGGAGGCGGAGTCGTTGGCGTGGTAGACGATCCAGTCCTCGGTGCCGTCGGGCGACGTGAAGAAGCCGTTGTGGCCCGGGGCGAAGACGCTGCCCGCGTCGTCGCGTTGGAAGACCGGGTTCGGGTGTTTGGTCCAGTGCGAGCGGTTGAGCGGGTCGGTGCCGGTGAGGGTGAGCAGGCCGAGCTTGTAGTCGGGGCCCCAGCAGGCGCTCGCCGAGTACACGATCATGGTCCGGCCGTTGCGGTACAGCGGCTCGGCGCCCTCGTTCACCGCGCCGGTCTGCTGTTCCCAGGCCAGCGTGGGGGCGCTGATGGTGCGGCGGGAGCCGGAGAGGGTCCAGGGGTTGCTGAGCGGGGTGATGCACACGCTCTGGTAGCCGTCCATGTGGCTGCCCAGCAGGTACAGCCGGCCGCCCACGGTCAGGATGCTGGCGTCGAGTTGCCAGACGGTGTCCAGGTCCGCCCTGAAGGTGTACGGGCCCATGGGGTCGGTGCCGGCGCTCTCCAGGACGTGCAGCCGTTGGGTCGGGTTGTAGTCGGGGACGTTCTGCCCGGCCACGTAGTAGAGGTACCACCGGCGGCCGTTGGGGCCGTCGAGCAGGTGGAACTCCGGGGCCCACATGTTGCAGCAGCCGTTCGGCCGGCCGGAGAGGTCGAACACGGTGGTGTCGGTCGCGGAGGCCAGTCCCGCGAGGGTCCTGGACCGTCGCATGGTGATGGTGGAGTTCCAGGTGGTGGTGGCGAGGTAGTAGTAGCCGTTGTGGTACTGGAGCCACGGGTCGGGGCCGTTGCGCTTGACGGGGTTGCTGAAGGTGCCGGAGCCGAGCCGCACGAGTTGCCACTGCTGGTTGGCGCCGCCCAGGTCGGGCCACTGGACGACGCGGCCGCCGGGCTCGGGGGCGAAGTTGTAGACGTCCAGCGCCTTGCCGCTGTTGCGGTTGATCAGCCGGACGTGGCCGTCGGGCGAGTCGGCGAGCCGCCACTGCTGGCTGGCGCGGTTGGTGTCGGTCCACTGCACGACGGTGGCGCCGTCGGCGGTGGAGGAGTCCGCCACGTCGAGCACCTTGCCGCTGTGCCGGGACCGCAGCCGGTACCAGCCGCCGCCCGAGTCGAGGAACTGCCACTGCTGCCAGGCGCCGTCGTTGCGGGTCCACTGTCGGATCTCCGCGCCGTCCCCGGTCGCGAGGTTGTAGACGTCGAGCGCCCGGCCGCTGTGCCGGTTGACGAGGACGTAGGACGCGTTGGGGTCGATCACCGGGGCCGCCGCGGCGAACCGCGCGCCCGCGATGGTGACGCCGCCGAGCGCGGCGGCGGTGAGGCCGACGCGCAGAGCCTGCCGGCGGGAAGGCCGGCTGGAGGAGCTGCCGTTCATGGCCATGGTCCCTCCTGGGTGCGGGTGAGGTGTTAGGCGTCGCGCGCGAGGCGCCAGCGGTTGTCGGCGCTGCCGTCGTCCGGGGCCTGGACGGCGAACGCGCCGACGGCGGTGGAGTCGTTCTGGATGCCGAGCAGCTTGCCGCTGTGCTCGTTGCGGATCCGGTACGTGCCGTCTCCCTGGTCGAGCAGCGTCCACCGGTGGTCGGCGGTGCCGTTGTCGGACCACTGCAGGACGGTGGCGTTGTCCGCCGTCGACATGTCCTGGACGCCCAGCACCTTGCCGCTGTGGGCGTTGCGGATCCGGACGGCGGCGCCGTCCGGGACCAGCTCCCAGTCGTGGTCGGCGGTGCCCGAGTCGTGCCACTGGAGGGCGCGGCCGCCGTCGGCCGTGGACATGTCCTGGATGCCGAGCACCAGGCCGCTGGCCACGTTGACGAGGCGGACGGTGCCGCCGCCCTGGCCGCCGGTGTTCCAGTAGACGGTGTAGTTGTGGCCGTGCGCGTCGTGGAACGGGCCCAGGTTGACGGTCGAGCCGTTGGCGGTGGCGGTGAAGGCGAGCGAGCTGGTGCCGGTCCTGGTGATCGAGGAGGTGTTCAGGGTGGGGAGAGCCGCGAGGGTGGTGTTGCCGTAGTTGCCGGAGAGCACCACCGGGCCGTAGGTGATCGCGGCGACGTTCGGGTTGTCGTTGGCGGCGCGCAGGACGACCCGCATGGGCAGGCGGACGGTGACGGTGTCGCCGGAGGTCCAGGCGCGGGTCAGGGTGGCGTAGCCGCCGGGTGGGGTGGCGATGTTCTGCGGCGTGCCGTTGACGCTGAGGGTGGCGCCGGTGGTCCAGCCGGGGATGCGGACGCGCATGGTCCAGGTGCCGCCGACGTCGCCGGTGACCCGCAGGCTCGTGGTGTCGCCGACCGGGTAGGTGGTGGTCTGGGTGACCGTGATGCCGCGCTGCGACCAGTCGAGCACCGAGGGGACGAACAGGTTGACGGTCAGCGTGGTGGTGTCGCCGCCGAAGCCGTGGAAGTAGATCGAGTCCATCAGCCTGGTGTGCATCTCAAGACCCGTGCCCTGGCAGCACCAGAAGCTGTCGTAGTCGGTGCTCCAGGTGCCGCCGCCCCAGGCCGGCCCCACGCCCCGGCGGCCGCCGGGGTTGAGGGGGGTGAAGTAGGTGACGTGGCCGTGGGGGTCGGCCGGGTTCTGCTGGCCGATCATCTGGTTCAGCCAGGCCCGCTCGTAGTAGTCGAACAGCGCGGCGCGGCTCGGATCCAGGGTGTACAGCTCGCGGGTGAGGGCGAGCATGTTGAAGGTGTTGCAGCTCTCGCAGGTGTCCTGGGCGAGGTAGCCGGCGATGGCGTGGGGCGGGCGGAAGTGCTCGGCCTGGCTGTTGCCGCCGATGACGTAGGTGTGCGCGTCGACGCAGATGTTCCAGGCGTTGGTGGCGATGTCCCGGTAGCGGGTGGTGCCGGTGGCCTTGTACTCGCGGACGGCGCCGATCCACTTGGGCACCTGGGTGTTGGCGTGCAGCCCGTTCAGCCGGTCCTGGCCGGCGGCCAGCGGGTCGAGGACGGCGGCGTGGTCGAACCGCCTGGCGGCGGTGAGCCAGCGCGCGTCGCCGGTCGCCAGGTGGATGTCGGTCAGGACGGCGGTCATGCCGCCGAACTCGGTGCCGAGCATGGTCTGCATCTGCTGGGTGGTCAGCCGGCCGGTGCGCCAGTCGACCCAGCCCGCGAGGGCCAGGAGCACGTCGCGCGCCTGGGTGCTGCCCAGGTGGCGCCAGACGTCGAGGAGGCCGGCCAGGGTCTTGTGGATCGCGTAGTACGGCACGTTGCCGTTGGTGAGCGTGCGGTTCTCCAGGGCGGTGAACTCGGACTCGGGGAAGCCCGAGAGGTAGCCGCTGTTGAAGCCGGCGGTCCCGTTGTTCGCCTGGCACCTGGCCAGCTCCGCGACCATGCGCTCGGCCTTGTCGCGGCAGGTGGTGTCGCCGGTCACGGCGTAGGCCTGTGCCCATGCGGTGAGGAAGTGGCCCTGCACGTGGGTGCGGAAGGGGAACGTCGGCGCGTCCCAGCCGCCGCCGGGTGCGGCGCCGTTGGTGGACAGGCGGTGGTTGGCCCGGAAGTTGTACAGCAGCCGGTCGACGTCGACGAACCGCAGGTAGGCCCGGGTGCGGTTCTCGTTGTCCAGCCATCGGCTGGCGGTCAGGCGGACCCGGCCGAGTTCGAAGGGGTGGGCGGACACCCCGATCTCGGCGCGGGCCTGGGTGGTCGCCGCCCGGGCTGGCGGGGCGCCGACGGCGGTCCCGGCGGCGGAGGTGACGGCCGCGGCACCGGCGGCCTTGAGTAACCGGCGCCGACTGACTGATGAGGACATCTCGCACCCTTCCGTGGCGGAGGAAAGTGCCGTGCCGAACCGATCCGGCGGCGTTCGACATGCCGAACGTCGACCCGTAAATCGAACAGAAGATAGGGTCGGGCCAGGGGCATGTCAATAGACCGCGTCCGCGGCGGTCACTGGGCCGTGCCGGCCAACAGCCAGCGACGGACCGGCACTTCCAGCAGCGCCCGGCCGGCACCCGCGCGGTAGGGGGCGGTGACGTCCCAGCCGTCGTACTTGGCGGCGAACGCGGCGACGACGTCGGCGGGGAACCGGCCCTCGTGGACCCGCGCCTCACCCTCGGCCACGACCGGCGCCCAGCCGTCCTCCAGCGCGAGCGACACCCGCGGGTCACGGCGGACGTTGCGGACCTTCACGGCCCCGTCGTCGGTCCCGATCCACCACCTGTCGCGCAGGAACACGAACCACACGGGCGTCATGTGCGGCGATCCGTCGGGGCGCAGCGTGCACAGCCAGACGTTCCGATCCCGCGCCAGGCGGTCCAGGACGGCTGAGGCGGGCGGCGGCGGTAGCTCGTTCATCCGACCATCTCACTCGCACCACCCGCCGCCCGGCCTCGGCCGGTCGGTCGGACCTTCGACCTAGGGCCTGTCCGGGGTGCTCTTTCCGCCAAAGCGCGGGCGGCGGCCGGGCGCGGATTGAACGGAACCGGGCGGGCCTCCGTGTCATCCGGTGACCCCGATGAGCGGCCGGCGCGCCCGTGGACCGAGAGGACCAGTCGTGAGTGACTCCGTCAGCAGCAACCTTCCCATCCAGGCCCTGCCGAGCGGTGAGGCGGAGCTGCGCCTGGTGCTGCGGCTGAGCTGGGAGGACGTGGCCGCGCTCGGTGCCGAGGCCGGTCGGCTCGCCGCCCAGGCGCAGCGGCCGGTGAGCCTGGACGAGGCGGCCAGCCACCGGTTGCGGGCCAGGGCCGCCGCGCACGCCAGGCCGGCCGCGGACCCGACGCAGGGCCAGGCGCCGGCTCAGCCGCCGGCGCAGGCGCAGACGCAGGTACAGCGCCCGCCCCAGGCGACGGCCTCGGTCTCCCAGTTGGCCGGACGTTCGCCGCGGGAGCAGGCGCAGCAGGCGATCGACGAGATCAACAGCCGGGCGGCCGGGCTCGGCGGCGCCACGGCGCGCGGCTGACGCGACGCGCCCCCTCGCGATCCTTCAAGCACCCAGGTGTTTTCGGCCATCTCTCCGCGCCCGGACGCCCCGTCTGGGCGGAGGTGAGGGTGTTGCGGGTGTTCGTGGCGTGCCCGGACGGGTTGGCCGGTTAACGCCCGTTATCGCCGGGAGGTCCCCGCATGATGGATCTCAGTATGTTGGCGCCGCCGGCCCGTCCGGTCGGCGGCATGGGGGAGCCCGGGGGGGCTGCACGTGAAAGACGACAACACGACCAACGACAGATCCGGCACGGACGGGGAGCGCTTCGGGGGGCTCACGCCGTTCCTCGACCCCCTGCGGGTGCCACCGGTGCTGCGCCCGGGGCGCGGCGGGCACGGCGCCGAGGTCACGGTGGAGCTCGAGGCGGCCTGGGTGCGTCTGCACTCGCAGATGGCGCCGACCCTGGTCTGGGCGTACGACGGCCACTACCCGGGGCCGACCTTCGAGGTGCGGCGCGGCCAGCGGATCCGGGTGGCCTGGACCAACCGGCTGACCGGCGAGTTCCCGGTGCTGGCCGGTACGGCGCCGCTCACGGTGTCGCAGGACGGGGTGACCGTGCCGTCCACCGCGGTGCCCGGCACGGGGGACGGCTTCGAGGAGGTCAAGGAGGTCGCCGACCTGCCCGGCTGGTCGGTCACCCACCTGCACGGCGCGGTGACCGGCGGCGGCAACGACGGCTGGACGGAGAACGCGGTGTCCTTCGGCGACGCGCAGCTCTCCGAGTATCCGAACGACCAGCGGGCGGCGACCCTCTGGTACCACGACCACGCGATGCACATCACCCGGTGGAACGTCTTCGCGGGCCTGGCCGGAATGTACCTGGTCCGGGACGACGAGGAGGCGGCGCTGCGGCTGCCCGCCGGCCGCTACGAGATCCCGCTGGTGCTCAGCGACCGGAACTTCGCGCTCGACGCGGACGGCCGGCCCACCGGCGAACCGCTGCACAAGGTGGGGCGGCTGCCCAATCCGGACCCGGAGACGGGCCAGCAGGTCACCATCCCGTTCACCGGGCCCTACACGCTGGTCAACGGGGTGGTGTGGCCGCACCTCGCGGTGGAGCCGCGCTGGTACCGGTTCCGCCTGCTGAACGCGGCCAACGCCCGGATCTTCCAGCTCGCGCTCGTCGACGAGTCGGGGCAGCCGGTGCGTGGCGCGATCCAGCAGATCGGCACGGACGCCGGGCTGCTGCCCCGGCCGGTGCCGGTGGACTTCGACGAGGCGCAGCCGCGGCTGGCCATCGCCCCGGCCGAGCGGATGGACCTGCTGATCGACTTCGCCGCGCTGCGCGGCCGCCGGGTGCGGCTGGTCAACGTGGGTGGCAAGGCGCCGGGTGCGGCCGACCCGGCGGGGAACGTGCCGTTCCCACAGGTGATGGAGTTCCGGGTGGACGGCCGCCCGGTGCGTGACCGGTTCACCCTGCCGAAGGTGATCTCGGCGTCCTTCCGCGAGCTGTCCCACGACACCCCGCACGGGCACCGCCTGGTCGTGCTGACCCCGCCCGGCACCGTCGGCGGCGGGGGGCACCCGGAGATCTGGGAGATGGTGGAGGTCGACCCGGCGTCGGTCGAGATCCCCTCGGACGGCGTCATCCAGCTCACCGACGCCGAGGGCGAGACCACGACCTACCGGCGGGTGGCCCGGCGCTACGACGACACCCTCAACTTCAAGGTCGAGCACGGCGACTACGAGCAGTGGTCCTTCCTCAACCTGGGCGGGCCCACGCATCCGATGCACATCCACCTGACGGCGTTCCAGCTGATGGGGCGTGACCCGTACGTCACCACGGGCTTCGACCGTGCCCTGGGCGGCACGCGGGCGCCGGTGGCCTTCGACACCGACCCGGGCGCGGCGATCCCGCTGGCCCCCGGGGAGCGGGGGTGGAAGGACGTGGTCACCGTGCCGGCCGGCCAGCTGGTGCGGGTGCTCGGCCCCTACGAGGGGGCGCAGGGCCGGTTCATGTACCACTGCCACCTGCTGGAGCACGAGGACATGGGGATGATGCGGGCCTTCACGGTGGTGCCGCCCGAGGTGATGGTCTTCGACCACCACCGGGGGGACCACGGCGACCACTGACGCCCCGCGCCGAGATGCGGCCGGGCGCGCGCCGCCCGAGTATCGGTGGCATGAGCGAATGGCTGCCGGTGTTCGTGGTGCTCGGCGTGGCGCTCGCCGGGGTGGCGGCGCTGTACGGGGTCGGCCGCTGGCTGGCCGGCCCCGCACCGCCGGTGCCGGTGGGCGCCTTCGCGGGCGGGCTCGCCCCGCGGGAGCACGCCGTGTCCCGCTTCCATGTGCGGTGGTACGCGGTGGCGATGGTCTTCCTCGCCTTCGACATGGAGATGCTCTTCATGTACCCGTGGGCCGTCGTGGTGGCCGAGGTCGGCGCGGCGGCGGTCGTCGAGATGTTCGTGTTCCTGGGGATCCTGCTCGCCGGGGTGGCCTACGCCTGGCGTGAGGGGACCTTCCGGTGGGCGTGACGGCCACCGTCCGGCGGTGGGCGGCGGCCCGTCCCGCGGTGCTGCTCGTCCCGCTGCCCGGGGGCACGCCCAGCAGGCTCGCGGTGGAGCGGGAGCTGCGGGCCGCCGGGTGGCCGCTGGCCGAAGGGCCCGCGGCGGCGGATCTGCTGGTGGTGGCCGGGCGACCGGTGGCGGGGTCGACCGAGTGGCTCGACGAGCTCTACGCGCTGCTGCCCGGGCCGCGTGCCCGGGTCACCGTGGCCACGCCCGAGCGGGCGGCCCGGGAGCTGCGCGCCGGGCGCGCGTTGCTGCGGGCCGGCGGGGATCGGGCGAGCCACGGCGGGCCGGTGGCCGGGCTGTCGTTGGCCGAGCGCGGCGACGACCGGGACGGGCTGCGGCTCGACGTGCTGCGGCTGTCGCTCGGACCCGCGCTGCCGGACTGGCCGGCCGGTCTGGTGCTGCGTCTCGCGCTCCAGGGGGACGTGGTGGTCTCGGCCGCCGTGGCTCCTCCCCCGGCGGGCGCCGGCCCGCTGCCGTTCTGGAACGAGCCCTGGCTGCGGGCGGGGACGGTCGACCGCGCGGCGGCCGCGCGCCGGTCATGCGCGGCGCACCTGGACAGCGTGGCGCGGCTGCTCGGGGTCGCCGGGTGGCCGCAGCTCGCCCATCTGGCGCGCCGGTCGCGGGACGCGCTGCTCGCGGGGGCCGACCCCGCCGCCGTCCGGCATGGGCTGCGGACGCTGCTGCGGCGTGGCGAGCGGTCCCTGACGGCGCGTTCGATGCTGCGGGGCCTCGGCCCGTTGTCGGCCGCCGAGGCCGCCGGGGTCGGCGTCACGTGCCCGGTGGTGGCGCCGGGTGGCGACGCCTACGACCGGTTCCGCCGTCGGCTGGCGGAGATCGAGCGGACGGCGGGGCTGCTCGACGCGCCCGGCGTGCTGTCGCCGGGTGACGCGGTCGGGCCGCGCGGCCGGGTGGACGGTCCGCGACCGCCGTCCGCGGCGCTGCTCGACGTGCTGCCCGGGCTGCTCGTCGGGGCCGAGTTCGCGGCGGCCAGGCTCGTCGTGGCCGGCCTCGATCCCGACCTCGACGAGCTGTCCCGGACGGCGGTCGGGTCGGGGCATGGCTGAGCCGGCCCCGCTGTGGTGGGCGGTCGCGCTGCCGCCGGCGCTGGCGTTGGCGGCCGGGGTCACGGCGGCGCTGGCCGGGGCGGGGGCGGGGCGTCGTCCCGCGCCGCTGCGGGAGTTGGCGCGTCGGCGGCGGCACCCGGTGGCCGCCGACACGGGGCTGCGGACGCTGGGCGCGGTGCTGTTGCCGGTGGCCGCCGTGGCGGCGGCCGTGGTGCTGCCGTTCGGCTTCCGGTCCGTGAGCGACCTCGCGGTGGGCGTGGTGTGGTTCAACGCCATGGGGGCGCTGGCCTGGGCGGCGGTCTGGCTGGCCGGCTGGGGGGCGAACTCGGCGCTGTCGCTGATCGGTGGCTACCGGTTCCTGGCGCAGGGGCTGGCCTACGAGGTGCCGCACATGCTGGCCCTGACCACGGCCGCGCTCGGCGCCGGGTCGTTGCGGGTGGGCGCGGTGGTGGAGGCGCAGCGCGGGCTGTGGTTCGTGGTGTGGATGCCGGTGGCGTTCGCCGTCTTCCTGCTGAGCGCGGTGGCGATGGCGTTCCAGGGGCCCTTCGACCAGCCGGTGGGGCGGGACGTGGCGGGCGGCGCGGCGGGCGAGTGGGGGGGCGTGGACCGGTTGTTGTTCCTCGGCGGCCGGTGGCTGCTGCTCGTGGTGGCGGCCGGGATGGCGGTCCCGCTGTTCCTGGGCGGCGGGCACGGCCCGTGGCTGCCCGCCTGGTGCTGGACGCTGGGCAAGACGGCGGCGGTGCTGGGCGCGCTGCTGTGGCTGCGCCGCCTGCTGCCGGCGGTGCGGATGGACCGCTTCACCACCGTGGCCTGGACGGTGGTGACGCCGCTGGCGGTGGTGCAGGCGCTGTGGGTGTCCTTCGTCGTGCTGGGGCGCTGAGATGGCGGGGGATCTGCTGTTCTGGGCGCTGGCCGGCGTGGCGGTCGGCGGGGGCGCGCTGGTCTTCCGGTGCGACTCGATGGCCAGGGCGACCTACGCGCTGTTGGCCGCGCTGCTGGCGGTCGGGGGCGAGGTGGTGCTGCTCGGCCTCGACTACCTGGGCGTGGTCATCCTGCTGATGATGACCCTGGAGATGGCCCTGATGGCCGTCTTCATGATCATGTTCATGATGTCGCCGGGCGGGTTGACGCCGATGTCGATGACGCACGGCACGCGCAGCGCGGCGCTGGTGAGCGGTGGCGTCTTCCTGCTGCTGGCCGCCGGCGTGCTGCTCGCGCCGTGGCCGGGCCGCGCGGGTCGGGCGCCGGCCGATCCGACCAGGGCGCTCGGCCTGGCCCTGATGGGTCCGCAGATGCTCACCATGGCGGTCCTCGGCATGGTGCTGTTCGCCACCATCGTGGCGGTGGTGGTGCTCGCCACCCGGCGCGGCCGCTACGACCGGGGCGGGGAGGCCGGATGAGTCTGGAGGCGGTCCTGCTGGTGGCGGCGGCACTGTTCGCCGTGGGCCTGTTCGGGGTGCTCGGCCAGCAGTCCGTCGTGATGCTGATGATGGGTCTGGAACTGATGCTGGGCGGCGTGGTGCTGGCGGCGGCCGCCGTCCGGCACTTCGTGGCGCCGGCGGCGGACGAGGGCCAGGTGCTCGTGGTGCTGCTGGTGACGGCCATGGCGGTGGAGATGGCCGTGGGCTTCGCGGTGGTCACCGCCCTGTTCCGGGCCCGGGAGGTCGACACCGTCGACGAGGCGGCGGAGCTGCGGGAATGAGCGGGGCGGCCGGCTGGGTGCTGTGGGCGCTGGTCGGGCTGCCCCTCGCGGGTGGCGCGCTGCTCGCCCTGGCCGGGCGGGCGGCCGACCGGGTCGCGGCCCCGCTCGCGGTCGGGACCGCCGGGCTCGTGACCGGGCTGGCGGCGCTGGCCGCGGTGGGCCGGCCGCGGGTCGAGGCGCCGCTGCTCGCCGGGCTGCCGGTGCGGCTCGCGGTCGACGGGCTCTCGGCGTTCCTGGTGGTCACGGTGGCGGCGGTGACCTGGCTGATCCTGGGGTTCTGCGCCGGGGAGTTCGCGCGGGGGGCGGCGCGCGCCCGGTTCTTCGGGCTGATGCTGCTGTTCTCCGGGGCGATGATGACGACGGTCACGGCCGGCTCGCTGCCGGTGCTGCTGATGGCCTGGGAGGTGATGGGCGCCGCGTCCTGGGCCCTGATCGGCTACTGGTGGCACGACGCCGACCGGGTGCGGGCCGCCGGCACCGCGTTCCTCACCACCAGGGCCGCGGATCTCGGGCTCTATCTGGCGGCCGGCGCGGCGTTCGCCGGCGCCCCGACCGCCTCGCTCGCGCTGGCCGACCTGCCGGCCGCCGCCGAGCCCTGGCGGTCGCTCGCGACGGCCGGGGTGGTGCTGGCCGCGCTCGGCAAGTCGGCCCAACTGCCGTTCAGCTTCTGGCTGTCGCACGCCATGCGCGGCCCGGCGCCGGTCTCCGCGTTGCTGCACTCGGCGACCATGGTGGCGGCCGGCGGCTATCTGCTGCTGCGCGCCGGGCCGCTGCTCGACGCCTCGGGCTGGGGCGGGCCGCTGGTGGCCTGGACGGGCGCGGTCACCGCCGTCGCGCTCGGCCTGGTCGCGCTGGCGCAGACCGATCTGAAGCAGCTGCTCGCCGCCTCGTCCTGCGCCCAGCTGGGGCTGCTGGTGCTGGCCGCGGGCGTCGGCTCCCGGGCCGGCGGCGTCCTGCAGCTGATGGCCCACGCCGCGGCCAAGTCCCTGGCGTTCCTGGTCGCGGGGGCGTGGCTGGCCGCGCTCGGCGGCCAGGCGCTGTCCGGACTGCGCGGCGCGGCCCGCCGCGGGCCGCCGGGCACCGGGGTGGCCTTCACCGTGGCGCTCGCCGCGCTGGCCGGGCTGCCGCCGCTGGCGCTGTGGGCGGCCAAGGACGTGCTGCTCGCGGCGGCGCTCGCCGACTCGCCGTGGCTGTACGCGGTGGGTCTGGTCGCGACGGCGCTGGCGGCGGGGTACGGCGCGCGGGCGCTGTGGTTCGTGTGGCGGGACGCGGGCGACGCCACCGTCGGGCGCCTCTCGCGGCCCGCCGGAGCCACCCTGGCGCTGCTCGCGCTGGCCTGTTTCGGCCTGACCTTCGCCGCGCTGCCGCCGCTGGCCGGCGGGGTCGAGGCGGTGCTCGGCGGCGCGGAGACCGGCGCCGTGCGCGTCTGGGAGTGGGTGGTGTCCGGGGCGGTGGCGGTGGCGGGCGCGTCCGCCGCCTGGGCGTGGGGGGACCGGGCGCCGCCGGTGCCCGCCGGGGCGCGGCGTCGGCTGCTCGACTGGCTGGGGCTCGAACGGGCGGCGCGCGCCGTGCTGGTGGCGCCGGTGTCGCGGCTCGCCGACGCGCTGGCCCGCTTCGACGACCTGGTGCTGCACCGGGCGGTGACCGGCGCGGCGCGGGCCACCGGGCGGCTGGCCCTGGCCACCGAACGGGTCGGGGAGCGGCGGCTGTTCGGCGCGGCGGTGGCGGGGGTGGCCGCCGGCTGCGCCGGGCTCGGCCGGCTGGCCAGGCGCCCGCAGACCGGGCTGCTGCACCACTACCTCGCGCAGGCGGTCGCGGTCCTGGCCGCCGCCGCGGTCGTGCTGCTGCTGGTGAGGTGACCCGTGCTGCTCACCGTGCTGCTCTTCCTGCCGCTGGCGGTGGCGGTCGCGCTGCTCGCGCTGCCGGCCGCCGTCGCGCGCCGGGCCGCCTGGTGGGCGTGGACGGCGACGGCCACGGCGGAGACGGTGCTGGTGGTCGTGGTGTGGGCGGGGTACGAGCCGGGCGGCGGTGTCCAGTACGAGGCGCGGGCCCGGTGGATCCCGAGCGCCGGGGTCGGCTACCACGTCGGCGTCGACGGGCTCTCGCTGCCGCTGCTCGCCGTCAGCTGCGTGCTCTTCCTGGCCTGCGCCGGCTACTCGCGGCGCGAGACCCGGCGGGCCAGGGAGTTCGCGGCGCTGTTCCTGTTCCTCCAGACCACCTGCCTGGGCGTGTTCGCGGCGCTCGACCTGATCCTGTTCTTCGTCTTCTTCGACCTGTCGATCGTCGGCATGTACGTGGTGGTCGCCGGCTGGGGGCGCCGGCCGGCGGCGGCGCGCGCCGCGTTGACGTTCTTCCTCTACACCTTCCTGGGCTCGCTGGCGCTGCTGCTCGGCTTCATCGGCCTCTACCTGGCCGCGGAGCCGCACACCTTCGACATGACCGAGCTGACCGACCGGCCGCCCCTCCAGGGGCGGGCCGCGCCCGCGGCGCTGGTGTTGCTGGCGATCGGTCTCGGGCTCGCGATCAAGACACCGACCGTGCCGTTCCACACCTGGCTGCCGCCGGCCCACACGGAGGCGCCGGCCGCCGGCTCGGCGATCCTGGCCGGAATCCTGCTGAAGATGGGCACCTACGGCCTGCTGCGGATCGCCATGCCGATGCTGCCCGAGGCATGGCGCCGATTCGCGCTGGTGTTCGTGGTCCTCGGGGTGGTCTCGGTGCTCCACGGCGCGCTGGTGGCGCTCGCCCAGCGCGACGTCAAGCGGATGATCGCCTACACCTCGGTCAACCACATGGGCTACGTCCTGCTGGCGGCCGGCGCCGCGGCCACCGCGGGCGAGCGGGCCGGGCGGCTCGCGGTGGACGGCGCGGTCACCCAGATGGTGAGCCACGCGCTGATCACCGGCGCGCTGTTCCTCCTCGCCGGCGTGCTGTACGACCGGGGGCGCACCCACGCGATGGCCGACTGGGGCGGGCTCGCCGGTCCAGCGCCGGTCTTCGCGGCGCTGACCGGGATCGCCGCGTTCGCCTCGCTCGGCCTGCCCGGGTTCTCCGGCTTCATCGCCGAGTTCCAGATCTTCGCCGGCAGCCTGCCGGCGCGCCCGGTCGCCACCGGTCTCGCGCTGCTCGGGGTGCTGCTCACCGCCGGCCTCTTCCTGCGCGCCCTGCACCGGATCCTGCTCGGCCCGCCGCGGCTGCCGCCCGGGGTGGGCGCCTTCGCCGACCTGCGCGCCCACGAGGCGGCGGCGATCGTGCCGCTGCTGGCGCTCGCGACGCTGATCGGGGTGGCGCCCCGGTTCCTCCTCGACGTGGTGGAGCCGGCGGCGCGCGAGCTCGTCGGCCTGGTGGCCGGATGACGAGGGTCGACGAGAACCCGCTGGCGCTGCTGCCCGAGCTGCTGCTCGCCGGCTCCGCGGTCCTGGGGCTGCTGCTCGGCGCCTGGCTGCCGCGCGCGCGGCAGTGGCTGGTCGGCCTGCTGGCCACCGGCGCCTGCCTGGCCGGGGTCGTCGCCGCGGCCGTCCAGGCCGGGCTCGCCGCGCCGACGACCGCCTTCGGCGGCGCGTTCGCGGTCGACGCGGTGACCACCACCGCAAGGATCGTGGTCCTCGGCGCCGCCGTGCCCCTGCTGGTACTGGTCGCCGGGGCGAGCCGGGGCCACCGGCGGGAGACGGAGTACTACGTGCTGCTCCAACTCGCGGCCCTCGGCGCGCTGATGCTCGCCGGCGCCGCCGACCTGCTGACGCTGGCCGCCGCCTACCTGCTGGCCGGCGTCCCCGGCTACGCCCTGGCCGGCTTCGCGCGGGACGCCAGGGGCACCGAGGCCGCGCTCAAGTACTTCGTGGTCGGCGCGCTGCTCGGCGTCGTGCTGTTCACCGGCGTCACGCTGCTGCTGGCGGCCGGGCGGGCCACCGGCTACCCGGCGCTGCGCGCGGCGCTCCCGGAGGCGCCGGGCGCGCTGGTGACGGTGGGGCTTGTCGCGCTGCTGGCCGGCCCGCTGTTCAAGTCGGGCGCGGTGCCCGGGCACTTCTGGGTGCCGGACGCCGTGCAGGGCGCCGCGCCGCCGGTGGCGGCGCTGCTCACCACGCTGCCCAAGGTGGGCGCGTTCGCGGCGCTGTTCCGGCTGGTGTCCGGGCCGTTCGCCGGCCTGCCGACCGACTCGGTGCCCTGGCCCGGGCTGCTCGCGGTGCTGTCCGCCGCCACCATGACGCTGGGCAACCTGGCGGCGTTCTTCCAGGACGACGTCCGCCGGCTGCTCGCCTACTCGACGATCAGCCAGGCGGGCTATCTGCTGATCCCGGTCGCCATGGCGGGCCGCTCCGAGCTGTCCCAGCGGGCGCTGCTCTTCTACCTGGCCGGCTACGCGATCACCAACCTGGGCGCGTTCGCCGTGGTCTGCGCCCTGCCGGGCGCCCGGCGGCTCGGCGACTACCGCGGCCTGGCCAGGCGCCGGCCGGCGCTGGTGGGCGCGCTCCTCGTCTGCCTGCTCGGCCTCGTGGGCACCCCGCCGACAGCGGTGTTCCTCGGCAAGCTGGAGGCGTTCGGCGCGGCCGTCGACGGCGGCCACGCCTGGCTGGCCGCATTGGCCGTGGCCAACACGGTCGCCTCGCTCTTCTACTACCTGCGCTGGCTGGCCCCGGCCCTCCTCGGCCCGGCACGGCCGGGCGCCGGCCCGGATCCCGGCCGGCCGGCGGCGCTGACCGCGTACGCGGCGGCGCTCGGCTCGCTCGCCCTCGGCCTGGCCGGCGGCCCGGCGCTCGCGCTGCTCGACGGCTGAGCCGCACGGGTCGGGCGCCGATGGTGACAGAGGGTGGTAGGAGACCCGCCGCACTACGTGTACCGGCTCGATCGACCGAGCGTGACGGGTCAGCGGAGGCCGGCTCGGGCTTACCGTTCTAGGCTCGAAGGCGGAAGGGCGAGGAACCGCCGGAAGGGGTCCGCCATGGCCGAGCGACCCGAGTCGCGCTATCTGCCCATCGCCGACCACGGGCTGATCGGCGACCTGCGCAGCATCGCGCTGGTCGGCATCGACGGCACCATCGACTGGTACTGCTGTCCCCGCTTCGACTCGGCCAGCGTCTTCGCGTCGATCCTGGACGCCGACCGGGGCGGCAGCTTCCAGCTGGCGGCGGACGTGCCGGCGCGCACCAAGCAGTTCTACTTCCCCGACACCAACGTGCTGATCACCCGGTTCTTCGCCGGCGACGGGGTGGGCGAGGTGCAGGACTTCATGCCGATCAACGGCAGCTCGGACGGCCACGACGACCGGCACCGGCTGCTCCGGCGGGTGGTCTGCGTGCGCGGCACGGTGCCGTTCCGGGCGCGGGTGGCGCCCAGATTCGGCTACGGCGCGCAGCCGCACACGGCGCGCATCGAGGACGGGCAGGCGGTCTTCGCCTCCCCCGACCTGACGCTGGCGCTCACCTCCACGGCCCCGCTGGAGGGCGACGACCGCGACGTCTGGTCGCGGTTCACGCTGCTGGAGGGCCAGTCCGAGGTGTTCGCGCTGGACCGGATCGAGGACGGCCAGCTGCCCCGCGCCTGCCCGCGCGCCGAGGCCGAGGAGGAGTTCGCGGCGACCGTGGACTTCTGGCGGCGCTGGCTCCACGCCTCCCGCTACCGGGGTCGGTGGCGGGAGATGGTGCACCGCTCGGCGCTGACGTTGAAGCTGCTGACGTACGCGCCGACCGGGGCGATCGTGGCGGCCCCCACCACCAGCCTGCCGGAGCAGGTGGGCGGCGAGCGCAACTGGGACTACCGCTACGTGTGGATCAGGGACGCGGCGTTCGCGGTGTACGCGCTGCTGCGGCTCGGCTTCACGGAGGAGGCCGACGGGTTCATGGCCTTTCTCTCCCGGCAGATGGGCCTGTCCCGGCGGACGGGGCAGCAGGCGGTCGGCCCGGCGGGGCCGAAAGGGCCGCTGCAGATCATGTACGCCATCGACGGGCGGGCCGAGCTGCCGGAGCGTGAACTCTCCCATCTGGAGGGCTATCTGGGCTCGGCCCCGGTGCGGGTCGGCAACGCGGCGGCCGAGCAGTTGCAGTTGGACATCTACGGCGCGCTGATCGACTCGATCTACCTGTACGACAAGTGGGGCCAGCCGATCTCCAGCGACCGCTGGGACGAGGTCTGCGCGCTGGTGGAGTGGGTGTGCGGCAACTGGGAGCAGGCGGACGACGGCGTCTGGGAGACCAGGGGCGGCCCCAAGCGGTTCCTGTACTCGCGGCTGATGTGCTGGGTGGCGATCGAGCGGGCGATGCGGATGGCCATCCGCCGGGGGCTGCCGGCCGACATCCCGCGCTGGCGCGAGACGCGGGACACCATCTACCGGCGGATCATGAGCCACTGCTGGTCGGAGCGGCGGCAGGCGTTCGTCCAGCAGGAGGAGGGGGACGTGCTCGACGCCTCGGTGCTGATGATGCCGCTGGCCAAGTTCATCTCCCCCACCGACCCCAAGTGGCTGTCCACGCTCGACGCGTTGACGGACGAGCTGGTGTCCGACTCGCTGGTGTACCGCTACGACCCACGGGTCAGCCCGGACGGACTGCGGGGCGAGGAGGGCACGTTCTCCATCTGCTCCTTCTGGTACGTGGAGGCGCTGGTGCGGGCCGGCCGTCCGGAGGAGGCGAGGCTGGCGTTCGAGAAGATGCTGACCTACGCCAACCACCTCGGCCTGTACGCCGAGGAGATCGGCCACACCGGCGAGCAGCGCGGCAACTTCCCGCAGGCCTTCACCCACTTCGCCCTGATCAGCGCCGCGTTCAACCTGGACCGGGTCCTGGGGTGACGGGACTCGGCGCGGGCGCCGGTTCGTCGAACTCCTCGACGGCGTCGATCTCCAGCCCCATCGGGACGTTGGTGACCCGCTCCAGGACGACCTCCACCACCACCGGCACCCGGTACTCGGCGGCGAGCTCCCTGGCCTGCTCCAACGCCGGCCGGATCAGCTCGGGTTCGACCACCCGGACGGCCTTGCAGCCCAGACCCTCGGCCACCTTGACGTGGTCGACGCCGTAGCCGCCGAGTTCCGGGGCGTTGACGTTGTCGAACGAGAGCTGGACGCAGTAGTCCATGTCGAAGGCGCGCTGGGCCTGCCGGATCAGACCGAGGTAGGCGTTGTTGACCACGACGTGGATGTAGGGGATGCGGAACTGCGCCCCGACCGCCAGCTCCTCGATCATGAACTGGAAGTCGTAGTCGCCGGAGAGCGCCACCACGGTGGCGTCCGGGTCCGCGGTGGCCACGCCCAGCGCGGCCGGCACGGTCCAGCCGAGCGGGCCCGCCTGGCCGGCGTTGATCCAGTGCCGGGGGCGGTGGACGGCGAGCAGCTGGGCGGCCTGGATCTGGGAGAGGCCGATGGTGCTGACGTACCTGGTGTCCCTGCCGAAGACGCGGTTCATCTCCTGGTAGACCCGCTGGGGCTTGATCGGGACGTCGGTGTAGTGGGTGCGGCGGAGCATGGTGGCCTTGCGGTGGGCGCACTCGACGGCCCACCGGGTGCGGTCGGGGAGCGTGCCGGCGGCCTTCCGTTCCCTGGCCGCCTCGACGAACAGGTCGAGGGCCGCCCCGGCGTCCGAGACGATGCCGTAGTCGGGGGCGAACACCCGCCCGATCTGGGTGGGTTCGATGTCCACGTGGACGAAGGTGCGGCCGCGCGTGTAGACGTCGAGGCCACCGGTGTGGCGGTTGGCCCAGCGGTTGCCGACGCCGAGCACGAAGTCGGCCGCCAGCATGCTGGCGTTGCCGTGCCGGTGCGAGGTCTGGAGGCCCACCATGCCGGCGCACAGCGGGTGGTCGTCGGGGATGGTGCCCCAGCCCATCAGGGTCGGCACCACGGGCACGCCGGTCAGCTCGGCGAACTCGACGAGCTGTTCGGCGGCGTCGGCGTTGACGACGCCGCCGCCGGCCACGATCAGGGGGCGTCGCGCGGCGCCGAGCAGGTCGAGCGCGCGCTCGATCTGGGCGCGGCCGGCGGCCGGCCGGTGGACGGGCAGCGGCTGGTAGGTGTCGGGGTCGAAGGGGATCTCGGCCTGCTGGACGTCCACGGGCAGGTCGATCAGCACCGGCCCGGGGCGCCCGGACCGCATCAGGTGGAACGCCTGCTGGAAGGCGCCCGGCACCTGGGCGGGTTCCAGCACCGTCATGGCCATCTTGGTGAGCGGCCGGGCGACGGCGGCGATGTCGACGGCCTGGAAGTCCTCCTTGTGGAGCCTGGCCACCGGCGCCTGCCCGGTGACGCAGAGGATGGGAACGGAGTCGGCGGCGGCCGAGTAGATGCCGGTGATCATGTCGGTGCCCGCGGGGCCGCTGGTGCCGACGCAGACGCCGATGTTGCCGGCCCTGGCGCGGGTGTAGCCCTCGGCCATGTGCGAGGCGCCCTCGACGTGCCGGGCGAGTACGTGGGTGAGGCCGCCGTCGCGGCGCATGGCGGCGTAGAAGGGGTTGATCGCGGCGCCGGGCACTCCGAAGACGTGCCTGGTGCCCTCGCGTTTCAGGATCTCCACCGCCACCTGGGCAGCCGTCATCCGGGGCATGGGGTACTCCCGTCGGGGGTCGTGGGAAGGGGGTGGGCCGGGCCTGGGCGGAGCTCGGCGGCTCAGCCGCCGGCCAGCCGTTCGACGCCGCGCAGCAGCGCGGCGTGGTCCAGGCCGCCGTCGCCGTTGGCGCGGGCCGAGGCGACCAGTTGGGCGGCCAGCGCGCCGAGTGGCAGCGGCACGCCCAGGGCGCGGGCGGCCTCGGTGACGATGCCCATGTCCTTGTGGTGCAGGTCGATGCGGAAGCCGGGCCGGAAGTCGTGGTGCTCCATGGCGGCGCGTTTGCGGGCGAGGACCGTGGATCCGGCGAGGCCGCCGCCCAGCACGTCGAGCGCCGAGCCGAGGTCGACGCCGGCCCGCCGCAGGAACACCACGGCCTCGGCGAGGGCCTGGAGGTGCACGGCGACGATCAGCTGGTTGGCCGCCTTGACGGTCTGTCCGGCGCCGGTGGGGCCGACGTGCACCACGGTGGAGCCGAGCCGGTCCAACAGCGGCCTGGCGGCGGCGAAGTCGGCGGCCTCCCCGCCGACCATGATGGAGAGCGCGGCCTCGACGGCGCCGGCCTCGCCGCCGGAGACCGGGGCGTCCAGGACGCGGACGTCGAGCGGGGCCGCGGCGGCGGCGATCTCCAGGGCGATGCCGGGGGTGACGCTGCTCATGTCGATCAGCAGGGTGCCGGGGGCGGCGTGCGTCAGCACGCCGCCCTCCTCCAGCACGACGGACCTGACGTGTGGGTCGGCGGGCAGCATGGTGATGACCACCTCGGCGCCGGTGACGGCCTCGGCGAGGCTCTCGGCGGCCCGGCCGCCCTGGGCGGCGAGGCGTTCGACGGCGGCGTCGACGAGATCGTAGCCGGTGACCGCGTGGCCGGCCTTGACGAGGTGGCCGGCCATCGGGGCGCCCATGATGCCGAGGCCGACGAAGCCGATGGCGGTCACCGGAGTGCCTCCCGCCGGTCGGCGCGTTCCCCGCGCGGCAGCCAGTCGAGGCTGGCGGCGCTCGGTCCCGTCGGCCGGTACTCGAGGCCGATCAGGCCCGGGTAGCCGTGTGCCGCCAGCCGGTCGAGGAGGGCGGGCAGGTCGAGGGAGCCGGTGCCCGGCTGGTTGCGTCCTGGGACGTCGGCGATCTGGACGTGGCCGATGCGGTCGGCGTGCGCGTCGACGACCGCGAGCGGGTCCTCGCCCATCCGGGAGAGGTGGTAGACGTCGCACAGGAAGCGGGCGTTGCCGAGGCCCGTGACCTCGTTGACCCGGTCGACCACCGCCACCGCCGCCCGCGCCGAGACCAGCGGGTAGCGCGGCGACTCGTGCGCGTTGAGCGCCTCGACCAGCAGCACGGCGCCGATGTCGTGGGCGGCGCGGGCGGCCAGGGCCAGGTTCTCCAGGGCGAGTTCGTCCTGGTCGGCCGGGTCGAGGCCGGGTACCCGGTTGCCGTAGAGGGCGTTCAGGGCGGTGCAGCCGAGCTCCTCGGCGAGGCCGACGGCGACGGGCAGGTTCGCCCGGAACCGGTCGGTCTGGGCGGGGTCGGAGAGGGTGCCGCGCTCGCCGCGGCCGAGGTCGTCGAGCAGGTTGAGGCCGCTCAGCCGGATCCCGGCGTCGGTGAAGGCGCGGCGCAGCGCCGCGACGTCGGAGTCGGCGGGGCTCGGGTCGTCGTCGAAGGGCCACCACAGTTCGGCGGCGGTGAATCCGGCGGCGGCGGCCGCGGCGGGGCGGTCGAGCAGCGGGAGCTCGGTGAAGAGGATGGACAGGTTGACGGTCCACCGGGGGGCGGCGGCAGTGGTCATCTCGGGCACTTCCGGGACGAGGTCAGGTGGGCGGGTAGAGCGTGTACTCGGCGAAGTTGCCGGGCAGGCGTTCGCCGGGCGGCCCCTGGGTGACGGCTCGCACCAGGAGTTCGCCGCCGACGAAGGCGCCGTGCCAGGAGGCCCCTCGGCCGCCGAACGGTTCGGCGCGGTCGCCGCGCGAGCGGGGCGCGTTGATCCCCACCTTGAACGCCCGCAGCTGTGCCGCGAGTCGGCTCGCGGTGGCCGGGTCGTCGCAGGCCAGGGAGGCGACGAGGGCGCCGTTGCTGGCGTTCATGGCGGCCAGCAGCTCGGCCTCGGTGTCGACCAGCACGATGGTGTCGACGGGGCCGAAGGGTTCCTGGTGGTGCAGGGGTGAGGAGGGTGGTGGGGAGAGCACGGCCGCGGGCGGCAGATAGGCGGCGGTGTTCTGGCCGGGCAGGAAGCGGCCGTCGGCGAGCCGGCCGCGGTGCAGCGGGATCCCGCCGCGGGCCACCGCCTCGGCCACCACGCCGGCCAGTTCCTTGGCCTTGGCGTCGTTGATCAGCGGGCCGAAGGCCAGCTCGGGCGGCTCGTCGTCCGGGTGCGCGACGGCCAGCGGGTGGCCGAACTCCACGGCGCGGACCGCCGGCAGGTAGGCGGCGAGGAAGGCGTCGAAGAGGTCGCGCTGGACGACGTAGCGGGGGTAGGCGGTGCAGCGCTGCTTGCCGTACTCGAAGGCGCGGCGCACGTGTCCGGCCAGCAGCTCCCAGTCGCTGAACTCCCACACGCCCCAGCAGTTGAGGCCCTCCTGTTCCAGGATGTGCCGGGTGCGGGTGGCGGCCAGGGCGGCGGCGACCCGGCCGCCGGCGCCGCGCCCGCCGACGAAGTTGACGCAGCCCACGGCCGGGTCGCCGACCAGCGCCGGGGAGAGTTCGGAGCCGCTGCCGCTGACCAGGGTGAGGGGCAGGCCGTGCCGGGCGGCGAGGGCGCAGGCCAGCGTGAGGCAGGCGGTGCCGCCGTCGGTGGGGGTCTTGGCGACGGCCGCGTTGCCGGCGAGCACCTGGACCAGCATGGCGTGCATGAGCACGCTCATCGGGTAGTTCCAGCTGGCGATGTTGGAGACGGGCCCGGACAGCGGGGCGCGGTCGCCCAGCATGGGCCCGATCTCGTCGAGGTACCAGCGCACGCCGTCCAGGCAGCGGTCCACGTCGGCCCGGGCGAGCCGCCAGGGCTTGCCGATCTCCCAGACCAGGAGCAGTGCCAACAGGTCGCGGTGGGCGGCGAGTTCGTCGACCGCGCCGGCGACGCGGGCGCGCCGCTCGGCGAGCGGCAGCCGGCCCCAGGCGCGGTGCTGGTCGAGGGCGCCGCGGACGGCGGCGCGGGCGGTGGTCGGGTCGAGGGCGGGTGGGCCGACGATCGGGCGGCCGTCGACCGGGCTGGTGGCGGGGGCCGGGATGCCGTCCTCGTGCCAGCCGCCGCCGTGCAGGTTGAGCACCCGGTCCGCGCGGAACGCCTCGGGCGCGGCGGTCAGGCAACGGGTGAGGGCGTCGCTCCAGTCGGTGCCCGGCTTGAGCCGGTAGCCCGTCACAGCTCGACCTCCTCGACGTCCTGGATGGGCGGCCCGGTGCGCTGCACGTGCTGCCAGCCGAAGCGGCCCTTGATGCAGAGGTTGCCGTGGGTGACCGAACTGTCGTGTGGGGAGGTGACCTTGACGATCTGCTCGGCGCCGTCCGGGAGTTCCTGGACGTGCAGGGTGAGCGAGCAGCCGGTGCCGCAGAAGGTGCACAGCGTGGTGGTCTCGGTCTGCGCCGACTCGTCCCAGGTGCCGGCCTCGCGGTGGTCGTACTCGGCCTTGAAGCTGAGGGCGCCGGTGGGGCAGACCTCGATGCAGTTGCCGCAGTAGACGCAGGCGGAGTCGGGCAGCGGGGCCGCGTACTCGGTGGATATGCCGGCGTCGAAGCCGCGTCCGGCGACGGTCAGGGCGAAGGTGTTCTGCCACTGGTCGCCGCAGGCGTCGACGCACTTGTAGCACAGGATGCACTTGCCGTAGTCGCGGACGTAGAGGTCGTTGTCGACCTTGGCGGGCTGGGCGACGGTGGCCGCGGCGGCGCCGTCGGTCTCCTCGTGCTCGCCGGGCCTGGCCGGGCCGGTCCTGGGCGGTGCCGCGGGGCCGAAGCGCTCGGGGTCCGCGTCGTACTCGGCCATCCAGTCGGCGACCTTCGGGGTGGTGGACAGGTCGGTGGCCGAGCCGAGGAGTTCGAGGACCAGCTTGCGGCTGTGCCGGGCGCGCTCGGTGGCGGTGCGCACCACCATGCCGGGCTCGGCCCGGCGCGAGCAGGAGGGCACCAGGGTGCGGGAGCCCTCGACCTCGACCATGCAGAGCCGGCAGACGTTGGCCGGGGTGAGCGTGTCGCCGTGGCAGAGGGTGGGCAGGTCGCCGCCGGTGGCCCGGACGGCGTCCAGGATGGTGGCGCCCTCCGGGACCAGCACGGTGGTGCCGTCCAGGGTGAACTCCACCATGCGGCGAGGCAGTCCGAGGTCGATGGCGGTCATGCGGTTCCCTCCGTGCTGGTGAGCAGGCCGAGGCGGTCGAGGGCGGACTCGATGGCGTTCCAGGCGGTCTGGCCGAGGCCGCAGATGGAGGAGTCGCGCATCACCTGGCCGACCTCGCGCAGCAGCGCGGTGTCGGCGGGGTCGCCGCGGCGCACCAGGCGTTGCAGGGCCTCCTCCTGGCGGACGGTGCCGATCCGGCAGGGGACGCACTGGCCGCAGGACTCGTCGCGGAAGAACGCGGCGATGCGCAGCAGGATGCCGGCCAGGTCGGCCTGGTCGTCGAGGGCGAGCACAACGCCCGAGCCGAGGGTGGTGCCGGCGGCGCGGGCGTCCTCCAGGGTGAGGGGCAGGTCGAGCTCGTCGGCGCGGACGAAGCCGCCGGCGGCGCCGCCGAGCAGCACGGCGCGCAGGGTGCGGCCCTCGGCCACTCCCCCGGCCAGGTCGAGGAGTTCGCCGAGGGTGGTGCCGAAGGGCACCTCGTAGACGCCGGGCCGGCGGACGCTTCCGGAGAGGCAGAACAGCTTGCTGCCGGTGGAGCGTTCGGTGCCGAGGCGGGCGTAGGCGGCGGCGCCCTCTTCGAGGATCAGCGGGATGTTGGCCAGGGTCTCGATGTTGTTGACGGTGGTGGGCTTGCCGAACAGGCCCTTCTCCACGGGGAACGGCGGCTTGCTGCGGGGCTCGCCGCGGTAGCCCTCGATGGAGTTGAAGATCGCGGTCTCCTCGCCGCAGATGTAGGCGCCGGCGCCGCGTCTGATCTCGATGTCGAAGTGGAAGCCGGGGTGGCCCATGACGTCGCGGCCGAGGTAGCCGCGGTGCCTGGCCTCCGCGATGGCGTGCCTGATCCGGTGCAGCGCGCGCGGGTACTCGCCGCGCAGGTAGAGGTAGCCGCGGCGGGCGCCGACGGCGAGCCCCGCGATGGTCATGGCCTCGACGACGGCGAACGGGTCGCCCTCCAGCAGCACGCGGTCCTTGAAGGTGCCGGGCTCGCTCTCGTCGGCGTTGCAGACCAGGTAGTGCGGGGTCTCGGGCTGTCGGGCGGTGGCGTCCCACTTGCGGCCGGTGGGGAAGGCGGCGCCGCCGCGGCCGGTGAGCCCGGAGTCGGTGACCTCCCGGATGACGGCGCCGGGGCCGATGGAGATGGCCCGGCGCAGCGCCGTGTAGCCGCCGCTGGCCCGGTACGCCGCCAGGCTGGTGGGGTCCACGGTGCCGACCCGGCGCAGCAGGCGCAGCCCCGGCCGCCCGGCCTGGGGCACGGACTCGACGACGGGCGGCTCCGACGCGGTGGGGTCGGGCTCGGTGGCCGGCCCGGTGCGGGCCGCGGCCAGCAGTTCGGTGGCACCGGTGGGGGCCAGCACCTGCTCGGCCGCGACCTCGCCGGCCTCGAAGACCAGGGCCGCCGGGGCGCGTTCGCAGACGCCCAGGCAGGGGCTGCGCAGCCACTGGACGTCGCCCTCCGGCTGCCCCGGCGGGCCGAGTTCGCGTTCGGCCGCCGCGGCGAGCGCGTCGCCGCCCGCGGTCTTGCACGCCAGGTCGGTGCAGACGTGGAGCACCCGGCGGGGGCGGGGGGTGAGCGAGAACAGCGAGTAGAAGCTGGCGACGCCGTAGGCGCTGGCGGGCGGGATCTCCAGGCGGCGGCAGAGGTGTTCCAACGCGCCGGGGCTGATCCAGCCGATCCGCTCGTGCACCGCGTGCAGGGCCGGCAGCAGCAGGTCGCGGCGGTGCGCGGGGGCCTCCGGGTCGTCGGCCTGGGCGGCGAGCGCGGCGTCGACGGCGTCCCGTTCCTGCTCGGTCGCCGTGGCGCCGGAGAAGTGCAGTTCCATGGTGCGCTCCTTGGCGGGGGCGGCGGCTAGGGCCTGTCTTTGGGGTCTTCGTGGATCAGCGAGCGGCGGATGGCGCCCGGCTGGCAAGGCGCCTCACGCGGCGGAGCCGCATGTCGGCCGCAGCGCAGCTCGTACTTGGCCGTACTCGCGCGATTCGGCAACGCAGCCAGCCGGGATGCCTGGGGGCACCTCCCAGCCGCCAGGCTGGGGGCTCGTCGCGAGCCCACGAAGATCCGGAAGACAGGCCCCTAGCGAGCCGGGGTGGGGTCGAGGCGCTCGACGCGGATGGCGGCGGCCTTGTACTCGGCGGTGCCGGCGATCGGGCAGGTGGCCTCGATGGTGATGGTGTTGACGTCCACCTCGTCGGGGAAGTGGAAGGTCATGAAGGCGAGCCCCGGGCTGAGCGCGGCGTCCAGCCGGACCGGGGCGACGATGGAGCCGCGGCGGGAGCTGATCCGCACCTCCTCGCCGTCGGCGACGCCGAGCGCCTCCGCGTCGACCGGGTGCAGGTCCAGGGTCTCGCCGCGGCGCAGCGGGGAGTCGAAACCGCCGGACTGGACGCCGGTGTTGTAGGAGTCGAGGCGGCGGCCCGTGGTGAGCCGCAGCGGGAACTCCTCGGTGAGCTCGTCCACCGGCGGGCGGTGTTCGAGCACGGTGAACGGGGCGGGGCGGCCGCGCCGTTCCGGGTCCGCCTCCCACAACCTGCCGTGCAGGTAGGAGGGTTCGAGGGTGTCCTCGCTGTAGCAGGGCCACTGGATGCCGCCCGCCTCCAGACGGGCCCAGGAGATGCCGGCGTGGTTGGGGGCCAGGGAGCGCATCTCGTCCCAGGCCTGCTCGGGCGTGTAGTGCCAGTCGTGGCCGAGCCGGCGGGCCATGTCGCAGAGGATCGCGATGTCGTCGCGGGCGCCGGCCGGCGGTTTGAGGGCCTTGCGGACCCGCTGCACCCGCCGCTCGCTGTTGGTGAAGGTGCCGTCGGTCTCGCACCAGGCGGCGGTGGCGGGCAGCACGACGTCGGCGAGCTGCGCGGTCTTGGTGAGGAAGATGTCCTGGACGACGAGGTGGTCGAGGTTGGAGAGCCGCTTGACGGTGTGCTGGGCGTCGGCCTCCGACTGGACCGGGTTCTCGCCGATGATGTAGCAGGTGGTGAGGTCGCCGCGCTCGATGTGGTCGAGCATCTGGGTGAGGTTCCAGCCGTAGCGCGGCTGGATGGCGCGGCCCCAGGCGAGGCCGAACTTCTCGCGCACGGCGGGGTCGAGGATGTCCTGGAAGCCGGGGAGCCGGTTGGGGATGGCGCCCATGTCGCCGCCGCCCTGGACGTTGTTCTGGCCGCGCAGCGGGTTGAGTCCCGCGCCGTGGCGGCCGACGTGTCCGGTGAGCAGGCCCAGGTTGATGAGGGCGAGGACGTTGTCGGTGCCGTTGTGGTGCTCGGTGATGCCGAGGGTCCAGCAGAGTTGGGCGCGGTCGGCGCGGGCGTAGACGTGGGCGAGTTCGCGGATCAGGTGGGCGGGGACGCCGGTGACCTCCTCGGTGCGGGCCAGCGTCCAGGGCTCGGCGGCGGCCGCGTAGGCGGCGTGGTTCTCGGTGCCGCGCTCGATGAAGGTGCGGTTGGCGAGGCCGGCGTGGATGATCTCGCGGGCGATCCCGTAGGCGAGTGGGATGTCGGTGCCGACGTTCAACGGCAGGTGCCGCTCGGCGAACTGGGCGGTCGAGGTGCGGCGGGGGTCGACGACGAAGAGTCGGGCGCCGTTGCGCATGCCGCGCAGCACGTGCTGGAAGAAGATGGGGTGCGCCTCGCGGGCGTTGGAGCCCCAGAGCACGATGACGTCGGTGTCCTCGATCTCCTGGTAGGAGGAGGTGCCGCCGCCGCTGCCGAAGACGTGGGCGAGGCCGGCGACGCTGGGCGCGTGGCAGGTGCGGTTGCAGGAGTCGACGTTGTTGGTGCCGACGACGACCCGGGTGAACTTCTGCGCCAGGTAGTTCATCTCGTTGGTGGAGCGGGCGCAGGAGAACATGCCGAAGGCGTCCGGGCCGTGCTGCTCGGTGTTGCGCCAGAAGCCCTCGGCGGCCCGGCTCATCGCCTCCTCCCAGGTGGCGGGGCGCAGCACGCCGGAGTCGCGGACCAGTGGCTGGGTGAGGCGGGTGTAGTGCTCGCGGCGGCGCTTCCGGTCCTGCCGGGTGCGCTGGCCTGGGGAGTTGGCGGTCATGCTGGCTCGACCTTCCGTGCTGGGGGTTGGGGGTCGGGTGCGGCGGTGGGGCGGCCGGCGGCGGTGCCGGCGTGCGGGCGGGTGCTGGTGCGGGCGAGGAGGTCGACGGCGGCGTGCACGTCGCGCAGGGTGGGGGCCGGGACGCCGGTCAGCTCGGCGAGCTCGACCACCGCGCCGAGGATGGCGCCGGTCTCCATCTCCTTGCCGGCTTCCAGGTCCTGGAGCATCGAGGTCCTGTGGTGGCCGACGCGTTCGGCGCCGGCGAGCCTGCGGTCGATGGACACGCCGGGCGTGCTGCCGGTGGCCCGCGCCACCGCCAGGGTCTCGGCCATCATCGAGCCGACGAGGCGGCGGGCGCCCGGGTGGGTGGCGATCTGCACCATGGTGGCGCGGGTCAGGGCGCTGAGCGGGTTGAAGGCGACGTTGCCCATCAGCTTGACCCAGATGTCGTTGCGCAGGTCGGACTCCACGGGGCACTTGAGGCCGCCGGCCACCATGGCCGCGCTGAAGTCGAGGCAGCGGCGGGAGACGCTGCCGTCCGGCTCGCCGATGGCGAACCTGGTGCCCTCCAGATGGCGGATCACCCCGGGTTCGGCGATCTCGGTCGAGCAGTAGACGACGCAGCCGATGGCCCGGCGCACCGGGATCACGGAGCTGACGGTGCCCTCCGGGTCGACGGCCTCGATGCGGCGGCCCTCCAGGGCGTGCCCGGCCAGGCCGTGGAAGTACCACCAGGGGATGCCGTTCTGCGCGGCGATCACCGCGGTGTCGGGGCCGAGCAGCGGCTCCAGCAGGGCGCCGCAGGTGGCGTACTGCTGTGCCTTGAGGCCGAGGAAGACATAGTCGACGGGGCCCACCTCGGCGGGGTCGCCGGTGGCGGGCGGGCGGGCCAGGAAGTCGCCGCGCGGGCTGAGCACCGTGACGCCGCGCTCGCGCAGCGCGGCCAACTGGGCGCCGCGCGCGATCAGATGGACGTCGGTGCCGCCGCGGTGCAGCGCCGCTCCGACGTAGGCGCCGATGGCTCCGGCGCCGAGCACTGCCACTCTCATTCACTGCCCCCGATCTCGGTCGGGTGTGGGCCCCTGAGGGGCAGGGATTGCATACAGTATTCCAGTGATCGCCGCGCCGGGACAGGGGCGTGACACCTCGGACCGCCGTTCCGCTCAGATCACGCCGCTCGCCCGCAGCCCGGCCAACTGGCGGGCGCCGTATCCCAGTTCCGCGTACACCTCCGCGTTGTGCTCGCCGAGCAGCGGCGGCCTGCCGACCTCGACCGGGGAGTCGGAGAGCCGGAGCGGGGAGCCGACGGTGCGGAAGCCGCCGCGTTCCGGGTGCTCGACCTCGACGATCGCGCCGAGCGCGGCGAGCGTCGGGTCGTCGAGCAGCTCCCTGGTGGACATCACCGGGGCGCAGGGGACGCCATGCTCGGTGAGGATGTCCAACACCCGCCACTTCTCGTGCCGTTCGGTCCACTCCTCGACCAGCGCGAACATCTTGTCCAGTTTGGCGCGCCTGGCCTCCTGGCCCGCCCAGCCGGCGTCGTCGGCGAGTTCGGGCCGGCCGAGCAGCCGGGTCAGCGCCTTCCAGCCCTGCGGCTGCACGATCACGTACACGTAGTCGTTGGGGCCGCCGGGCGCGCAGCGCAGCGCCCAGCCGGGCTGCCCGCCGCCCGAGGCGTTGCCGGCACGCGGCACCTCGGGGCCCCGGGGGCGGCTCGGGTACTCGGCCAACGGGCCGTGGGCCAGACGCTGTTGGTCGCGGAGCTTGACCCGGCAGAGGTTGAGCACGGCCTCCTGCATGGTGACCTGGACCCGCTGGCCGCGCCGGGTGACGGTGCGCTGGTAGAGCGCGGCCAACACGGCCGCGACCAGGTGGACGCCGGCCCCCGCGTCGCCGATCTGGGCGCCGCTGGCGGTGGGCGGCCCGTCGGGGAAGCCCGTGGTGGCCATCGCGCCGCCCATCGCCTGGGCGAACACCTCGTAGCCCTTGAGCTCGGCGTGCGGCCCGGGCCCGAAGCCCCTGATGCTGGCGTAGACCAGGCGGGGGTTGAGCCGGCGCAGCACCGGCCAGGGGAAGCCGAGCCGGTCGAGCACGCCGGGGTCGCGGTTCTCGACCAGCACGTCGGCCGTGGCGACGAGCCGGCGGAACATCCGTTTGCCCTGTCGGGCCTTGAGGTTGAGGGTGATGCTGCGCTTGTTGCAGTTGAGCATCGCGAAGTAGAGGCTGTCGACGCCGGGCCGGTCGCGCAGTTGGGAGCGCGCGACGTCACCCCTGCCCGGCGGCTCCAGCTTGATCACGTCCGCGCCCAGCCAGGCGAGCAACTGGGTGGCGGAGGGCCCCGACTGGACGTGCGTCAGGTCGAGCACCCGCACGCCCGCCAGGGCCTTGGGGGCGTGGGTGCCGGCTGCCTCGGTCATGTGGACGTCCCCTCGTTGGTCCGGCCTGCCCCTGGGGGCACTGAACACGATCGGAGATTGCATACCGTATGCAGTAGCCCATATAGTCGCGGCATCCGCCGCGATGTGTCCAGGGGCGGGCGAGGGGTTTTCCCGCGCCTCCGGGGTCAGTTCGGGACGTCGATCCCGTTCCGGCCCACCCGGATCCGGTCGCCAGGCGCCGGATCCACCGCGATGGGCGGCACGTTGGCCGGGGTGAGCTCGGGCGCCCGACCCGGTTCGCCGCCGCGCGGGACGGTGCGGACGACCTGGCTCGGCGGCAGCCCGCGCCCGGTGGTCAGGTGGTCCCACATCAGGTCGAGGGCCTGCTGGTAGTAGTGGCCGAGCGGGACGTAGCGGTTGTCGAACCCGGCGGCGGTGCTGTCGCTGTGGTGGGCGTTGGTGACCTCCACATAGGACAGCCGGCCGGCCTCGCCCTCCGCCCGGGCGTTGAGCGCCAGGTAGGGGCGGGCGCTGTGGTTGACGGGCACCCGGGCGTCGTCCCGGCCCTGCACGATCAGCGCGGGCCGGCCGCCCAGGTCGCCGTCCCGCCGGGTCTCGTCGAGCCCCCGCGCCAACCGGTTCGCCCAGGCCCGCTCGGCGGCGGTCGCCGGCTCGCCGAACGCCAGCCGGTGGACGCAGCGTTCGCCGGCCAGGTTGTAGTCGGGTCGCCCGTCGGGGCCGAGGGAGCGGCGGTCGGCGACGGGGCCGCCGTGCGAGCGGTCGTTGATCAGCGTGCCAGGCGCCGGTGCCCGGCCGCCGCTGGTGGCGAAGGCGGCGGCCAACTGGGCCGCCGTGTAGGGGGCCGGCCGTCCCTCCGCGTCGGTGGCGGCCCAGCTGTAGCCGCACAGCGCGTCGGCGGCGGAGGCGCGGGCGAAGCTCATCGCATAGGAGACGGGCGTCTGCGGGTCGTAGTGACTGGCCTGGAGATAGCCGGACGCCGGCTGGAACCCGGCCCGCACCAGGGCCCGTTGGGCGAGCTCGGGCAGCCCGGAGGGGCCGGCGGCCGCCGCGTCCGCGCGGGAGATCAGCCGCGGGTCGTCGCCGACCAGCGCGGCGCAGCGGCGCTCCGCCGCCGCCTCGTCGAAGGAGTCGCGGCCCGGCGCCGCCGGCTCGGCGAGGATCGCGCAGGGCTGGAGCAGCGCGGCCAGCGCCCCGTAACGCACCAGCGGCGTGCCGGCCGCCGGCACCGGCGCGCCGCCCTGCCGGACCGAGACGCCGAGCGGCGACACGAGGTTGAGCTGCGGCGCGGCGGCGACCACGGCGTCGATCAGGCCGCGCCGGTCCTGCTCACCCGCGGCCAGCACGGCGCCGCCGCCGTTGGACACGCCGGCCGCGATCACCGTGGTGTTCTCCGGGGTGTAGCCGGCGTCCTGGCCGCCGGCGCGGTGGTCGCGGTCGAGCAGCGCCAGCGCGAGTTCGACGGCGCGCAGCGTGTCCCGCCCCCAGGTGGCCTGCGGATTGCGCCCCGAGTGGGCCTGTTTGAACGCGACCCGATAGGGGCTGCGGGCGTTGTACCGCTCGCGGGCCGGGTCGCTCAGACCGGCGTCGAACATGGCCCGGTCGCCGAGTTCGGCGCGCGGCCCGGTGGTGCCGTCGGCGGCCATCACGGTGTCGGAGGCGAGGTCGTGGAAGCCGGGGCCCATCCCCTTGTCGGTGTAGGCGACCGCGCAGCCCCGGTGCAGCGCCCAGGCGCCCGCGCCGCCGACCGCCTGGTAGACGCCGAGCAGCCCGGCGGCGGGTGCCGCGACCACGCAGGGCCGGGCCCGGTCGAGATCGTCCGGCACCTGCACGACGAAGGTGACCGAGTCGGCCCCGGCACCCGCGGTCGCGGTGTACTCGGTGCCCGAGATCCGGCCGTCGCCCGGCACCGGCCGGCCGTCCGGCCCGATGTCGGGCCCGTAGAGCCGGCCGAGGCCGCCGGAGTCGTCGCCGTACAGGCCGACCGCGCCCCAGATCGCCAACCGGCGCAGCTCGGCCGGGGTGGGGTGCTCGGGATCCGCGAGGCGTGGGGGCCGCGGGTCGCGCAGCCCTTCGAAGCCGAGCCCCGCGGTCAGCAGGTCGTCGGCGGTCCCGTCGAGGTGGCGGGCGGTCAGGGAGGTGACATATCCCGGAAGCCGGGGCGCGGCCGGCGGGGCGGCGCCCGAAGCCGGCGCGGCCGGCAGCAGGGCCGCCACGCAGAGGGCCAGGGCGGCGGATGCGCCGTAACGGCGGGGGCGGGCACGTACGTTCAACATGGCTGGGCTCCACTTCACGGCGCGGAAGCGCCGGAGACGGTCGCCCGCGCGGCTGGTGCCGCTCGCGCGGTGCGGGGCAGAGAGGGCGACGGGCCCTCAAGGAGATGCGAGGCATGCCGGCGCGCGGCGGGCCGGCTCACTGGCGAGAGCCCTCGTCAGAGGGCGAACGCGCCGGTCAGCAGGGCGCCCGCGGTCATCACCAGGGTGGTGGCGAAGGCCCAGCGGAAGATGAAGCGCTGGTGCTCGCCGAGGGACACCCCGCTCATGCCGACCAGGATGAACGTGGAGGCGGTGAGCGGGCTGAGCGGGAAGCCGGTGGTCATCTGGCCGAGGAGGGCGGCCCGGCCGACCTCCGCCGGGTCGCCGCCGGATCCGGCGGCGGTCTCCGCGAGCACCGGGAGCACGCCGAAGTAGTAGGCGTCCGGGGTGAAGACGAGGCTGAGCGGCATGCCGGTGACGGCGACCAGCACCGGCAGGCGGTCGGAGAGCGCGCCGGGTATCGCGTCGACCAGCGCCCTGGCCATCTCGTCGATCATCCCGGTGCCGGTGAGGATGCCGGTCAGCACCCCGGCCGCGAAGATCATCGTGGTGACCAGGACGACGTTCTTGCCGTGCCGCTCCAGGAGTTCCTGCTGGCGCTCCCAGGTCGGGTGGTTGAAGACCAGCGCCACCGTGAAGCCGAGCACGAAGAGCACCGGAAGCGGCATGACCTCGGCGATCAGCGCCATCAGCAGGGTGACGGTGAGGACCAGGTTGACGGCGGTGAGCCAGCGCGGCGTGCTGGGTTCGGGCAGCCGCAGCGTCCCCGGCCCCTCCCCCACCACCGCCGGCTCCCCGGCCGACTCCCCCGGCTCCACGGGGAGTTCGCCCGGGCCGAGCGCGGCGATCCGGCGCCGCTCACGGCGGCCGATCAGCCAGGACGCCACCAGCACCCAGCAGATGCCCATGACCATCGCGGGCAGCACCGGCGTGAACAGGTCGGAGCTCTCCAGGTCCAGCGCGGCCATGGCCCGCACCGTGGGCCCACCCCAGGGCACGATGTTCATCACCCCGGCGCCCAGACAGACCACGCCGGAGAGCACCAACGGGCTCATCCCCAGCCGCTGGTAGACGGGCAGCAGCGCGGAGACGGTGATCAGGAAGGTGGAGGCGCCGTCGCCGTCCAGGGCCACGCACATGGTGAGCACGGCCGTGCCGACGGTGATCCGCAGCGGATCGCCCTGCGCGAACCGCAGGATGGCCCGGATCAGCGGGTCGACGAGGCCGGCGTCCACCATCAGGCTGAAGTAGAGGACCGCGAAGGCGATCATGACGCCCGTGGGGGCCACCGTGGTCAGCCCGTCCAGGACCAGGTCGCCGAGTTCGCCCGCGTGCCCGCCGACGAGCGCCGCCACCACCGGCACCAGGACCAGGGCGACCAGCACGGAGACGCGCTTGGTCATGGTCAGCAGCAGGAAGACGGCGATGGTGGCGAAGCCCAGGGTTGCCAGCATGGGTGGCTCGCTTTCTCGGGGAACGGCCCCCGGCGGCACGCGGGGAGGCGGCCCGGGGCGGGCTGGCCCCGGCGCGTTGCAGGAGAGTTTCCGAGCCACCACAGATCGGCGTCCAGCATCAAACCGAGATTCTTTTATGCGATCTACGCATCACTGCGGCGTCGCGTGCCTATGCTCCCTGGCCATGGATGCCACCCTGCGCCAGCTCACGGCCTACGCCGCCGTCGCCCGCGCCGCCAGCTTCACCGCGGCGGCCGCCGAGTTGCACGTCTCGCAGTCCTCGCTCAGCCGGGTGGTCGCCGACCTCGAGCGGCTGCTCGGCACCCAGCTGCTGGAACGCAACACGCGCAACGTCCGGTTGACCCCGGCCGGCGTGGAGGCGCTGCGCATAGCGGAGCAGATCATCACCGCGCACCGCGCCGGCATGACCGAGCTGCGGCGCTTCCTGCAGGGCGAGTCCGGCACCGTCACCGTCGCCACCCTGCCCTCGGTCGCGGCCGTGCTGCTGCCTCGGGCGATCTCCGGCTTCCGCGCGGCGCATCCGCGGGTCTCGGTGCGGCTGCTCGACGGTCTCGAACGCGCCGTGCTGGCGCGGGTGTCGGCCGGGAACGCGGACTTCGCCATCACCACCATGGGCCGCCCCACCGACCAGCTGACGGGCCAACCGCTGATCAGGGACCGGTTCGTGGCCGTGCTGCCGGCCGGGGACCCGCTGGCCGAGCGGGCGGAGGTCCGCTGGGGCGACCTGGCGGGACGGCCGTTCCTCGCCGTGGGGCGGGACTCCAGCGTGCGCCGGCTCACCGACGCCGCCTTCGCCCAGATCGACGCCACGGCGGCGCCGGCCGCCGAGGCCGTCAGCGTCGCCACGGTCGGCGGCCTGGTCGCGGCCGGGCTCGGCGTCACGGCCCTGCCGGCGCTCGTGCTGCCGCTGCTCGGCGCCGGGCCCGTCGTCTGCCGACCGCTGGTGGAGCCCGTGGTCGACCGGCGGCTCGACCTCGTGCTGCGCACCCGGCGCTCGCTGCCGCAGGCCGCCGAGCGGTTCCTCGCCACCCTCGGCGAGTTCAGGACCTCGGGCGGGGAACTGCCGACCGGCGTCTCCTGGGCCGCCTGACGGAGCACCGCCCACCCCGCCCCGACTCATGCGAAAACCGCATGGCTTAAGGACCGTCTTTTGCTGGACGGGCATCGGTCGGGGTGGGCACGCTGAAGGCTCGACGACGGCGGTGAGGAGCGAGGCGTGCCGGACGGACAGCACGAACGGCGGGAAGTGCTCGACGGGCCCCGGCGGGGGCAGCTGCGCGGGCTGAAGGTGGTGGAGTTCGCCCACGTGGTGGCCGGGCCGCTGGCCGGCTCGATGCTCGCGGACCAGGGCGCGGACGTCGTGCACGTCGAACCGCCGGGCGCCGGCGACCCGGCGCGTGCGATGGGACCGCGCCGGGACGGGGTGCCGCTGTGGTTCAAGGTCGCCGGGCGCAACAAGCGGTCGGTGACGCTCGACCTGCACCACGAGGCGGGCCGGGCCGTGGCGCGCCGCCTGGTCGCCTGGGCCGACGTCGTCATCGTCACCATGCGGGCCGGCCGGCTGCGGAGCTGGGGCCTCGACTGGGAGTCGGTACACCGCCTCAACCCCCGGGCGGTGCTGCTCCAGATATCCGGCTACGGCGCCACCTCGTCGCGGGCGGACGCCCCCGGCTTCGGCAAGATGGGCGAGGCGCGCAGCGGCGTCGTGCACCTGACCGGCTTCCCGGACGGGCCGCCCGTGCACACCGGCTTCTCGCACGGCGACGCGGTGACCGGGCTGATGGGCGCGTACGCGGTGCTCGCCGCGCTGCACCGCCGGGCCACGGACCCGGAGTTCGACGGCGAGTGGATCGACCTCGCCCTGTTCGAGCCGCTGTTCCGGCTGGTCGAGTGGCAGGTGATCGTGCACGACCAGCTGGGCGAGGTGCCGGAGCGCTCGGGCAACCAGCTGGCCGTCGCCCCGGCGGCGGTGATCAACACCTACCGGTCGCGGGACGGCGAGTGGCTCACGGTCACCTCGGCCACGGTGCGCTCGGTGCGCAACGTGGCGCGGCTGCTGGGGCTGCCCGACGAGGAGTTCGCCACGGTCGAGCGGCAACACGCCGGCCGGGCCCGGCTGGACGCGGGGCTGCGGGAGTGGGTGGCCGAGCGGGGCACCGACGAGTGCCTGGCGGCGTTCGCCGAGGCCGAGGTGGTCGCCTCCCGGGTGTTCAGCGCGGCCGACATCGCGGCCGACCCGGTCTACGCGGAGCGGGAGGACATCGTCACCGTGCCCGACCCGGACCTCGGGCCGGTGCGGATGCAGGCGGTGATCCCGCACTTCAGGCGGCGCCCGGGCGAGGTGTGGCGCTCAGGACCCGCGCTCGGCCAGGACAACGAGCTCGTCTACCGGGAGTGGTTGGGGCTCGCCGAGGACGAGGTGGCGAGCCTGGCGGAGAGCGGGGTCATCTGATGGCGTCCGGGATCGCGCGGCCGCCGCTGCGCTCGATGCTGTTCGTGCCGGGCAACCGGACGGAGTGGCTGCCGAAGGCCGCCGCGGCCGGCGCCGACGCCGTCGTCCTCGACCTGGAGGACGCGGTCGCGGAGGCCGACCGGCCGGCCGCGACCGAGCGGGTCGCGGCGGCGGTGGCCGCGGCGGCCGAGCCGGCGACGGCGCTGTTCGTCCGGATCCCCCCGCTGGACGGCTGGCCGGCGGCGGCCCGGCTGCGGGCGGTGGCGAGGACCGGGCTCGCCGGCGTGGTGCTGCCCAAGGTGAGTGACGCCGAACAGGTGCGGCTGGCGGACCGGCTGCTCGGCTGGTGCGAGCAGGAACACGGCCTTGCCCCGGGCACCTTCGCGCTGGTGCCACTGCTGGAGACCGCGCGCGGGCTGCGGTCGGCCTTCGAGATCGCCGGGGCCGTCCCGCGCGTCGGCTACGCGGGCGCGCTCACCGCGCCCGGCGGCGACGTGGCGCGGGCCGTCGGCTACCGCTGGAGCCCGGAGGGCACCGAGACGCGCGAGCTGCGCTCCCGGGTGCTGCTCGACGTGCGGGCGGCCGGGGTGGCCCACCCGGTGGGCGGCCTGTGGACGCGGATCGCCGACCTGACCGGGCTGCGGGCCTTCGCCGAGCAGAACCGGGCGCTGGGCTACGCCGGCATGATGGCGATCCATCCCTCGCACGTGCCGGTGATCAACGAGGTGTTCTCGCCGAGCGCGGCGGAACTCGCGCGCTGCGCCCGGCTGGTGGCGGCCGTGGCGGCCGGCCGGGCGGCCGGCTCGGGGGCGGTCGTCTTCGAGGGCGAGATGGTGGACGAGGCGATGGCGGCCACGGCCCGCGCGCTGCTGGCCCGCTACGGGGACAGCGCCTGATCGGCCGGCAAGGCGTCGTGCAGGATCCGCTGGAAGAGCCGGTGGTCGCGCCAGGCGCCGTCGATGTGCAGGTAGTGCGGGGCGACGCCGATCGGCTCGAAGCCGTTCCTGGCCAGCACCCGCTGGGACGCGGCGTTGTGCAGCAGCGTGGCCGCCGCGACCCGGTGCAGGCCGAGCCGGTCCCCGGCGTCGGCGCAGACGTGCGCGACCGCCCGGCCGGCGAGGCCGCGGCCCGTGCGGTCGGCGGCCACCCAGTACCCCAGGTCCGCGCTCTGGAAGGGGCCGCGCACCACGTTGGAGAGTGTGACGGCGCCCACCACCCGGTCGCCTTCCACCAGCAGCCAGGGCACGAGCCGCCCGGCCGCCGCCTCCTCGGCTCCCGCGCGGATCCTGGCGGCCTGGCCCTCCGCCGTGTAGAAGCTCTCGGGCCGGCGGGGGCTCCAGGGCGCCAGGTGGGTCCGGTTGCGCCGTTGGGCGTCGGCCAGGGCGGTGTGGTCGCCCTCCTCGGTGAGGCGGAGCAGGACACCGCCCCCGAGATCGAAGATCAGGTCATCCGAAGTGCTCACGGCCGTAGCTTCGCACGGCCGCGGCCGCTCACCCCTTGCGGGCGACGCCGCCGACCATCAGCCGCTGGGCTATGGACAGCGGGGTGCCGACGGGGCCGTCGGGGCGCCACATCGGCAGCGCCACCACGCCGGGCTCCAGCAGCTCGTACCCGTCGAAGTAGGCCGTTATCTCCTCCAGGGTGCGGAAGCGGCCGGTGCCGAGGAACTCCAGCATGGTCTCCTGGACGGCGCGGGCCTCGGGCCCGGTGTCGCAGAAGGCGGTGATCATCAGGTGGCTGCCGGCCGGCACCGCGTCCATGTAGGCGTCGACGATGGCCTTCGGGCCCTCGTCGTCGTGCAGGTGGTGCAGGATCCCGACCAGCAGCACGCCCACCGGCCTGGAGAAGTCGATCAGCCGCCGCACGCTCGGGTGCGCGAGCACCTTCTCCGGCTCACGCAGGTCGGCGGTGACCACCGCGGTGTTCTCGTTCTCCTCCAGCAGCGCCCGGCCGTGCGCCAGCACGATCGGGTCGATGTCGACGTAGACCACCCGCGCGTCGGGGTTGTACCGCTGGGCCACCTGGTGGGTGTTCTCCAACGTCGGCAGTCCCGCGCCGAGGTCGATGAACTGGTCGATGCCGGCCTGCTCCGCCAGGAAGCGCACACCCCGGCCGAGCACGGCCCGGTTGAACCAGCCCACGTCGCTGATGTGCGGCATGTCGAGACGCACCTGGTCGGCGACCACCCGGTCGACCTCGTAGTTGTCCTTGCCCCCGAGCACCGCGTCGTAGACGCGGGCGATGCTCGGCCTGCTCAGATCGATGTCCGCCGACTGGACGTCCGCCGAGCCGCCATCCTGCTCCACCACCGAAGCTCCGTCCCTCAAGTTGCCACTGTTACCCGTGAGTTCATGCCGGGTCAGACTAACCCGGACGGGTGGTTCCCCGACCGAGGACCACGCGGGTCCTGGTAACCGTAACCTCCTTTGTTTCACAGCGGGTTACGGCCTCCAGCCTGGCCGGTTCACGACGGGGGTTCCGCCCGTGATCCGGATACCTTCCCAGGGAGCGAGAACCATGCGGGATCGACGCGGAGTCACGGCAACGGCCCGTGACACACCGGCCGAGGAAGGGCGGTCAGGCCATGACGCAGGAGGTACGGGGTGTCGTCGCACCCGGCAGGAACGAGCCGGTGCGGGTGGCGAGGGTGCTGGTGCCCGACCCGGGTCCCGGCGAGGCGGTGGTGCGGGTGCTGGCCTGCGGGGTCTGCCACACCGACCTGCACTACCGGGAGGGCGGCATCACCGACGACTTCCCCTTCCTGCTGGGGCACGAGGCGGCCGGCACGGTGGACGCGGTGGGGCCCGGGGTCACCGAGGTGGCGCCGGGCGACTTCGTCATCCTCAACTGGCGGGCGGTGTGCGGCCGTTGCCGGGCCTGCCGGCGCGGCAGGCCCTGGTACTGCTTCGACACGCACAACGCGCGGCAGCGGATGACGCTGGCCGAGGACGGCACCGAGCTGACGCCGGCGCTCGGCATCGGCGCGTTCGCCGAGAAGACGCTGGTGGCCGCGGGCCAGTGCACCAGGGTGGACGGCGCGGTGTCGCCCGCGGTGGCCGGACTGCTGGGGTGCGGCGTGATGGCCGGGATCGGTGCCGCCATCAACACGGGCGGCGTGGGCCGCGGGGACAGCGTGGCGGTCATCGGCTGCGGCGGGGTGGGGAGCGCGGCGGTGCTCGGCTCCCGGCTCGCGGGCGCGGCGCGGATCGTCGCGGTGGACATCGACGACCGGAAGCTGGCGGCGGCGAGCCGGCTGGGCGCCACCCACACGGTGAACTCCCGGGAGCAGGACCCGGTCGAGGCGATCAGGGAGCTGACCGGCGGGTTCGGGGCCGACGTGGTGATCGAGGCCGTGGGCCGCCCGGAGACCTACCGGCAGGCGTTCTACGCCCGCGACCTGGCCGGCACGGTGGTGCTGGTGGGCGTGCCGACGCCGGAGATGACGATCGAGCTGCCGCTGCTCGACGTGTTCGGCCGGGGCGGGGCGCTGAAGTCGTCGTGGTACGGCGACTGCCTGCCGTCCCGGGACTTCCCGATGCTGGTCGACCTGCACCTGCAGGGCCGCCTCGATCTGGACGCCTTCGTCAGCGAGACGATCGCGCTCGACGAGGTGGAGTCGGCCTTCGGCCGGATGGGCACCGGCGAGGTGCTGCGCTCGGTGGTGGTGCTGTGAGGTGGGGCGGGCCGGCGGCCGGCCGGGGGCGGGCCGCCGGCGGGTGGCCTCAGTCCAGGTAGGTCGCGGGCGCCCGGGCGGCGAGCGCGCCGCCGAAGGCGCTCTCGACGCGGGAGCGTTCGCTGCTGTTGGGGTAGGGGTTGGTGCAGGAGACGCCGGCGGTCGAGCCGGACATCAGGCTGCTGCAGGGCCCCGGCTTGATGTCCGGGAGGCCGAGGATGTGGCCGAGCTCGTGGGCGGCGATCCGGATGGTGTTGTACCCCTCGTTCACGGCCTGGCGCCCCATCCAGACGGTGCCGTTGCCCAGGCTGGTGGTCTGGGCGCGCGGCCAGCCGTCGTCGGCGACGACCCGGATGTTGGCGCGCTGGCCGGCCTGCACGGGCACCAGGTCGACGCTGCTGACGCTCTCGTTCCAGATGGCGGCGCCGCGGGCCACCGCGGCGGCGAACTCGGCGCTGCCGCTGGCGTCGTAGGTCAGCACCCGGGCGGCGAGCGGTCGCCCGTCCGCCTCCTGGGGCGCGGCCACCGCCTGGCCGCCGGTCCACAGCAGGGCCGCGAGCAGCGTGGTCAGCAGCAGCCTGGCAGCCTTGGCCAAGGTCACGATCAGCCTCCCGGAGGGACGAGACGAGATGGGGTCATGCGCATGACATTTCTCATGCCATCTCGGGTCTGCCCGCGCCCGGCTCCTTCCATGCGTGCGGCCGCCGGCTCCGGCCGGCGGCCGCACGCGCCGCCGATCAGACGGCGTCGGCCAACTCGGCGAACTCCGCGTCGCTGAGGACGATTCCGGCCGCGCCCACGTTCTCCTCGGCGTGCGACACCCGGGAGGTGCCGGGGATCGGCAGCATCACCGGGGAGCGGCGCAGCAGCCAGGCGAGCGCCAGCTGGGACGGGCTCGAGCCGTGCCGCCTGGCGATCCCGTCCAACGGGCCGCCCGGCCTCGCCAGCTCGCCGGTGGCCATCGGGAACCAGGGGATGAACGCCAACTGCTCGCGCTCGGCGTACTCCAGCACGTCCTCGGCCTGCCGGGTGGCGAGGTTGTACAGGTTCTGCACGGAGACGACGCGGGCGGTGCGCCGGGCCCGCTCGATCTCCTCGACGCTCACCTCGGAGAGCCCGATGTGCCGGATCTTGCCCTCCCGCTGGAGCAGCACCAGCTCACCCAGCTGGTCCTCCAGCGGCACCTTCGGGTCGACGCGGTGCAGCTGGAGCAGGTCGATCCGCTCGACCCCGAGGTGGCGCAGGCTCAACTCGACCTGCTGACGCAGGTACTCGGGACGGCCCACCGGGCGCCAGTCGTCGGGGCCGGCGCGGGTGAGGCCGGCCTTGGTGGCGATGACCAGGTCCTCCGGGTAGGGGGCGAGCGCCTTGTGGATCAGCTGCTCGCTGACGAACGGGCCGTAGGAGTCGGCGGTGTCGATGAAGGTGACGCCGAGCTCGACCACCCGGCGCAGCACCCGGACCGCCTCGTCCGGGTCGCGCGGCTGGCCCCAGACACCGGGCCCGGTCAGCTGCATGGCGCCGAAGCCGAGGCGGTTGACGACGAGGTCGCCGCCGATGGTCAGCGTGCCGGAGGCACCTGCTGGTCGGTCGTCGGGGTGCGTGCTCATGCTGCTCCCTGTCTCCCTTTCTCGGTTCAGCTCTCTCGGTGCGGCGTTCCCGGTGCCCACCCGGGGCGGCCGCCACGCCGTCAGCCGCTCGGGGTGAGGACCACGAAGTCGGCGCCGGCCGGGTCGACGCAGACGGCGAGGCGGCCCACGCCCTCGGCGTCCTCGGGGCCCATCTGCACCCGGCCGCCGTGCCCCGTGACCCGACCGAGCGCGGCGTCGCAGTCCGTCACATGGAACACCGGGTGCCAGTACGGCCGGCCGTCGGTGAGGGTGAGCAGGTCCGTGCTGACCTGCATGACGCCGCCCTGCATCCGCCCCTGGCCCCCGCCCTGGGGGCTGATCAGCCCGTAGCTGCCGCCGCCGCCCGGCAGCGTCATGTCCTGCGTCTCCCAGCCGAAGAGGCGGCCGTAGAACTCCTTGGCAGCGGCCGCGTCCGTCGTGTACAGCTCGGTCCACATCAGGGCGCCCGGGTCGTCCACCTTCTCCAGGCCCTGGTTGGCGCCCGGCTCCCAGACGGCGAACTGCGCCCCCTGGGGGTCGGTGAACTGGGCCATCCGGCCGGCGTCCCCGGCCGCCACCGGCGGGGTGCGCACGGCGCCGCCGGCGTCCTCGACCGCCCGCACCGCGGTGTCCGCGTCGTGCACGCGGAAGTAGATCATCCAGGCCGAGCGGGCCCCCTCCTCGGTGAGCCGACCGGCGGCCGCGACCGACCTGCCCTCGTGCCGGAAGACGCCGTAGCCGCCGGCGTCGGGGCCGAAGGACTCGAACTGCCAGTCGAACACGGCGCCGTAGAAGGTGGCGGCGGCCGCCACGTCCGGCGCGCCGAGATCGAGCCAGCAGGGTGAGCCGGTGACATAGTCGGTCGTGATCATGGGCCTTCCTTCCACCGCCCGAGGTCGGGTTCCCCGCAAGCCAGCGTTACACCCGGCACTGACAATCGCCCGCCGGCGGGGCCAGCCGGGGCACGGGGACTTGTGCCGCACTATTGCCAGCACCACGACCGCCGGGCTTAAATGCTGGGCAAACTTCTTGCATAGAGTGCAAGAACTAGGTCGGCCTGAACCGAGCGGACACCAGGGGCGCGCATGCGAGTGGAGAACAGCCACCAGCCACGCATCCTGGCCCTGCTGCGCACCGAGGGCCCGCTGCCGCCGGCCGGCCTCGGCGCGCGGGTGGGGCTCTCCCGGTCCAAGATCGGCCAGGAGCTCGGCCGGCTGGAGGAGTTGGGCTTCATCGAGAAGGCCGGGCACGCCGCGTCGAGCGGTGGCCGCCCCTCGGGCCTGGTCCGGCTCTCCTCGCGGCTGCGCTTCGTGGGCGTGGACGTCGGCGCCACCTCGCTCGACGTGGCCGTGACCGACGGTCGGCTGTCGGTGCTCGAGCACCTGGCCGAACCCTGCGACGTGCGGGCCGGCCCGGAGGCGGTGCTCGACCGGGTGGTCGAGCTCGTCGACCGGCTGCGCGCCTCGGGCACGGTGCCCGAGCTGCACGGCGCGGGCGTCGGCATCCCGGCCCCGGTCAGCTTCCTGCACGGCTGCGCCGTCACCCCGCCGATCATGCCGGGCTGGGACCGCTACCCGGTCCGGGACGCGCTGGCGGAGCGGCTCGGCTGCCCGGTGCTGGTGGACAACGACGCCAACACCATGGCGCTGGCCGAGAGCCAGGTGGGCCTGGCCCGGGCGGTGCCCGACTTCCTCTTCGTCAAGCTCGGCACGGGCATCGGCTGCGGCGTGGTCGCCGGCCGCCAGGTGCACCGCGGCGGCACCGGCAGCGCGGGCGACATCGGCCACATCGCGCTGGAGGACGCGGGCCCCGTCTGCGCCTGCGGCAGGACCGGCTGCCTGGAGGCGTGGTTCGGCGGCGCGGCCCTGGCCAGGGACGCGCACGCGCTGGCCGCGGACGGCGGCTCGCGGCTGCTGGCCGACCGGCTGGCCCAGCACGGCGAGCTCTCGGCCCGCGACGTGTCCTGGGCGTTGGCCTCGGGCGATCCCGCCGCCCTCGAACTCGTCAGGCGCGGCGGGCAGCGGCTCGGCCGGGTCCTGTCGGGCCTGGTCAACTTCTTCAACCCGTCCATGATCGTGGTCGGCGGCGGCGTCGCCGGGCTCGGCCACACCCTGCTCGCCGAGGTGCGCAGCGAGCTCTACCGCCGCTCGACACCCCTGGCCACCAGCGACTTGCCGGTGGTGCTCTCCGAACTCGGCGGCGCGGCCGGGGTGGTGGGCGCCGCCGGCCTCATCAGTGACCGGGTGTTCGCCTACCGGCACCCGGATTCCGCCACTCCCTGACCACCCCCGACCAATCGATCGGACTTCACGATGCAAGCTCTCGGTGTCGCACTCATCGGCCACGCCTTCATGGGCCGCGTGCACTCCCACGCCTGGCGTTCGGTGGGGGCCTTCTTCGAGCCCTCGCTCGAGCCGCGGATGACCATCGTGGCGGGCACCGACCGGGCCAGGACCGAGGAGGCCGCCGCCCGGCTCGGATGGCAACACGCCACGGACAACTGGCAGCAGGCCGTGCACCGGGACGACGTCCAGATCGTGGACATCTGCTCCCCCGGGGACAGTCACGCGGAGATCGCGATCGCCGCGCTGGAGGCCGGCAAGCACGTGCTGTGCGAGAAGCCGCTGGCCAACACGGTCGCCGAGGCCGAGGCGATGGTCGCCGCCGCCCGGCGGGCCAGGGAGCGCGGGGTGCGCTCGATGGTCGGCTTCACCTACCGCCGCACCCCGGCGCTCAGCCTGGCCAGGCGGATGGTGGCCGAGGGCAGGATCGGCCGGGTGTACCAGGTGCGCGCCGCCTACCTGCAGGACTGGCTGCACGATCCGGACGCGCCGTTCACCTGGCGTCTCGACCGGGCACGCGCCGGCTCCGGGGCGCTCGGCGACATCGGCTCGCACATCACCGACCTGGCGGAGCACCTGATCGGCGACCGTCTCGACGGGGTGTCGGGCCAGACCGCGACCTTCGTCGAGAGCCGACCGCTGCCCGGCGCCCCCGAGGGCACCAGGGGCGAGGTCACCGTGGACGACGCGGCCGTGTTCACCGGCCGGTTCACCGGCGGGGCGCTCGGCGTCTTCGAGGCCACCAGGTTCGCCGCCGGGCGCAAGAACGCGCTGCGCATCGAGCTCAACGGCACCGCCGGCAGCCTGGCCTTCGACTTCGAGTCGATGAACGAGCTGTGGTTCCACGACGCCACCGAGCCGGCCGCCGGCGCCGGCTTCCGGCGGATCGTGGTGACCGAGCCGGAGCACCCCTACGTGGCGGCCTGGTGGCCGCCGGGCCACGGCCTCGGCTACGAGCACGCCTTCACCCACCAGGCGCGCGACTTCCTCGAGGCCGTCGCGGCCGGCACCGACCCGGAGCCGGCCTTCGAGGACGGGCTGCACGTGCAGCGCGTGCTGGCCGCCGTGGAGGAGAGCGCCGCGAACGAGAGCCGCTACACCAGGATCGAACCTGACACTTCGTCCTCACAACCCGTAAGGAGTTGAGCCGCGATGTCGCGTCCCGTCACTCTGTTCACCGGTCAGTGGGCCGACCTGCCCTTCGAGGAGGTGTGCCGGCTGGCCGCCGGCTGGGGCTACGACGGTCTGGAGATCGCCTGTTCCGGCGACCATCTGGACATCGCCCGGGCGGTCGCCGAGCCGGACTACCTGCCCGCCAAGAAGGCGCTGTTGGAGAGCCACGGCCTGAAGGTGTTCACCATCTCGCACCACCTGGTCGGTCAGGCCGTGTGCGACCACCCGATAGACGAGCGGCACCGGGGCATCCTGCCGGGCCGGATCTGGGGTGACGGCGAACCCGAGGGCGTGCGCCAGCGCGCAGCCGAGGAGATCAAGAACACGGCCCGGGTGGCGGCCGCGCTCGGCGTGAACACCGTGGTCGGCTTCACCGGTTCGTCGATCTGGCACACGGTCGCCATGTTCCCGCCGGTGCCGGCCTCGATGGTGGAGGCCGGCTACCAGGACTTCGCGGACCGTTGGAACCCCATCCTCGACGTCTTCGACGCCGAGGGCGTCCGGTTCGCCCACGAGGTGCACCCGAGCGAGATCGCCTACGACTACTGGACGACGCAGCGCGCCCTGGCGGCCGTCGACAACCGTCCGGCCTTCGGGTTGAACTACGACCCGTCGCACATGGTGTGGCAGGACCTGGACTATCTGGGATTCATCTCGGACTTCGCCGACCGGATCTACCACGTGGACCTGAAGGACACCAAGAAGCGGCTCAACGGCCGTAACGGGCGCATGGGTTCGCACCTGCCGTGGGCCGACCCGCGGCGTGGTTGGGACTTCGTCTCGCTCGGCCACGGCGACGTGGACTTCGAGGGCATCGTGCGGGCGCTCAACGCGATCGGCTACGACGGGCCCATCTCGGTGGAGTGGGAGGACGCCGGCATGGACCGCCTCATCGGCGCGCCCGACGCGCTGGCGCGCGTCCGGGAACTGGTGGCCATCGAGCCGCCGACGGCCGCCTTCGACGCGGCGTTCAACACCGGCGACTGATTGACAGATACCACGGTAATATCGCATTACATCCCTGCGGTATTACCGTGGTTCGCCGGACACGGATTCCCGCCCAGCAAGTCTGAGCGGATCACTTCTCTCCTCCCGCCCCATCCATTCTGTTATCCGCGGAATCGGTTTCCCCGATCTCGAGAGCCGGGATAAGCACCCCTGCCAGGAAATCCTGGAACGAAAGGGGTATCCCATGTCCGTGTTTCGCGATGTCGTCCCGTTGACCCCGGTGGTGCCGACGGACGGAGAGCGGATCGACGTCGAGCGACTGATCGGCGAAGGCGAGGTGTCGACCAGCCACGGCGCCGGCTCCGCCCGGAACCTCGCCCTGCTGCTGCTCGCGGCCGCCGCCCTGCTGTCGGCCAACCCGCGCAAGAACGAGCCCGTCGAGGACTCGTTCCACGGCGCGGTCCAGAACCTCGCCTGCGCCGCGGTGTTCTGAGGTCCCAGCCCATGTCTCTCACGCATCAGCCGACACCGGGCTCCGTCGAGGAGGCCACCGGTGCCCTGGCCGGCTCACTGGCCAGGGCGCTGCGGAGCACGGGCGACGGCGTCGGAGTTCGCTCCTGCCTCGGCTCCTGGGACCAGCGGGCCAGCGGCCTGGCCGCGATCCGGGTGTTGGGCGCCGACGTACTCGCCCCCTTCCTGCTGACGGGCCAGCCCCTGCGGCAGGAGGAGGCGTCGCTGGTGCGGGCTGCGGTGCGGGCCTACCCCGCACCGCAGGTCCACGCGCCCGAGGCCACGCTGTGGGGCGTGCGGGACGCCGCCCTGTCCGCGGCGCTCGCCCGACTCGGCGTCGACACCGCCGGCTGGGAGGGTCTTGCCGCGACCTGCTCGGCGGGGCCCCTGGCCGCGGACTGGGTGACGCTCGCCGCCTACCTGGTCCGACTCTCCACGGCCGCCCACCCCCTGCTCGACCCGGAACTCAGCCGGAGCCTGGTGTCCCGCCGCCTGGACATCGAGCGCGGACTGGTGCGCGCGCTGCTCCGCCGCGACCTGCTGAGCTCGGCCCGCCTGGCCCGCTGGCTGCTGGCACTCGCCGCCGAGGGGCGGCCACCGCTGTCCCTTCCGCCGATGCTCGACCACCTGGAGGTCGTCGGCGCGCCCGATCCCCGGGTGCGGTTCGAGACCGCCATCGCCCGTCGACTGAGCGACTCGCGCTGAGACCACCGGAGGAGAAACGACATGGATGCCACGGCGGTGCGCCTGGCCCAACACGTCGGTGAGCGTGCCGTGGGCTGGCTGGGGCGGCTGCGCGCCAGCTTCGCGCTCGACCGCGACGTGCCGGACTACGACATCAACGGGGAGGGTCTGAAGTCACTCGGCGAACTCGCCCTGGCCGCCGGCGTGGTGGTCCGCGAAGCGGTTGCCGGGCCGCGCTGCGCCGAGACGGCGCGTTCGCTGCTCGACTTCGCCTGGTCCGAGTTCGACGAGGGGGCGCTGCTCCACCGGCTCCAGGCGCACACCCCAGCCGCCACCCACCCCATGGAGCTCTACTCGCACTTCATCCCCGCCGGCTACCGGCATCCGCCGCTCGACCGGCTCGCCGGCCACGTGCTCGGACTGCGCGCCGCCCCGGTGATCGAGCACGTGCCCAACCGGCGGCTGGCCGTCTACGCCGCCGCTCGGCGGATCGGGGTGGAGCCACCGGGCGAACTGTCCGAGCTGATCGACGCGACGTGGCTCGGCGGCACTCCTGAGCCCTGGATGATGGACGCCAACAACGCCTACGGCGTCACCCACACCGTCTTCCACCTGACCGACTGGGGCGCCGACCCGGCCGGCCTGCCCGAGCCGCTCCAGGACTACCTCCGGCTCTGGTTGCCGGTCTGGGTCGAGGTGTTCCGCGAGACCCGGTTCTGGGACCTGCTGCTCGAGTTCCTGATCGTCGGGGCCTGCCTCCCGGAGCCGATGTTCTTCCCCGCCGTCTGGGAGCGGGTCGCCGAGGCGCAGCGACCGGACGGCATGATGCCCAACGGCCTGACCGCGCCGCCGGCCGAGCCGGAGGACGCCTGGCTCAACCACCACCACCCCACCATCGTGGCCGCGGTCGCCGGCACCCTCACCGTCTCCCGGGCCCTGTCCACCGCGAGCACGGCCGGGAGTCGGGTATGAGCGCCACGGCCACCATCACGGGGCTGCTGAACAGGCACATCGGCGACATCGTCGCCGATCAGCACGCCCCGGCCGCGGTCGGCGCCGCGATCCGCGGCGCCGACCAGTCGGTCGCGGTCGCCGGTGACCGGCTGCGGCCGGCTCGCGCCCACCGGGACCGCGACCGGCGACCGGTCGGCCCCGACACGCTGTTCGCCCTCGGCTCCCTCACCAAGACCTTCACCACGCTGCTGCTCGCCGAACTCACGGCGCGCGGCGAGGTCTCCTACGACGACCCGATCGACACCCACCTGCCTTCCGGTGCCACCACCCGCCCCGGGCCCGACGCCCCGCGCACCCTGGTGGACCTGGCCACCCACACCGCGGGGCTACCCAGGCTGCCCCGCAACCTCTACCTCAGGGGCCTGCGCCATTGGTGGACCGACCCCTACGCCGCCTACCGCCCCGTCGACCTCTACCGGGCCACCGCCCGGCTGCCCCGCCACCGGAGGCGCACCACGATCCGCTACTCGACGTTCGGCGTGGGCCTGCTCGGCCAGCTGCTGGCCAACGCCACCGGCACCGGCTACGCCGAGCTGCTCGCCGAGCGGGTGCTGCGCCCCCTCGGCATGCGGGACACCCTGGTGCCCGACGAGGCGACGCTGGCCGAGCGCGCCGCCCACGGCCACCGGTACGGACGGCCGTTCCCGCACTGGCACTTCGACGCGCTCGCGCCCTCGGGCGCGCTCTACTCGACCGCCGCCGACATGCTGCGCTACCTGCGCGCCCAGCTCCATCCCGCGACCCTGGCCTCGGCCTCGCTCGCCTCCGCGGTCGTCGACTCGCAGTGGCCGCGGCGCGCCCATCCGCGCGGCCAGAAGGTCGTCGGCCTCGGCTGGGACATCCGGGTGGTGGAGGGCCGCACCCTGCTCTGGCACACCGGCGCCGCCGGCGGGTTCACCGCGTTCGCCGGCTTCAGCCCGGACGCCGACGCCGGCGTGGTGGTGCTGGCCAACACCACGCCCACCCACCGGCAGCCCGTGATCCGGGCCGGCCGTCGGCTGTTCAGGGCCCTGGCCCTGCCCTGACGGTCACCGCTCGGGACGCTCCAGCCGCCGCCCCTCGATGTCGGGGTCAGGTACCACCCGGCCGAACCAGGCCGGGTGGTACCAGATCCGGGAACCGGCGATGGCCATCACCGCGGGCACCAGGGTCAGCCTGACCACGAACGCGTCGAGCAGCACGCCGACCGCGAAGGCGAAGCCGATGGCCTTGATGGTCGGGTCGCTGGTCGCCATGAACGCCACGAAGATCGAGAACATGATCAGCGCGGCCGCGGTCACCACCCGGGCGGCGAGGGCCGTGCCGACCGCCACCGCGCGCCGCGGGTCGTCCGTCTCGCCGTGCACCTCCTTGATCCGGGAGACGACGAACACCTCGTAGTCGCTGGAGAGTCCGAAGATGATGGCGAGCATGATGATCGGCAGGAAGCTGATGGTCTCGGTCGGCGTGATGCCGAACAGGTGCTCGCCCCAGCCCCACTGGAACATGGCCACCTCGGCGCCGAAGGCGGCGGCCACCGAGAGCAGGAAGCCGACGATCGACTTCAGTGGCACCAGCAGGGTGCGGAAGGCGAACGTCAGCAGCACGAAGGCGAGTCCGACCACCACCAGGAGGAAGACCGGCAGCGCGCCGGAGAGCTTGGCCGAGACGTCGATGTTGGAGGCGGTGGTCCCGCCGACCGTGACATGGGCCCCGGTGCCGGCCGCGACCTGCTCCCGGTGGTCCCTGATGTGGTGCACCAGGTCGGCGGTGGCCGGGTCGTTGGGTCCGGTCACCGGCACCGCCTGGATCACCACCACGTCGTCCCGGGCGCCGATCGGCCGGGCCGAGACCACCCCCGGCTGGTCGCCGACCTCCTTCGCGATCCGGTCCGCGTCCCCCTCACCGTGGGCCCCGTCGGCCACCACCAGCAGCGGCCCGTTGGCGCCCACGCCGAAGCCCGCGGAGATCAGGTCGTAGGCGCGGCGCTGGGTGTCCGAGGTGGGCTTGGCGGAGCCGCTCGGCAGCCCGAGTTCCAACTGGGTGGCCGGCAGCGCGAGCACGCCGAGCAGCAGCACGCCGCAGAGCAGGGCCGGCCAGCGGTGCCGCACCACGAACCGCGCCCAGGCCGCGCCCCTGGTGCGTTCGGGCTCGGCGGCCGCCGTCCTGGCCACCCGCTCGGTCCAGCCGGGGCGCCCCGGGAGCCGCAGGAAGCGCACGACCCGCTCCCCCGCGAAGCCGAGCACGGCGGGCAACAGGGTGAGCGCGATCGCCATGGCCATCAGCACGGCGACCGCGGCGCACAGGCCCATCACGGTCAGGAAGGGGATGCCGACCACCGAGAGGCCGCAGAGCGCGATGATCACGGTGAGCGCGGCGAAGACCACGGCGCCGCCCGCGGTGCCCACGGCCATGCCGACCGAGTCCTCGCCCGCCATCCCGGCGAGCAGGTTGTTGCGGTGCCGGTAGAGGATGAAGAGGCCGTAGTCGATGCCGCAGGACAGGCCCAGCATGATGGCGACCGTGGTGGAGGCGGAGGCGATGTCGACCACCGCCGCCACGGCCGTGACGCCCATGATGGTGATCAGCACCCCGAGCACCGCGGTCACGATCGGCACCCCGGCCGCCACCACCGCGCCGAAGGTGATCAGCAGGATGATCGAGGCGATGACCAGGCCGACGAGTTCGGGCAGTTCGGAGACCTCGGTGCGCCATCCCGGGTAGACGCTGCCGGAGTACTCGACCTGGACGTCCGCGTCCTGGGCCGGCCGCACGGCGCGTTCGACGTCGTCGAGCGTGGACTCCTCGACGTTCCCCGGCTCGGCGGTGAAGTCCACGCTCCCGAGGGCGACCCGCTGGTCCGGCGAGACGGCCTCGGCCTGGAACGGGTCGGAGACCGCGCCGACCTGCGGCACGTCGCCGAGCCGCCGCATGGTCTCCTCGATGGCGGCGCGCTGGCGGTGGTCGGTCACCCTGGTCCCCCCGTGGGTGGCGAAGACCACCTGCGCCGAACCGCCGCCGAAGGCCGGCAGCTTGCGCTTGAGCAGGTCCGTCGTGCGCTGCGACTCGGTGCCGGGGATGGTGAAGACGTCGTTGGTCTGGCCGCCGCTGCCGATCGCCGACGCCACCGCGACCACGGCGAGCAGCAGCCAGCCGCCGAGCACCAGGCGGCGCCGACGGTGGGCCCAGCGGCCGAGCCTGAACAGTACGTGGGACATCGCGCTTCCTCCTGGCCGGCCGCGGACGACGTGACCGACCGCGCCCGCCCGGTCACCGGTCGATCCTTCACCGGAGGCACCGAGCGCGAGCTCCGCGACACGCGTGGGTGGCGCGTGGGAGAATCCGCCCAATTGTCATGCCCATGAATCTCCGTTCGGAGGACCGCATGCGCAAGCCCCGCACCACCCCACTCCTCAGACGCCTCGTCATCGCGCTGACCGTGCCACTGCTGGCGCTCATCGGCCCGGCGCTGCCCGCCCGGGCCGAGCCCGCCCCCGCCGCGTTCACCGCCGCCCAGCTGACCGCCGCCGGCGACGCCGTGCGCGCCGCCGACGTCGCGGGCACGGCGTGGGCCGTGGACCACGCCACGGGCACCGTCCTGGTCACCGTGGACGACACCGTCTCCGCCGCCGACCTCGCCCACCTCCGCCGCACGGCGGGCCCACTCGCCGACGCCCTGACCGTCGAGCGCACCCCCGGCACCCTCACCCCCCGGCTCCGCGGCGGCGAGTTCGTCTACGGCGGCGGGGCGCGCTGCGCGGTGGGCTTCAACGCCCGCTCCGGCTCCACCCGCCACTTCATCACCGCCGGGCACTGCACCGCGCTGGCCGGCACCTGGTACGCCGACCCGGGCCAGACCACCGCCGTCGGCCAGACCGTCGGCACCAGCTTCCCGAACAACGACTACGGCGTGGTCCGCTACCTCACCGCCCCGTCCCCCTGGCCGCCCGGCGTGGTCTGCAACGGCGTGCCGGTCGACATCATCGGGGTCGGCACGCCCACCGTGGGCATGAGCGCCGTCTTCGCCGGCCCGGTCAGCGGCTGCCGCTCGGGCACCGTCCTGGCCCTCAACGCCACCGTCAACTACGGCGGCGGCGACATCGTCTCCGGGCTGATCCGCACCAACATCTGCGTCGAGGCGGGGGAGAGCGGCGCGCCGCTGTACACCCCGGGCCGGCTCGCGCTCGGCATCCTCTCCGGTGGCACCGGCAACTGCGCCACCGGCGGCACCAGCTACTTCCAACCCGTCGGAGAGGTGCTCAGCGCCTACGGGCTGACCCTCCCGTAACGTGGCGGCATGCCCGAACTGCCCGATGTGGAGGAATTCCGGCGGATCCTGGCCTCCTGCGCCACCGGCCGCCGGGTCGAGCGGGTCGAGGTGGCCGACGCCGGCGTGCTGCGCGGGGTCACGGCGCGCCGGCTGCGCCAGCGGCTCACGGGCCGGACGTTCACCGAACCGCGCCGGCACGGCAAGTGGCTGCTCGCCCCCACCGAGGGACCCACCGTGCTCTTCCACTTCGGCATGACGGGCCGCCTGCGCTGCGACCCGGCCGACTCCTCACCCGCGCCCCACGACCGGGTCACCCTCGTCCTGGACGACGGCCACCGGCTCCGCTACCGCGACCAGCGCAAGCTGCGCGGCATCTGGTTCGCCGCCACGGCGGCCGACGCGGACCGGCTGCTCGCCGACCAGGGCCCCGACGCGCTGGCCCTCGCCCCCGGCGAGCTGGCCGAGCTGCTCGCCGGTCAGCGCCGCCGCGTCAAGGCGGCGCTGCTCGACCAGTCGACCGTGGCCGGGCTCGGGAACCTGCTGGCAGACGAGATCCTCTGGCACGCCAGGGTCCACCCGGCCCGCCGCGCCGTCGACCTGGGGGACGACGAGCGGCGCCGCGTCGACTCGGCGACCCGGCAGGTGCTGCGCGCGGCCGTGCCGACCGGCCACGTGCCCGCCAAGCGCTCCTGGCTGACGGCCAGGCGGGACACGCCGGCGCCGCACTGTCCGCGCTGCGACACCCCGCTCCGGCAGAGCCGGGTCGCCGGCCGTACCACCCTGTGGTGCCCCGCCTGCCAACCGGAGTGATCCCGGCGCGCGCCCTCGGCGCGGCGACCCGGTCGCGCTTCCGCACGCCTCCTTGCCATCCCTGACGTGCGGGCATCCCCCAGCTGTAGGGTTCACGGAGCCGGGAGGGCGCGATGGGTGGTAAACACAGCGACGGCAAGAACGGCGAGGAGGGGGACAGGAAGCAGTCCCCGCGCGAGAGCGACGGTCAGTGGCCGGGTCCGGTCACACCACCGTCACCTCCGTCTCCTCCCTCTCCTCCTTCGTCGCCGTCGCCGCCGGGCCCGCCGGAAGGGCAGTAGGCGGAAAGGACTCCTTCGTATGACCACGATGCGGCGGCTCGTGGCGGCCCTGCGGGACGCCGGTTCGCTCCCACCCCGGTGGGAGGACGCGGTCGCCGCCGTGGACCGCGCCGACTTCGTCCCCGACGTCTGCCCGGGCCTCGACCGGGCGGCGGACGAGGCGGCGTGGCTGGCGGCCGTCTACAGCGACCGGCCCGTGGTCACCCAGGTGGACGAGGGCGTGGCGGGCGGGCGCGGGATCCCCACCTCCTCCTCGTCCCAACCGTCGCAGATGCTGGAGATGTTGGAGCTGCTCGACGTCCACGAGGGACAGCGGGTGCTGGAGATCGGCACGGCCACCGGCTACCACGCCGCGTGGCTGTGCCACCGGCTCGGCTCCGAGCACGTCACCTCGGTCGAGATCGACCGGCGGCTGCACGAGGCCGCCAGGAAGAACCTGGCGGCCGCCGGGTACGCGCCGTGCCTGGTCCTCGGGGACGGCACCAGGGGCCACCCGGCCGGCGCCCCCTACGACCGGATCATCAGCACCTGCACCCTGCGCGAGATCACGCCCGAGCTGCTGGCCCAGACCCGCGACGGCGGGCGGATCGTCACCCCGTTCGGCAGCAGCCTCCACTCGTACTCGTACCTGACGCTCGACGTCCACGGCGGCGTCGGCGAGGGCCGGTTCTCCGGCCGCCCCGCGTTCATGTGGTCGCGCACCCAGGCCGGGCGGGGCGCGGACCTCTCCGACGTGTACCACGGCGAGCGCGGCGAGCGCGGCACCACCGACCTCGACCCGGCCCAGCTCAACGACCCCGACGCGATGTTCGCGATCTCGCTGCGCGTGCGGGACGCCTGGCCCCAGATCGACTGGGAGGACGACGGATCCGGCGAGTGGACGTACTGGCTGCTCTCCGACGACCGCCGCTCCTGGGCCAGGACGGAGTTCGTCCCGGGCCGCGCCGAGTTCACGACGGAGCAGCACGGCCCGCGGCGCCTCTGGGACGAGGTGGCGGCGGCCTACCGCCACTGGCGGGCGCTCGGCGCGCCCGGGCGTTCGCGCCACCGCCTGCGGGTCACGCCCGAGGGCTGGTCGGTCGACGTGGCGGGGGGTTCCTGACCTCGTCGAGCAGCAGCTTCGCGGCCACCGTCGCGCCGTCGGGGCGGATCGCGGCGGCCACGGCGCTCGTCCGTGCCCGGGTCTCGGGGGTCAGGGCGGTGGCGAGCGCGGCGGACAGGGAGTCGAGGGTCGGCGTCGGGCCGTCGTGAGCCGCGCCGATGCCCAGCTCGGACACCCGCGCCGCCCAGTACGGCTGGTCCGCGATCCGGGGGACCACCACCTGGGGCGCGCCGGCCCGGCCGGCCGTCGTCGTGGTGCCCGCGCCGCCGTGGTGCACGACGGCGGCCACCCGGCGGAACAGCGCCTGCTGGTTGACCTCGCCGACGACGAGGCAGTCCTCGGCGTCGTCGATCGGGGCCAGGCCGGCCCAGCCGCGGGCGAGGACCACGCGGCGTCCCCGCGCTCGGCTCGCCTCGATGGCCACCCGGGCGATGTCCTTCGAGACGTGCGCGGCCATGCTGCCCAGGCCCACGTACACCGGTGGCGCGCCGGCGGCCAGGAACGCCTCCAGCGCTGCCGGGAGCGGGCGTTCGTCGGGCAGGATCCACGCCCCGGTCTGCACCACGTCGAGGTCCGTCATGCCCCGCGCCGGGCACAGCGTCGGGTCCGCCGCCAGCCACGGCCGGTCGGTGAGGACGTGGTCGCGGACGTTGTCCACCGGGGGCAGGCCGACGGCCGCCCGCTGGCCGTTGAGCGCCTCGCCGTACAACGCGTTCACCCGCTGGGCGTCCTGCTCCCACAGCACCCGGTTGTCGGTCTCCTCCCGCGGCGACTGCCTGCCGGGACGCCGCCCCGGAGGGAAGTGCCGCGAGGGCAGTCCCAGGGTGTGGAAGCAGGCGAGCACGTAGTGGATGCCCAGTCTCTCGGCCACGTCCCGGGCGCCGGCCGGCATCAGTCCGGTCGCCAGCAGCGCGTCACATCCCTCCGCCGCCGCGGTGAGTGTCTCGAACCGCGTGGCGACCAACTCGCGGGCGAGCCGGAACGCGTCCTCCACGGTCGGCGGCCTGGTGCCGGCGACCACCGAGCGCACCGCGGGGCCCAACGGCACCAGCTCCACGCCGGCACGCGCCAGCAGCGCCACGAACTCCTCGTCCGGCGGCGCGCACACCCGCGCCTCGGCGCCGAGCCCCCGCAACGCCACCGCCAGCCCCACCAGCGGTTCGACGTCCCCGCGCGATCCCCATGTCGTCAGCAGCACACGCACGTCGCGACTCCCCGTTCTCGGCCATGAGCCGCCGATTCTGCGGCACGACCCGGGCCTTGCCGCAAGCCCCCCGGTGCGCTATAGGTTGAAAGTGGCAGGGAGTGCGCTCTCCTTGCCTTTGCTTTTTGTGCTGTCACCGGTGGACGGACAGCCTCCTCGCGAACCGGCGAACCGGCGGACCCCGGCCGGCGACGTGGCGAAGGGGGCGAGGCCGGTGCGGGCCGAGTGGGCGGAGCGGCTGTTACGGGAGGCGGGGCGGCAGGCGGCGCTCGACGCGGCTCCCGACGTGGGCGAGGTGCTGGAGTGGCTGGGGCGGCGGACCGGGGCCGAGGTCGCCCTGGTCGGTCCCGGGGGCGGCGTGGAGGTGGCGACCGGCGGGTTCCCCGCGCGGCTGCCGAAGGCGCTCGGGCCGGTGCTCGGGCGGCTGTCCGGCGGGGAGATGGCGGCCGCGGCCACCGAGGTGGACGGGGTGCGGGTGCGGTGCGAGGCGCTCGGCCCCGGCCGGCAGCGCCGGGTGTTGGTGGTGGCGGGGGCGGCCACGCGGAGCGGGGACGCCGCGTGGCTCGCGACGCGGGCCGGCGGGCTGATCGCGTTGCTGTGCCGCCTCGCGGACACGGAGGCCGCGGCGCGCGCCTACCACGCCAAGGCGGGCCAGGTGCGGCTCGCCGTCTTCATGGCGCTGATGGCCGGGGACCCGACGCTCGCCAGGCGGCTGACCACGGGTGCCGTGCCGCCGGTGCTGAACGCCGGGCCGCTGCGGGTCCTGCTGTTGCGCTGTCCCCCGGCCGACCGCGAGCCGCTGGCCAGGCGCTACCAGGACGCGGCCGGCTTCCACGGCCGGGGGCTGCTGGTGCGTTGCCCGGTGTACGAGGAGCACCTGATCTGCCTGGTGCCCGAGGGCGACGAACTCGCCGACCGGCTGCACGCCCTGGTGGCCGAGCGGCCCGGGTACGCGCTCGGCGTCAGCGCGCCCCGGCCGGCGCGGGCCACGGCCGAGGCGTATGACCAGGCCAGGCACGCGCTGGCCATGGCCCGCAACACGCCGGAGCGGGTGGCCGGTTACCGGGGCCAGGGCCCGTTGGAGCGTCTGCTGCCGCAGCCGGCGGCCCGGGCCTGGGCGCGCGCCTTCCTGCGGCCGCTCGGCACGGTTCCCGAGCAGACCGTCCACGTCACCCGGCTGGCGTTGAGCTTCCCCCGCGCGGGCGTGGCGCGGCTGCTCGGCATCGGCCGGAACACGGTCACCGCGCGCCTCGGGGAGGTCGAGCGCGCCCTCGGCCTCGATCTGCGGGACGTCGGCGCCCGGGCCTCGCTCGCGCTGGCGCTGGCGGTCGCCGCGTCGCCGGCCGGCGACGCGCGGGGGTCACCGGCCCCGACGCTGGACGAGCTGCTGCGGACCCCGGCGGCGACCGCGTGGGCCACGGCGCTGCTCGCGCCGCTGCGGCGGCCCGAGCACCGCGAGCTGTTCGCGACCCTGCGGGCCTGGATCGACGAGAACGCGGACGCGCGCCGTGCCGCGCACCGCCTCGGGATCAGCAGGAACACGGTGCGGGCGCGGCTCAGGGTGGCCGAACGGCTGCTGGGCCGCGACCTGTTGAGCACCGGGGCCGGGATCCACGACCTCGTGCACGCGCTGCGCTCGACGGGGGCGACCTGACCCGGCGCCGGGTGCGGCGTGCACGGTCGCCGGCGGCGGCAGGGCGGCGTGCACGGTGGTGGGGGTCTTTCGCACCTTCTAGCTTTGTGGTGCGACGGCGCCGCTCAGCTCACACCTCGGGGGAGGGCTGAGCGCGCCGGCCAGGGGGAAGACGCCCGGGCGCGGCCTGCGGGCGCGCCCGGGCAGGCGAGCCCGCCCACCGACCGGAGGGCCGTGGCGCCCCGGCGCGGGAGACCGCGCGGCGGCCCCTTCAGCCCGCCAGGGTTGAAACCGCGTCGACGAGCCGGGTGACGTGCTCCCGCGGGGTGCCGGCGCCGAAGCTGACGCGGAGCGCCTGGAGCGGTCCGTCGCACTCCTCGGTGGACTCCGCCGAGGCGCCGAGCAGCCTGCGGACCAGTGGCTGGGCGCAGAACATCCCGGAGCGCACGCCGATGCCGAAGCGCTCGGAGAGCTCCACCGCGAGCTGCCCGTTGTCGTGGCCGGCCACCGTGAAGGAGGAGACGGCGACGCGGTCCGCCGCCGGCCCGAACAGGGACAGTTCCCTGACCGCCGGGATCTCCGCCAGCCCCTCGCGGAGCACGGCGAGCAGCTCCTGCTCGTGGGCGACCAGCGTCTCGTGGCCGGCCTCGGTGAGGGCACGACAGGCGGCGGCGATGGCGAAGGCGCCGATGACGTTGGGCGAGCCGGCCTCGTGCCTGGCCTCGTCCTCGGCCCACTGGACGTGCACGCCGCCGTCGGTGCGCCGGTTGACGACGCGGGTGGCGCCGCCGCCGGCCAGGTAGGGCGCGGCGGTGGTGAGCCAGTCGGCGCGGCCGGCCAACACGCCGGCGCCGAAGGGGGCGTAGAGCTTGTGCCCGGAGAACGCCACCCAGTCCACGTCGAGTCGTCGCACGCTGACCGGCCGGTGCGGGGCCAGTTGGGCGGCGTCGAGCACGATCCTGGCCCCGTGGCGGTGCGCGGCGGCGGCGAGTTCGGCGACCGGCCACAGCTCGCCGGTGACGTTGGAGGCGCCGGTGACGCACAGCAGCGCCGGTCCCCCGGCCTCGGGGCGGGCCGCGAGCGCCGACTCGGCGATCTCGACGGCGTGGCGGGGCGAGTGCGGGGCGTCGAGGTAGGTGACCTGGTGGCCGTGGCGGGCCCACGGCAGCAGCGCCGCGTGGTGCTCGGTCTCGAAGACGAACACCCGGGTGCCGGCGGGCAGTGCGGCGGCCAGCAGGTTGAGCGAGTCGGTGGTGGAGCGGGTGAAGACCACCTGGTCGGCCGGGCGACAGTCGAGGAACGCGGCGACGGTCTCCCGGCTGCGCTCGAAGAGCTCGGTGGAGAGCCGCGAGAGGTGCCCGGTGCCCCGGTGCACGCTGCCGTAGTACGGCGCGTACTCGGCCACCTCCTCCCAGACGCGGCGCAGCACGGGCGCGGACGCCGCGTAGTCGAGCGCGGCGTACTCGACGTCGCCGCCGCCGGCGAGCGGGGCGCGGACGCCGGCGCTGAGCACCTCAAGGCTGGCGGGGACGGCGGTGGTGCTGGGGGCGGCGGGGGCGACGGGGGCACAGCTGGTGGTCATGAGCACGTCTCCGTGGGCAGGCGCGCCCGACGGCCTCGCGGGTGGCCGACGGCGCGAGAAGGCGGGTAACGAGAGAAAGGGAGGGTGAAGGGAAGGAAGACGAGGGGGGGGGGAGCGTGACGCTCTACCGCATTCGCATTCGCACGAGGGAGCTCCTTCTGGGCCGCACTTGCCGCGAGCCCTGCTGCTCGCGACCCGGTCATCACCCGGGGCACCCCGCCACGACGGAGGGTTGCCGGACAGCGGGCCGGGGCCGTGGTCGCTGTCACTCGTGACCTCGCCGAGGATTCTGGCACAGGGTTCGCCCGCCCGCCCGGGGTGTCTCACTCCTCGGACGAGCCCCCGCCACGCGGCCCTCGGGGGAAACCCGGTGGTCAGGCCCCCGCCAGGGCGCGGGCGGCCACCTTCAGGTCGGCCACGAGACCGGCGTAGGCGGCCTCGCGCTCCGCGTCGTCGGCGCGCAGCACGGCCGACGGGTGGATGGTGGCGACCACCGTGTCCGCGCCCTCGCCCGACCACGGCAGCCGTGTTCCGCGCTGCCTGGTCACCCGGAACGAGGAGCCGAGCAGCGCCTTGCCCGCGGTGGCGCCGAGCGCCACGATCACCTCGGGTTCGATCAGGCGGAGTTCGGCGGTGAGCCAGGGCCGGCAGGCGGCCGCCTCGCGCAGCGTCGGCGGCTTGTGGATGCGGCGCTTGCCCCGGGGCGCGAACTTGAAGTGCTTGACGGCGTTGGTGAGGTACGCGTCGTCCGGGTCGATGCCGGCGTCGACGAGCGCCCGGTCGAGCACCCGGCCGGCCGGACCGACGAACGGCGCGCCCCGCCGGTCCTCCTGGTCGCCGGGCTCCTCGCCGACCAGTACCAGGCGGGCCGTCGGCTCGCCGGCGCCGAACACGGTCTGGGTGGCGTCGCGGTAGAGCGGGCAGCCGTGGCAGTCGGCGGCGGCGCTGCGCAGCTCGGGCAGCCCGGCGCCTTCCGGGACGTAGGGGCCGGCGTCATAGGACTCGGGTTCCGACACGGCCCGCGAGTACCCGGCCGGCGGCGAGCCATCCCCCGGTCCACCCCTCGTTTCGGCGGTGTGTCCTCGGGCGCCGCCGGACGGCCGGCGTGTTACCTGCGGGTAAGAAGCATGGGTCGATCACGCACAGCCGCCGATGAGGGCCCGAAGCTCACCTAGGGTGACGGCTGGCCCGGGGCGGACCGCTCGTGCCCGGGCGGAACAGGAGCCCCACCATGAGCACCCCAGAAGAGCACGCCGCCACCGCCCGGGACACGCTGATCGCGGCCCTCGGCCGCCGCCGCTTCCTGCAGGCCGCCGGCGCCGTGACCGCGGCCGGCACCGCCACCGGCCTCACGGCCGCCGCCCCGGCCGCGGCGGCGACGCGCGACGCGGGCGCCGGATCGCGCGCCGACCACCCGCGCGAGATCCTGCAGCCCCACCGCGGCCCCATCCACGGCCGGCACTACCTGCCGTCGCTCCCCGACCAGGTCCGCTGGGGCTACACGCCGGCCGTGGACAGCGAGCCGGTGCTGCGGATCCGCTCGGGCGAGACGGTGACCGTGGACTCGCTCTCGCACGAGGGCCTCCTGGAGGATCAGGGCCGCGACCCGGTGGCCTTCTTCGGCGGCCACGACGTGCCCCGCGGCCAGGTGCTGAGCGACGCGATCGCCATCGCCGCCGAGTACGACCGCACCGAGCGCGACTTCGACGCCGACGGCCCGCACGTCATCACCGGCCCGATCCAGGTGGCCGGCGCCGAGCCCGGGGACGTGCTGAAGGTGGAGCCGCTCTCGCTGCTCCCCCGTGTGCCGTACGGCGTGATATCGAGCCGGCACGGCAAGGGCGCGCTCGGCCGCCGCCCCGACGGCTCGGCGCCGGACGGGATCACGCTCGACGAGGTGATGCCGCCGGTGGCCACGGACGGCCGCCCCGGCGGCGACCCGGCCGAGTACGGCAACGTCTCGGTGTTCACGCCGGTGCGGCGCGGCCGGGACGGCGCGCTGAACGGGGTGCTGCCGCGCGGCTCGCGGCGCGGCCGCGAGGTCACGTTCCCGCTGCGGCCGCACATGGGCACGATGGGCGTGGCCTTCGCCGAGGCCGCCGCGCTCGACGACCCGGCGCTCAACTCCATCCCGCCCACGCTCGGCGGCGGCAACATCGACATCAACCTGCTGCGCGAGGGCGCCACGCTCTACCTGCCGGTCTTCGCCGAGGGCGCCCTCTTCTACACCGGCGACCCGCACTTCGCCATGGCCGACGGCGAGGTGGCGCTGACCGCCGTGGAGGGTTCGCTGCGCTCGACGTTCCGGCTCACCGTCTGCAAGCCGGGCTCGGGCGACGCGCCCTCGGTCGCCTTCCGCTATCCCTTCGGCGAGACCGAGGACGCGTGGCTGCCGGTGGGTCTCTCCGACCCGGACGGCAGCCAGGGCGGCCAGATCGGCGACCTGGACACCGCCATGCGCCGGGCCGTGGTCAACGCGCTCGACTTCCTCGAACACGACCTGGGCATGGACCGCGCCACGGCCTACGCCTACCTCTCGGCGGCGGCCGACTTCCACATCTCCCAGGTGGTCGACCGCACGGTCGGCGTCCACGGCGTGATCCCCAAGGACCACTTCGGCGAGTGAGCGGGAGCCGCCCGGCCTACCCCGCGGTGGACGGCTGCTCGGCGAGAGCCCTGGCGTAGTTGGCCATGGACCGCTGGTAGCGCGGCAGGTGGGGGGCCAGGGCGGTGAGGGCGACGGAGACGGCCTCGCGTTCGCGGCCGACGTCGGTGAGGGCCAGCGCGAGGGTCGCGCGGACGGCGCCGTCCATGAGGTCGGAGGTGCGGGCCAGCTCCGCGGTCAGCAGTTCCACGCTCTCCTCGGGGCGGCCGAGGTTCCGCAGCGAGCTGGCCAGTTGGCAGACCGCGCGGCGCCGCCGCACCCCGGTCAGGCCGAGTTCGAGCGCCCGCCGGTACTCCGGCACGGCGCGCTCCGGCTGGCCGGTGGAGTCGTGGGCGCAGCCGCGCTCGAACGCGGCGAGCGCGCTGTCCTCGGGAAGCTCCGCCGCCAGGCTCTCGATCAGCGCCCGGAACTCTGCCTCGTCGTGCTCGTCGATCGAGAGCCACGCCTGGGCCACCCGGCGCTCCCAGTTCGGCTCGCCATGGAAGGCCCGGTGCAACTCGCGTACCTCCTCGGCCAGTTCGGGCACCGGGCCCTCGACCGTCACGCCCGGCGCCACCTCGGGGATCGGCAGCGTCCGCACCGGCGGCGCCGGGACGCCCAACGCGCCCAGCCACTCCCCCAGTTGTTCGGACGAGCTGGCGTAGACGACCCGCCCGAGACCGACCCAGGCGTGTGCGGCCGCGCACATCGGGCAGTGCTCGCCCGAGGTGTAGACCGTCGCGGCCGCCCGCTCGGCCGGGCTCAGGTTGGCCGCCGCCCAGCGGGCCAGCGCGAACTCCGGGTGCCGGGTGTGGTCGCCGCCGGCCACCCGGTTGTGGTCCTCGGCCAGCGCCGTCCCGTCGCCGGCCACCAGCACGGAGCCGAACGGCTCGTCACCCGCCGCCAACGCCTCGGCGGCCAGCTCGACGCAGCGTCGCAGATGCCGCAGGTCGGCCTCGTTCACCATCGTGTCCTCCCGCTTCCTACCCCGCGCCTGCGGGCGCGCGGCGGTCAGGATACGTCGCCGCCCTGCGCCGTTCGAACGGAAAACGGGCAGCTCGGCGGCGTCCCGGCGGCCGGGCCCGCGCCCCGCCCGCCTCTACTGGGGGCATGGAACGGGAGCGGAGCCCGCTGGCGGGCGTGCCGGACGCGGTGGAGCCGATACTGGCGGTCGACGGCGAGCCGCCGACCGGGCCCTGGGGCTACGAGTTCAAGTGGGACGGCTACCGCTGCTGCCTGTGCGCGGGACCCGCCGGCCGCACCCGGCTCACCAGTCGCAACGGCCACGACCTCGGCGCCACCTACCCGGAGCTCGCCGGCGTCGTGCCGGAGGCGCTCGGCGCGCGGGGCGGCCTGGTGCTCGACGGCGAGATCGTCGCCCTCGACGAGGCGGGCCGCCCGGACTTCGGGCTGCTCCAGCGCCGCCACCAGCGGCGACCGGCCGCCGGCCTGCTGGCCCGGGTGCCGGTGACGTACTTCGCCTTCGACGTGCTGCGGGTCGATGGGCGGCCCCTGCTGGACGAGCCCTACCGCGTCCGGCGGGAGCGACTCGCCGACCTCGGCCTCGACACCGCGCCCGGGATCGCGGTGCCGCCGCACTACACGGGCGAGGAGATCGAGCCGGCGCGGCTGGTGGACGTCGCCCGCGAGCACGGCCTGGAGGGGGTGATCGCCAAGCGGCTCGACTCCCGCTACCTGCCGGGGCGGCGCTCCCGGCTGTGGGTGAAGAAGGCGCTGTTCACGGCCAGGGAGGTGGTGCTCGGCGGCTGGCAGCCGGGCGAGGGCAGGCGCGGCGGCACCATCGGCTCGCTGCTGCTCGGCGCGCACGACGCCACGGGCGCACTGCGGTACCTCGGCCGGGTGGGCACCGGCTTCAGCGAGGCGGTGCTGGCCGACCTGGGCACCCGCCTGGCGCCGCTGGCACGCGCCACGAGCCCGTTCGACGAGCCGGTGCCACGCCCGCACGCGCGCCGCGCGCACTGGGTCGAGCCCCGGCTGGTCGGCGAGGTGGCGCACCGCACCTGGACCGCCGACGGCCGGCTGCGGCACCCGGTGTGGCGCGGGCTGCGCCCCGACCGTGAACCGGCCGAGGTCACGCTGCCGGCGCGGCCAGGTGAAGATCGGGAAGCGAGCGCCTAGCGTGGAACGGTTGAACGAGACGGGAGTTGAAGATGAGTGACGACGCCAACGCCGCCCACGACACCTACGACGTGATCGTGATCGGCGCCGGGCCGACCGGCGAGAACGTCGCGGACCGCACGGCCGCGGCCGGGCTGCGCACCGTGATCGTGGAGAGCGAGCTGGTGGGCGGCGAGTGCTCCTACTGGGCGTGCATCCCGAGCAAGGCGCTGCTGCGGCCGGCGGCCGCGCTGCGGGCCGCCAGGTCCGTGGAGGGCGCCCGCCAGGTGGCGGGCGAGCGGCCGGTGGACGCGGCGGCGGTGCTGGCGCGGCGCGACTCCTTCGTGGGCGACTGGCGGGACGACGGGCAGGTCTCCTGGCTGGACTCGGTCGGCGTCGAACTGGTCCGCGGCCACGCCCGGTTGGACGGCCCGCGCCGGGTCGTGGTAGGCGAGCGGCGGCTGACCGCGCGGCACGCGGTGGTGGTCTGCACCGGCAGCCGGGCGGTCGTCCCCGAACTACCCGGGGTGGCGGCGGCCCGGCCCTGGACCAGCCGGGAGGCGACGGCGGCGAAGCAGGTGCCGGGGCGGCTGGCCATCGTCGGCGGCGGCGTGGTGGGCGCCGAGATGGCGGCGGCGTGGAGCTCGCTCGGCTCGCGCGTGACGCTGCTGATGCGCGGGGAGCGGCCGCTGCCCCGGATGGAGCCGTTCGCCGGCGACCTGGTGGCCGACGGGCTGCGGGAGGCGGGCGTCGACGTGCGGCCCGGGGTCTCGGTGACCGGCCTGTCCAGGGGCGACGGGCCGGTGGAGGTCGCGCTCGACAGCGGCGACTCCGTGACGGCTGACGAGGTGCTCTTCGCCACCGGCCGGGCGCCGCGCACCGACGACCTGGGGCTCGAGACGGTCGGCCTGGAGTCGGGTTCCTGGCTGGACGTGGACGACAGCCTGCGGGTGACGGGGGTCCCCGACGGCTGGCTCTACTGCGTCGGCGACCCCAACCACCGGGCGCTGCTGACCCATCAGGGCAAGTACCAGGCGCGGATCGCCGGGGCGGCGATCGCGGCCCGGGCCGCCGGCGAGCCGGTGGACGACACGGCCTGGGGCCCGTTCGCGGCCACGGCGGACCACGCGGCGGTGCCGCAGGTGGTGTTCACCGAGCCCGAGGTGGCCTCGGTCGGCCTGACCGCCGCCGCGGCCGAGGCGGCCGGCCGTCGCTACCGGGCGGTCGACTACGACCTCGGCTCGGTCTCGGGCGCCGCGCTGTACGCGGACGGCTACCGGGGGCAGGCGCGGATGGTGGTGGACCTGGCCGACGAGCGCCTGCTGGGCGCCACCTTCGTCGGCCCGGGCGCCGGCGAACTGCTGCACGCCGCCACCATCGCGGTCACGGCGCGGGTCCCGGTCTCCCGCCTCTGGCACGCGGTCCCCGCGTTCCCCACGGTCAACGAGATCTGGCTGCGGCTGCTCGAGACCTACCGGGACCAGCCCGCTGCCTAACGCCTAGCCGCCCGCGTAGGGGGCGCAGAGGTCGCGCATCTGGTCGTCCCAGAACTCGCTCCACTCCTCGGCGGCCTCACAGAACGCCGTCATGGCCTCGTCCTCGGGGTCGGCGGGCTCGGTCGCGGGCGGGGGCTCGGCGGTGGTGGGGTCGGGCTCGGGCTCCGGTTCGGCGGTCGGCTCCTCCTGCCGCGGCTCGGGGACGGTGGTCGTCAGCCCCTCGTCCGGCAGGGGGTCGGTGATCTCCTGGTCCGGCTCGGGCGCCTCGGGGGTGGCGTCCGTGGTGAAGGCGGGGCGCGGTCCCCGGTCGGGTTCGAGCGAGTCGGCCGTGCCGCACCCTGCCGCGCCCACGAGCGCCGCAGCCACTATTCCCAACGTCCTCTGCCGAGCCCGCACTTGTTCCCTCCGCACTGATCGTCCGGCGTGTGGTGCGGACCACTCTGTCAGACGCTCAGCCGGGGGTCGGCGGCAGCCTGGAGAACGTCGGCGAGGGCGTTGGCCACGATATACACCGCTCCCAGGACAAAGGTGACGCCGGCCACCGCGGGGAAGTCGGAGACCGGCACCGACGCCCCCAGGTAGCTGCCGAGCCCCGGCCAGCTGAAGACGCTCTCCACCACCAGCACCCCGGCGAACATGAAGCCGATCTGCAGACCGCTCATGGACAGCGCCGCGTTGACCGAGTTGCGCACCACGTGCCGCAGCACGACGGCCCGTTCGGTCAGCCCCTTGGATCGGGCGGTGCGCACGTACTCGGCGTCCAGCGTGGTCAGCAGGCTGGAGCGGAAGACCCGGCCGATGGCCAGCGCCGGCCCCACCGCCAGGGCGAGCCCCGGCAGCACCAGGTGCCGCAGCGCGTCACCGGCCAGCGCGGGGTCGCCGGTCAACAGGCCGTCGAGCACCAGCAGTCCGGTGGGGCCGCCGTCCGGGGAGGACCCGGTGACCCGGCCGTTGGCCGGCAGCCAGCCCAACTCCCGGTAGAAGAGGATCAGGCTGAGGATGCCGAGCAGGAACGTGGGTGCGGTGGAGGAGAGGAACAGCAGGCCGCGGAAGGGCGCGGCGGCACGCCAGCGCAGCACGCTGGAGAGCGCGAACAGCACCGCCATGACCAGGGCCAGCAGGAGGGCGAAGAGGACGAGTTCCAGGGTGGCCGGCAGGTAGACGCCGATGTCGTCGGTGACCGGCCGGTGGGTGCGGAAGGAGGTGCCGAGGTCGCCGGTGAGCAGCCCACCGAGGTAGCCGAGGTAGCGCTGGGGGGCCGGGTCGTCGAGACCGAGGCGGGCGCGTTCGGCGGCGACGGCCTCGGGGGACGCGGTGGGGCCGAGCGTGGCGGCCACCGCGTCGGCGGCGGAGATCTCCTGCAGCACGAACAGCAGCAGGGAGAGCACCAGCAGCAGCGTGACGAGCGAGAGGAGGCGGGAGAGGGCGAAGCGGATCGTCATGGCGTCTGACCTGTGTCTCTCAACGGTTCTCAACGGCCGCGGCGGGCGAGGATGTTGCGTACGGCGTCGCCACCGAGGTTGGCGATCAGGCTCAGCAGCATCACGGTGAGCCCGGGGATCACGGGGATCCACCAGTGCGGGAGGAGTTCGGCGAGGTTGCGCGCGGTGTCGGCGCCGAGCTCCGGCGCCGGGGCCGACTGTCCGAGGCCCAGGAACGAGAGGCTGGCCAGGACGAGGACGACGCTGCCGACGTCCAGGCTCGCGGTCACGACCGCCGAGGGGACGACGCCCGGCAGCAGGTGCCGCAGCACGAGCCGGGTCCGGCCGACGCCGGCCATCCTGGCCGCCTCGACGTGGGGGCGCACCGCCAGGGCCCGCACCTCGCCGCGCACGATGCGGGCGTAGTAGGGCCACCAGACGACGGAGACCGCCAGGAAGGTGTTCCAGAGACCCGAGCCGAGCGCGGCGGCCACGGCGACCGCGACCAGCATGGCGGGCAGCGCGAGGAACAGGTCGGTGACCCGCATCAGCAGGGAGTCGAGCCAGCCGCCGAAGGCGCCGGCGAGCAGGCCGACGGTGCCGCCGACGAGGAGGCCGACGGCCACCACGACGAGCGCCATCAGCCAGCTGGTGCGCAGCCCGAGCAGGGTGCGGGAGAGCAGGTCGCGACCGATGCCGTCGGTGCCGAGCAGGTTCCCCTCGCTGCCGACCGGGGCGTAGAGCTGTCCCGCGGCCCGCACCGGGTCCTCGGGCGCGAGGAAGGGGGCGAACAGGGCCACCAGGGTGACGACGGCGACCAGGCCGAGGACGGCGTGGTCCACGACCGGTCCTCCGGAGAGGCGCGGGCGCGGGGTGGGGACGAGGGCCGCCTCGGCGGCGGTTGCTGACATCAGGACTCCCCTCGGTGGACGCAGGCGAGGCTGCGGCGGGCGGACGGCGGGGCGGTGCGGGCCGGCCCGGGCGGGCGGGGGCCGATGGGCACGAGCTGGACCCCGGTGAGGGTGCTCGCGCACTCGTCGCGCGCGACGGCGCAGCGCGGGTGGTAGGCGCAGCCGCTCGGCGGGGCCAGCGGGCTCGCGGGTTCGCCGACGATCTCGGGCAGGGTGACGCCGAGCCCGGGTACGGCCGAGATGAGCGCCCTGGTGTAGGGGTGCCGTGGGTCGGTGACGATCTCGTCGGCCGAGCCGATCTCGACGAGCCGCCCGAGGTACATGACGGCGATGCGGTCGGCGATGACGCGGGCCACGGAGAGGTCGTGGGTGACGAAGACGACGGTCATGCCCAGGTCGCGGCGGAGTTCGCGGATGAGGTTGAGCACGTTGGCCGCGAGCGAGACGTCGAGGGCGCTGGTCGGCTCGTCGCACAGCAGCACGCGGGGCGGCACGATGGTGGCCCTGGCGAGGGCGACGCGCTGCCGCTGGCCGCCGGAGAGTTCGGCGGGCCTGGCGTCGACGACGGACTCGGGGAGTCCGACGGCGCGCAGCGCCTCGGCGACCCGCTCGCGGGGGCGCCTGGTGGCGCGGTCGAGCCTGGCGAGGCGTTCGGTGAGGAGCTCGCGGACGGTGAGCCAGGGGGTGAGGGAGGCGCCGGCGTCCTGGAACACCATCTGGATGTCGGCCCGGTCGGGCCCAGCGACGGTGCCGTTGGTCGGCTTCTGCAGCCCGGCGAGGATCCGCAGCAGGGTGGACTTGCCGGAGCCGGACTCCCCGACCAGCGCGATCGACTCGCCCGCCTCGATGTCGACGGTGACCCCGCGCAACGCGGCGAGCCTGCCCTTCCGCCCGCGCTGGTCCCGGACGGTGAAGTCGCAGGTCAGTTCCGTGGTCTGGAGCACGACGTCCGGCACGGGTGGCCGCCCCCGGTCGGCGGGTCCTGGCCGCTCGCCGGCGGGCGTCGCGGGGGTGCCGGCCTGGTCGGCCAGGAGGCGGGCGGCCTCCGGGGCGCGGTGGCAGGCCGCGTGGTGGAGGGCGGTGCCCGGTACCGGCGACAGGGCCGGGCGCTCCTCGGCGCAGCCGGCGGCGGCGATCCCGCAGCGGGGGCGGTAGGCGCAGCCGGCGTCGGTGGGCCGGTGGGCGGTCGGATCCGCGAGAAGGGTACGCAGCGGCGCGTGGCGGTCGGTGGTGAAGTCGAGCCGGGAGGCGAGGAGCCCGATGGTGTAGGGGTGGCGCGGGTCGGTGAGGACCTGCTCGGTGGGGCCGGTCTCGACGAGCCGGCCGCCGTACATCACGGCGACGCGGTCGGCGATCTGGCCCGCGACGCCCAGGTCGTGGGTGATCATCAGCACCCCGCAGCCGACCTCGTCGGTCAGTCCGCGCAGCACCCGCAGCACCTGGGACTGGACGGTGACGTCGAGGGCCGTGGTGGGCTCGTCGGCGACGATCAGCCGGGGGCCGCCCGCGATGGCCATCGCGATCATGACCCGCTGGCGCAGTCCACCGGAGAGCTCGTGGGGGTAGGCGCGCATGCGTCGTTCCGGTTCCGGGACGCCGACCGCGCGCAGCAGCCGCACGGCCTCGGCGGCGCTGCCGGCGGCCTCCACGACCTGGCGGCCGACCCGCATGGTGGGGTTGAGCGAGGTCATCGGGTCCTGGAAGACGACGCCGAGGTCGCGGGCGCGGGCCAGCCGGCGGCGCTCCTGGTCGCCGCGCACCATGTCGGTGCCGCCCACGGTGAGGGTGCCGGTCACGCGCGGCTCGGCGGCGCGGGGCAGCAGGTCCATGAGGGCGAGGCTGAGCACGCTCTTGCCGGAGCCCGACTCGCCGACCAGGCCGAGGATCTCGCCGGGGGCGATGTCCAGGTCGATGCCGTGCAGCACGGTGGTGCGGGTGCCGTTGCGGACCAGGCTGAGTTCGAGTCCGCGGATGCTGGCGGCGGGTGTGACGGGGGTGGCGGTCTGTTCGTCGAGGGTGCGGAGCACTTCGGTTACCTCGCTTTCTGGACGGTCTCGTCCACCGGGCGCGCGCCGTCCGGCTCGTCCGTGTCCTGGGCGCCGTCGGCGCCCTCGGAGCGGGCGACGCGGTCCTCGCGGGAGCGGGCGGTGGCGGTCAGGAAGGCGGCGATCAGGACGCAGGCGGCGGCGCAGCCGAGCCAGAGGGCGGCGCTGCCCAGGTACTGGATGACGCCGCCGCCGACGAGGGGGGCGACCATGGTGGCGGTGGAGAACGCGAGGGCGTAGACGCCGAGGTAGCGGCCGCGGGCCCGCCGGTGGGACATGTCGGCGGCGATGGACTGGGCGGCGGGGTGGGCGCCCATCTCGCCCAGGGTCCACACGCCGACGGCGACCGCGTACCAGGCCCAGCTGGTGGCGAACGCCTGGAGCCCGACGCCGACGGCGGTGACGCAGAGCGCGACGGCGAGGATCGCCTCCCGCCGCCAGCGCGCGACGAGGCTCGCCGAGGGGATCCCCAGGGCGCACAGCAGCACGCCGTTGAGGGTGAGCAGCAGCCCGTACTGCTGGCTGGTGAAGCCCTCGTCCAGCATGGTGACGGGGAGGGAGACGGTGGACTGCACATAGACGACGGAGTAGACGAACATCCCGGCCACGAACGTCAGGAAGACGCGGTCGCGCAGCACCTCGCCGAGGCTGCCGGTGTCCACCGCGCGGTCGGCTCGCCGAGCCCGCCCGCCGAGCCCGGGTGGCGTGTAGGGGTCGCGGACGCCGCCGAGCACGATGGCGGCGGCGATCACCAGGACGCCGGCCTGGGCGTAGAAGAGGTACTCGAAGGCGCGCTCGGCGATGAAGCCGGCGAGCAGCGGGCCGATCGCGTAACCCAGGTTGACGGCCCAGTACTTGTAGGCGAACGCGGTCCGCCGGTGGGCGGGGGCCACCAGGTCGGTGACCAGGGCCGTGATGGCCGGCTGGGCGGCGCCGTTGACCAGGCCGAAGACGAACAGCAGCCCGGCCGTCGCGGCGGGGTGTGTGAAGGACGGGATCACGCCCATGGCCACGGCGGACAGCAGCATGCTGCCGAGGAGGGTGCGGCGGCGTCCGACGAGGTCGCACAGGACGCCGCCGCCCAGCGTGGAGACCACCACTCCCCCGCCGTACCCGGCGACGATCAGCCCGGCCTGGGAGGTGGTCAGGCCGGCGTCGCGGGTGAGGAAGAGGGTCATGAACGGGACGACGAAGCGTCCCGTCCAGGTGACCAGCACGGCGAGCCAGAGCCACCAGAAGCCGGTGGGGAGGTCCCGGGCGCGGGTGCGTGGTGCGGTCACCGACCGTCCTGGATGGTCAGGGTGTTGAAGTCGAGCGTGTAGGGCTCGGCGATGGAGTGCGACTCGGCGACGCCGCCGAGCCAGGGCTGGGTGACGACGAAGTCGTTGACGTAGGACCAGGCCGGGGTGCAGGCCGCCTCGGTGATGGCCCGTCCGGCGGCGGCGTAGGTGTCGGTGTCGCCGGTGCGCAGGGCCTCGGCCAGCAGGTCGCTGGTTGCCTGGTCGGAGCACTGGAGGTGGTTGAGGCCGCCGTCCTGGTCCCAGAACACGTGCCCGTACATGTAGGCGTTGCTGGAGTCTGGCCAGGTGCCGGAGGCGACGTAGAGGTCGGGGGCGTTCACCGGGTCGGCGGCGAAGGTTCCGAAGACCTGGGAGGTCTGGTAGGCCGAGACGGTGGTTTCCAGGCCGAGTTCCTGGAGTTGGGCGGCGACGATGGTGGCGATCTGCTGGTCGTCGGCGCTGCCGCCGTTGTGGCCGATCACGACGGACCGCTGGGCGGCCGGGAGGCCGGCGACGTACTCCTCCAACGGCGCGGTGTCGTAGGTGATCTCGCGGGCGTCGGCGCCGTCGGGTATCGCGCCGCGCGAGTAGGTGCCGGTGGCCAGCTCTGCCTTGTGGGTGACGACCTGGTCGATGATGGTGGCCCAGTCGACGGCCTGGAAGGTGGCGCGGCGGGCCGCGGCGTCGGCCAGCAGCGGCCGGTTGGGGTTCATGTAGAGGACGCCGACCTGGAAGGACGGCAGGCTGAGCGCCTGGAGGCTGTCGTCCGCCATGTACCGCTCCTGGGAGGCGGAGGGGACGGCGCCGATGATCGCGGACAGGTCGCCGTTGTCGAGCGCGAGCTGCATGGCCGAGGTGTCGGTGTAGACGGGGAGTTCGACCGTGGTGAAGGTGGGCTCCCCGCCCCAGTAGCCGTCGTGGGCGGTCAGCTCGTAGCGCTCGCCGACCCGGGCGGCGCTGAGCTGGTAGGGGCCGGTGCCGGCCGAGTGGGTGGCGAGGTAGGTCTGGGCGTGGTCGTCGCCGGCCTGTTCGCTCAGCACCTCGGGGCTGATCACGCGCGGGCCGTAGGGCGAGGCGAGGTAGTCGAGGAAGGCGGAGTTGGGCTCGTCGAGCGTGATGACGACGTGGGTGTCGTCGGGGGTCTCGACGGACGCGACCCCGTCGACCATGTAGGCGGGGCCGGCCGCGACGGCGGCGCGGCGGTCGAAGGACGGCTCGACGGCGGCCGAGGTGAAGGGCGTTCCGTCGTGGAAGGTCACGCCCTCCCTGAGGGTGAAGGTGAAGGTCGTGTTGTCCTCCGACACCTCCCACTCGGTGGCCAGGCTCGGGCCGATGACGGACTCCTCGGTGCCCGGCTCATAACGCACCAGGCCCTCGTACATGTTGGTGGTGAGGGCCAGACCGTTGCCCGCGTAGTAGACGTCGGGGTCCGGCGGTTGGCCGATGTCGTTCAGCAGGCCGACGCGGAGGACGCCGTCCGTGGGGGCGGCGGAGCCCGCCGTGCCGGCCGCTCCCCCGCCGCAGGCACCGACGGCCAGCGTCAGGGCCAGGGTGCCGGCGGCCAGGGCCGCGGCGCGCGCTCTCTTCATGGGGACGCTCCTTGCTTGCGTGCCGGGGTCACTGCGCCGGCTGGTCGGTTTCGCGGTCGCGCAGCGCGCGGGAGTGGCCGGGGCCGAGGGCGTGCGGGTGCAGGTAGTCGGGCTCGGTGATGCCCTTGCGGCGCATCGCGATGCCGGTCAGCGCCTCGCGGACGGCGCGGTTGGCGAGCAGCGCGGTGATCTCGCCGCGGTCGTCGTAGGGCGGGCTGACCTCGACGACGTCCATGCCGACGACGCCGACCTCCGCGCACAACCGGCGGACGGCGGTGAGGACGTCGGTGCTGGTGAGCCCGCCGGGTTCCGGGGTGCCGGTGCCGGGGGCGTAGGCGGGGTCGGCGACGTCGATGTCGAGCGAGATGTAGAGGTGGTCCGCCTGGTCGAGGGCCTCGTCGACGGCGCGTTCCAGGACGGTGGCGAAGCCGTACCGGTTGATCTCGGCCATGAAGTGGGTGCGCATCTCGCGCTCGTCCATCCAGTCGAGGATCTCCTGGTCGGGCCAGTAGCCGCGCAGTCCGACCTGGACGAAGTTCCGGCCGGGCACGGCGCCGCTCTCGATGAGCTTGCGCATGGGCGTGCCGTGGCTGGCGAGGCTCCCCGGGGTGTCGGGTCCCGTGTCGGCGTGGGCGTCGAAGTGGACGATGCCGACCTTGCCGTAGCCGTAGTGGTCGGCGACGGCGGTGGCGGACGGCCAGGTGGTGGCGTGGTCGCCGCCGAGGATGATGGGGATCGCGCCGGAGTCGACGATGGTGCCCACGAACTTCCGGATGCCTTCGAAGGTGTTCCAGGTGTTGCCGACCTTGATCGGGGCGTCGCCGTAGTCGCAGACCCTGAGGACCTCCAGGGCGTCGACATGGGTGTCGAGGGAGAAGTGGGCGCGGCCGTAACCGCCCTTGTAGTCACAGGCGCGGATGGCGAGCGGGCCGTGGTTGGTGCCGCTGCGTCCGGTGGCGGTGGCGTCCCAGGGGACCCCGCAGATGGCCACGTCCATCTCGCCGGCGACCAGGTCCTCGGGGGTGAGGCAGATGGGCAGCTTGGCGAAGGTCTGGATGCCGGCGAAGCCGCCCTCGCCCTTGCGGTTGACGAAGATCGGGCCCGGCGGGCGGCCGGTGTTGAAGTCGTCGACCGCGCCGTGCCCTTCGAGCCCCCTGCCGAGCCGGGGCGGCTGCTCGAAGAACCCCTCGGGGAAGTCGTGGTGGTGGTGACCGTGGTCGTGTTCGTGGTGGTGCGCTGTCAAGGAACCCTCTCAGACCCTCAGAACGGGGTTGGCAGGCAGCGAACCTAAGAACTGCCGAATCGATTCGTCAATGCGTTCCGGCCCTCCCGAGGCGGGTGTTTACACATCGCTCCCGGGGCGCCGCCGTCCGAAGCGCCGCCGACTCACGGCCGTAACACCGCCTCGTCGCGCGGCCGATGCGACCACGGCCCGGCGACAGGCCGTCCGTATGATGTGCGACATGAGGCGCCAGGCAGTCACGCTCAAGGACGTGGCCCGAGCCGCGAAGGTCTCCCCGAGCACCGCGTCCGAGGCCCTCTCCGGCACGGGGCGGATGACCGAGGCGACCAGGGAGGCCGTGATCCGGGCGGCCAGGGCACTCGACTACCGGCCCAACGCCGTCGCCCGCGGCCTGCGGACGGGGATCCTGCGCAGCATCGCGCTGCACCACGTGCACGCCGGCGACCGCTTCGCCTCCGACTACTTCAGGGAGTTCGTCACGGGCGTGCTGGACGGCACCCAGGCCCAGGACTACGACCTGACCCTGCTGTCCAGCAACCCGGCCGTGCCGCGCAACCGCGTGCCGCGCGTGGACGGCGTGATCATCGCCGACCCCATCGCCGACGACCTGCGCGCCCACGAACTGCTGCGCTCCGGCCTCCCGGTGGTCGCCGGCGAGCACTTCCCGCCCGGCATGCCCACCTGCCCCGTGGTGGCGGCGGACCACGGCGCCGCGCTGCGGGAGATCCTGGACCACGCGCTGCGCGAGGGCGCCAGGCGACCTGCCTTCGTCGGCCCGGACGCCAACAGCGGCTGGGGCGTGCTGCTGCGGGCCGAGTTCCTCGCCTGGTGCGAGGAGCACGACCTGCCCGGCATCACCCGGGAGAGCCGGTTCCTCAACCTCTCGGTGGCGGAGCACACGGCGATGCTCACCGAACTGCTGCTGGGTGAGCCCGAGATCGATCTGCTGGTGGTGTCCTCCGAGGCCATCGCCCTGGGCGCGCTCGACGCGCTGCGCGCCCTCGGGCGCGCGCCGGGGGCCGACGTGCTGCTGGCCTGCTGCGGCGAGGGCCGCACGCTGTCCGCCGTGACGCCGACCGTCACCGGCGTGGACATGCGGCCTCGGGAGCTGGGGCTGCGGTGCGCCCAGCTGCTGATCCGGCTGATCGAGGAGGACGAGTCGCCCGCGGAGCGGACGACCGTACTGCCGGCCCGGGTGCGCTGGCGCGAGTCCACGGCGCGGCGCGAGGCGGTCCGGGCGGGTTAGGCTCGGCCGCATGGCTTCCGAGGAGGAGAGCGGCAGCGTCCGGGTGGACAGCTGGATCTGGTCCGTGCGGCTCGCGAAGACCCGCTCGGCCGCCGCCAGCGCGTGCCGCGCGGGGCACGTGCGGGTGAACGGGGAGCGGGCGAAGCCGGCGCAGCCGGTGCGGGCCGGCGACGAGATCCGGGTGCGGCAGGAGGGCTGGGAGCGGGTCGTGGTGGTGCGCAAGCTGATCCGCAAGCGGGTCGGCGCGCCGGTCGCGGTCGAGTGCTACCAGGACAACAGCCCGCCGCCGCCTCCGCGCGAGGAGTGGGCCGCGATCCCCCGCCGCGACCGCGGCACCGGCCGCCCGACAAAACGCGAACGCCGCGAGACGGAACGCCTCCGCGGCCTCCGCTGACGCCGCCGAAGGCGGCGACCGGCGCCGCTGCGCGGCGGCCACGGCCGGGAACCCCAGCCCGCGGAGCCGAGCCGCCGCATGCGCCGGGCCGACCACACGACGGGTCACCGCCGACCGGTACCGCCGCGCAGCGCCCCAGGCGGAACCACGGCCACGGCCCGACCCGGCCCAGAGCCACGAACACCGCGCGGCCACGCCCGGCCAAGCCGATCACCTGGCCCCCGGCGAGCCGCCACAGGCGCCGGCCCGAACGGCCCGACCGCCGCCGGCCGCCCGACGGGTCACCGCCGACCGGTACCGCCGCGCGGCGGCCCCGCGGGCGGAACACACGGCCACGGCCGGGAGCTCCAGGCCAGCGCCAACGCCCGGCCAAGCCGACCGCCGGCCCGGTCGCACCCGCCACCGTCAGCCGGTCAGGCCGCGCAGCGGCAACGGCACAGCCAGGCCGCAGGCCACCCGGCAGGCCGCCCGGCCGGGCACCGGGCCCGGTTTGGCCCGCCCGGCCAGGGCTACGGCTGGGAGCCGCGGTCGGCCAGCATGTCGGTCATGAGGCGGATCTCGGACTCCTGGGCCTCGACCATGCCGGCGGCCAGGTTCCTGATCTCCTCGGTATCGGCCTCCCGCGCGGCCGCCTCGGCCATGAGCACGCCACCCTCGTGGTGCGCCGTCATCAGGCGCAGATAGCGGATCTCGGCGTCCTCGCCCTCGGCCGCGGAGAGTTCGTCGAGCTCCTCGTCCGTTGCCATGCCGGGCATCCCGCCCTCGTGGCCACCGCCGTGGCCGCCCTCCGCCATCCAGGACATCGGCGGCTCGCCCGAGCTCTTGTTGCGACCCCAGACCTCGAGCCAGCCGAGCATCATGCCCCGCTGGTTGGCCTGGGTGTTGATGATGTCGTAGGCGAGCCTGCGCACATCCTCGTCGTCGGTGCGGTCGCGGACGATGAAGGACATCTCCACCGCCTGCTGGTGGTGGACGGACATGTCCCGGGCGAAGCCGACGTCCGCCGAGTCCTCCGCGGGCGCGGCCGGCGGGGACTCGGCGGGGGCCAGGGCGGTCAGCCCGATCAGCACCGCGGCGACCACGGCGATCGCGCCGCTCGCCGCCAGCAGCCACCGCCGGACACTGGCTGTCATTCCGTGAGCCCCCCGGTGCAGGCGGCGCCCGGCTCAGGGGTCTGGGCGCCCTGGACGAAGGTGTTGAAGAAGGTCTCGACGCGCGGGTCGTCGGCGGTGTCGAGGGCCAGCTGGTTGCCCCAGGCGGTGAGCACGATCGGGGACTCCTGGTCGGGCTTGGGGCTCATCAGGGTGTAGCTGGTGGCGGAGACCCGCTCCGAGAGGGTCGCTATGTCGGCCTCGGCGGCCGCGTCGTTGTAGGTGACCCAGACCGCGCCGTGCTCGAGCGAGTGCACCGCGTTCTCGTTGGCTATCTCGGTCTCGTAGACGTCGGCGTCGCAGTTCATCCAGGCCTGCGCGTGGTCGCCGCCGGCCGGCGGGTTCATCGGGTAGTCGACCTGGCCCTCGACGTGGTTGCGCCCCAGCTCGTCCCAGGTCTGCACGCCCTCGATCTCGCTGGCCTCGCCGGCCGGCGGCGTCGCCGGGTCGTCGCCGTCGGTGCTGGCCCACAGCCACCAACCGCCGCCGACGGTGGCGGCGAGCACCACCATGCAGGCGGCGATGGTGAGGATGCGGTTGCGGCGGTCACGGGCGCGTTCCTTGCGGCGGGCCTCCTCGATCTTGGCCCGGCGCTCGGCGGCCGCGTTCCGCTTGCCCGACTTCCCTCCGGGCTTGTTGGTGGCCTTGCTGTTGGTCCTGTTGGTTGCCATGGTGTCCTCTTCCGGCAAACGGGATGGTCCGATCTGGGATTGCGGGGTGGGACTTTCCCGTCACGTTCGCTGGATCCGCAGCCGATGCAGGTCGACCTCCCCGACCCGGTCGTTCGCCGGGCCGCTGATGCCGGCGATGGCGACGACGCGGGCGGCGGGCGGGGCCGGGTCGGTCGGCGGAACGTGGAGCGCGAGCGGGGCCGGGAGCAGCGGATCGGCCGGCGTGCCCGGGCCGCCATGGCAGGTGCTGCCCGGGTCGAGGGAATCCGCCGGCTGCTGGGCGTGCGGGTGCCGCCCGGGATCCGACTGCGCGGCGTGCTGACCCGGGGACACGGCGTGGCTCGCGGCCAGGGCGTCGGCCTCGGCGCCGGCCGCGCAGAGGCCGAGGGCGCACAGCACCACGACGAGCGCGAGCAGCAGGCTCCGCAGTGGTGGCGTGCCCGAGGCAGCCCCGCCGTACCGGGCGGGGCTGACGTCTGTGCCGCCGGTCCGGCCGGCTGTTCGGGTCATCGACGGTCATCGTACTCATGGCCGATCGGTGATGGACCGGTGCCGTCATGACCACGGATCGTCGCGAACGGCAGGGTAGCGTGGGAAACGGCCTTGCGCCGCACGGTTGTTGGGGCCGCGGCCGCGCGGATTCCATACGTATGGGATCTTCAGGATCTATCCGACTTATCAGACTCTCAGATTCGAAGGAGAACGCCGAGATGGTGTTCAAACGGCTGCTCGGGGCGATCGGCGTGGGCGGTCCCTCGGTGGACACGATCCTGGACGGTGGTGCGGTCGTTCCCGGCAGCACCCTGACGGGGCGGGTCATGGTGCGCGGCGGCTCCATGGACGTCGAGATCACCGGCATCCACCTCGACTTCGTGGCCCGGGTCGAGGCCGAGGGGCACGACTCGGAGACCGACGGCCAGGTCGCCTTCCACCGGGTCACGGTGGGCGGCGGCTTCCGGCTCGCGGAGGAGCAGGAGTTCAGCGTGCCCTTCCAGGTGCCGGTGCCCTGGGAGACGCCGATCACCGAGATCTACGGCCAGCCGCTCGGCATCGTGCTCGGGGTGCGCACCGAGCTGGCGGTGGCGGAAGCGGTGGACAAGGGCGACCTCGACCCCCTGCTGGTGCGGCCGCTGCCGGTGGCGGAGGCCGTGCTTGAGGCGTTCGGCCAGCTCGGCTTCGGGTTCAAGTCGGCCGACCTGGAGTTGGGGCGGATCGGCGGCACCGGGCAGACGCTGCCGTTCTACCAGGAGATCGAGATGTACCCGCCGGAGCGGTACGCGCACGCGATGCGGGAGGTCGAGATCTCCCTGCTGGCCTCTCCCGGCGGGCTCGAGGTGGTGCTGGAGGCCGACAAGCCGGGCGGCTTCCTCTCCTCCGGGCACGACGTGATCAACCGGTTCTTCGTGAGCCACCAGGACGTCGGGCAGACCGACTTCAACGCCCTGGTGGACTCCTGGGTCCAGCAGCTCGCCCAACGGCACGGCGGGCACGGCGGCGGCTTCTTCGGCGGCGGCCACGGCCACCACGAGCACCACGAGGAGGAGCGCTCGGGCTTCGGCGCCGGGGCGATGGTCGCGGGCGTGGCGGCCGGTGTGGTCGGCGGGCTCGTGATGGGCGAGATCATCGACGAGATCGGCGACGCCTTCGAGGGCGACGAGGAATGACGCGCTGAACCACCGGCTCACTCGCCCGAGTTCCCCGGTTCACTCGGGCGAGTGAGCCTTCGCTCGTTATCCACGGCCGGCAACGGGTCTTGCCCCGGCGGCGCGGTGAGTCTGGTGTAAGAACGACCCTGAAATCGATCTTCCTCCTTCTCATCCCCGTTGGTGTTGGGCCTCGTTCGCCATGAAACTGCTTCGGAAAATCAACGCCGCGCTCGGCTCGGCGACCGGCTTCCAGGTGCGCCGCGCCGGCCCTCGGATCGTCGCCCGCCCGGCGGTCACCCAGCGCCCGCCCGGCACCCGGGGCGCGATCGAGCCGCGGCCGCCGGCCGATCCGACCGTCGACCGGCTGCTGCGCCGGCCCGTCTTCGTCATCGCGCCGGTGCGCTCGGGTTCCACCCTGCTGCGGTTGACCCTCAACGCGCACTCCCGGCTGCACGCGCCGCACGAACTGCACTTCCGCCGCCTCGAGGTGGCGCACGCCACCCGGCTGGCCGACCGCTCGCTCAGCCTGCTCGGGCTGGACCGCACCGAGCTCGAACACCTGCTGTGGGACCGGGTGTTGCACCGGGAGCTGGTGCGCTCGGGCAAGCAGACGCTGGTCGAGAAGACCCCGGGCAACGCCTTCGTGTTCCGGCGGATCGCCGCCTGCTGGCCGGACGCGAGGTTCCTGTTCCTGCTGCGTCACCCGGCCGCCGTCGCCCGGTCCTGGCACGAGGCGGACCCGGTGAAGCGCAACCCCGAGCACGCCGCGCACGACGCGCTGCGCTATCTGAACGCGGTGGAGCGCGCCCGCCGGGCGCTGCCGGGACACACCGTGCGCTACGAGGAGTTGACGGCCGAGCCCGAGACCGCGCTGCGCGCCGTCTGCGACTTCCTGGAGGTCGACTTCGAGCCGGGGATGGTGGAGTACGGGCGGGCACCCGGCGGGACGGCCGGCCTGGAGAAGGGGCTCGGCGACTGGCGCGAGAAGGTCAGGTCGGGCCGGGTCCAGCCGGGCCGCGAACTGCCGCCGCCGGAGGCGGTGCCGGCGGTGCTGCGGGAGATCTGCGAAACCTGGGGGTACGCGGAGGCGGAGCCGGCTGCCGGCCGGCTGGTCCCCAGCGGACGGTCGTCGTGAGCGGCCACGCGGAACTGGCCCAGGTGTGGCCGCGGGACGGCGCGCTGCGGCTGGTCGGCCGGCTGCACGACCACGAACCCGAGCCGGCGACGGCCGCCGCCTGGACGCTGCGGCTGACCCCGCGCGGCGCGGCGGGCGAGCGCGCGCTGTGCTATCCGGCGCCGCTCGACGGGATGGCCTTCGACGCCTCGCTGCCGGTGGCCGACCTGGTGCCCGAGGGCCCGTTCGAACCGCCGGCGCTGTGGGACGTGTGGCTGGCGCCCCCGGAGGACAGCGGCGCCGGGCTACGGGTGGGGCGGCTGCTGGACGACATCAGGGGCAAGAAGAAGATCATGGTCTTCCCCGGCCAACAGGTCACCAGGGGCGACCTGACGATGCTGGTGCGGCCGTACTACACGATCAAGGAAAATCTCTCCGTCGAGGTGCTACCCGGGCGATGAAGATCCGCTATCTGCTGCTGCACGCCTACGGGATGGGCGGCACCATCCGGACGGTGTTCACCCAGGCCGGGGCGCTGGCCGCGGCGGGCCACGACGTGCGGGTGGTCAGCGTGCTGCGGCGCGCCGACCGGCCGTACTTCCCGCTGGATCCCCGGGTGCGGCTGTTCGCCCTCTGCGACCTGCGAGCGGGCCACGAGGGGCCGGGGAGCGAGCCCCGCGGGTGGCTCGGCCGGCTCGCGGCGCGCCGGGCCGGGCTGCCGCCCCGCCACGTGCCGCGCGGCGAGGGCAGCCACTCGGCGCTCACCCGGCGGATCGAGCGCCAGATCATCGACTACCTCGGCGAGTTGCGGGACGGGGTGCTGGTGACCACCAGGCCCTCGCTGAACCTGCTCGCGGCCCGCTTCGCCACCCGGGGGGTGCTGCGGGTGGCCCAGGAGCACATGAACCTGGCGGTGCACCAACCGGACGTCCAGGCGGCGATCTCCCGCTGGTACGGGCGGTTCGACGCGATCGCGGTGCTGACCCAGCGGGATCGCCGCGACTATCTCCGGATCGCGCCGGGCGCCCGGGTGGAGTGGATCCCCAACGCCGTCCACTCGCTGAAGCAGAAGCCGTCGACGTGTGCCAGCCGGATCGCCGTGGCGGCCGGGCGGCTGCGCCCGCAGAAGGGCTTCGACCTGCTGATCAAGGCGTTCTCCCAGGTGGTCGACGAGTTCCCCGACTGGCAGCTGCGCATCTACGGCACCGGGGACCGCAGGCACCAGCTGCGCAGGATGATCGACGAGCGTCACCTCTACAACCACGTCTTCCTGATGGGCCGCACCGACCAGATGGACGAGGAGCTCGCCAAGGCCTCGCTGTACGTGCTGAGTTCGCGGGCCGAGGGCCTGCCGATGGTGATGATCGAGGCGATGACGCACGCGCTGCCGGTGGTCAGCTTCGACTGCCCGACGGGCCCGGCGGACGTGATCACGGACGGCAAGGAGGGGCTGCTGGTCCCGCCGGAGGACGTGGCAGGGCTGGCCGGGGCGATGCGCACGCTGATGGCCGACGAGGGCCTGCGGGCGCAGATGGGCGACGCGGCCCTGACCACCGTGCAGGCGTACTCCCCGGAGGCGATCCGGGACAGGTGGACCGAGCTCTTCGAGTCCCTGTCGGCCTCCCGGGCGCGGACCGGCTGACGGTCGGCCGCCCCCCGCGCTCGCGCCGCCCACCGTCAGACCTGGAGGTAGGCCAGCACGGCGAGCACCCGACGGTGGTCGTCCGGGGCCGGCGGGAGGTCCAACTTGGCCAGGATGCTGGCGATGTGCTTCGCGACCGCCGCCTCGGTCACCACCAGACGTCGGGCGATCGCCGCGTTGGACCGGCCCTCGGCCATCAACGCCAGCACCTCGTGCTCGCGTGGGGTGAGGCGGCTCAACGGGTCCCGGCGCCGGGCCAGCAGCTGACGCACCACCTCGGGATCCACGACCGTCGCCCCGGCCGCGACCCGGTCGACCGCGTCGGCGAACTCCTCGACGTCGCCGATCCGCTCCTTGAGGAGATATCCCATCCCCGCGCCGCCCCGGCGGTCCTGGAGCAGCTCGTCGGCGAAGGTCTGCTCGACGTACTGGCTGAGCACCAGGACCGCGAGCTCCGGCTGCTCCGCCTGGAGACTGCGGGCGGCGCGGAGGCCCTCGTCACGGTAGTCCGGCGGCATCCGGACGTCGGCGACGACGAGGTCGGGCTTCTGCCGCCGGGCGGCGGCGAGCAGTGAGGGGCCGTCGCCCACGGCGCCCAGCACCTCGTGGCCGAAGCGGCGCAACAGGTGCACCATGCCCTCGCGCAGCAGCACGGCGTCCTCGGCGATCAGGATGCGGAGGGCTGGTGGCACGGGATCTCCGCTCTGATCAGGGTGGGTCCGCCGGGCGGGCTGGAGAGGAACATTCTGCCGTCGGCCGCCGCGACCCGGTCGGCCAGGCCGATCAGGCCGCTGCCCCGCGCGGTGTCGGCACCGCCCACGCCGTCGTCCTCGATCTCCAGGCGCAGTACGCCCTGGGTGCTGCGGGCCGCGATGCGGCACCGGCCGGCGCCGCTGTGTTTGGCGATGTTGGTCAGCGCCTCGGTGACCACGAAGTAGGCCGTCGCCTCGACGCCCGGCGGCAGTCGGTCGGGGAGGTCGAGGTCGGTGTCGACCGGGACCGGGGAGCGCCCGGCTATATCCCGGACGGCGGCCGGGATTCCGCGTTCGGTGAGCACCTGGGGGTGCACTCCCCTGATCAGCTCGCGCAGCTCGGCGAGCGCCTCCTTGGCGAGCGTGTGGGCCTCGCCGACCTCCTTGGCCGCGACGCTGCCCGGCGGCAGGTCGAGCGCCGCGATGCCCAGCTTCAGGTGGAGTGCCACCAGGCGCTGCTGGGCTCCGTCGTGCAGGTCCCGCTCGATGCGCCGGCGCTCCGTCTCGAAGGCGTCGACGAGCCGTGCCCGGGAGCGGATCACCTCGCGCAGCTCGCGGTCCCTCGGGGCGAGCACGGCGCGGGCCAGGGCGCCGCGAGCCCCGGCCCAGGCGCCGATGGGGTAGGCGGCCACGGGCAGCAGGACCGCTCCGGCGACCGGTCCCGCGACGGCCTGCCAGGGCGCGGCGGTGGGTTGCAACGGGGCGCACAGCAGGAAGCCGGGGATGCCGATCGAGACCAGGACGACGGCGAGGTCCGCCCAGCCCACGGCCACGATCGAGACGGCGCCGTAGCCCACGGTCCGCCAGCCGTCGAGCGGCCGCAGCGGCTCGCGGTCTATCAGCGTGAGCCGCCACCTCTCGAACGGCCCCGCCATCAGCACGGCGAAGGCCAGGATGTGGACGGCGGCGAACACACCGGCCACCCGGCCGAAGGGGGCGGTCAGCACGCCGAGCACCGCGAGACCGAGCGTGGTGCTGAAGAACCCGCCGGTCAGGAGGTACGTCAGCGCCCGCAGGGGCCAGCCGCTACGGAGATACCCCAGAGGCCGGTAGCTGAGGGCCTCCAGGACGTTACGGGGAAACACGCGACCGACCGTACCGAGTGGACGGCGGCCGGTCGGTAGTGCCAGGTGGAGTATTCGTTCTCGCCCAGGCACCAATGTGCCGGTGGGTCACCATGTCGTTGCCTTGAGCCATGAACGTTACCCAGACCGCCCTCGCTCCCCCTCCCGTCCGGCTCCGCGCCGTACACAAGCGCCACGGCGCGGGGGAGCACGCCGTCGCCGCCCTGGCCGGCGTCACCGTCGACTTCTCCCCCGGCACGATGACGGCCGTGATGGGCCCCTCGGGCTCCGGCAAGTCCACCCTGCTCCACTGCGCGGCCGGCATCGACCGCCCGTCCGCCGGCGAGGTGTGGATCGACGGCACCGAGCTCGGCGGCCTCGACGAGGACGCCCTCACCCTGCTGCGCCGGGAGCGGGTGGGCTTCGTCTTCCAGGCTTTCAACCTGGTCTCGGCCCTGACCGCCGAGCAGAACGTCGAGTTGCCCCTGCGGCTCGCCGGCCGACGCCCGGCGGCCGGTGCGGCGCGCGACGCCCTGGCCCGGGTCGGTCTCGCGGACCGGTCGGGGCACCGGCCGAGCGAGCTGTCCGGGGGCCAGCAACAGCGCGTCGCGATCGCCAGGGCCCTGATGGCGCGTCCCGCGGTGCTCTTCGCCGACGAGCCGACCGGGGCGTTGGACAGCGCCGCCTCACGCCTGGTGCTCGGGCTGCTGCGGCAGTTGGTCGACGCCGAAGGGCAGACGGTGGTCATGGTGACCCACGACCCGGCGGCGGCCGCGTTCGCCGACCGCGTCCTGCTGCTGGCGGACGGCCGGCTGGCGGAGGAGCTGCCCGGCGGCGCGGGGGCCGAGGCGATAGCCGCGAGGACGGCGGCGCTGGAGGTGCGGTCGTGATCGGGTGGGCGATGGTCAGGGAGCGTTGGGCCTCCTTCCTGGGCTCCTTCGTCGCGGTCGCGGTGGGCGTCGCCGTGCTGACGATGAGCTCGTTGATCCTGCTCTCGGGCGGCACGGGCGTGCCCGAGCGGCTCGCCGGTGCCCCGGTGCTGGTAGCGAGCCCGGAGGGGGCGCGGGTCAGCGGGGTGTTCACCCAGCCACCGCCCTGGGCGCCCGAGCGGGCGGAGCGGCTTCGGGCGTCGCTGGCCGCTCTTCCCGGGGTCGAGTCGGCGGTGCCGGTGCGCGACTTCTACGCGCAGGCGGTCGGCACCGAGCAGCGCGCCGGCGAGCGGCAGGGCCGGGGCTGGTCCACCGCGGCGCTGGCCTCGTACGGACTGACGGCCGGCGGCCCGCCGGTCGCCAGCGACGACATCGTCGTGGACCGGGCGCTCGGCGTTCCGCCGGGTGAGCGGGTCGCGATCCTGACGGCGGACGGTCCGGTGGACTTCACGGTCACCGGGACGATGGCCGGCCCCGGCTACTACGTCACGGACGAGCGGGCCGGTGAACTGGCGGGCGGCGTCCGCGTCATCGGTCTCACCCTCGCGCCCGACGCCGATCCGGCGCGGGTGGCCGGGGCGGCGCGGGAGGTCGTCGGCTCCGAGGGCCGGGTGCTGTCCGGTGCGGCCCGGGACGCGCTCGCCCCGGAGCAGGACGAGATGACGCGGTGGATCGGCGCCCAGGTGGTCACCGCCATGACGGTGCTCTCCGCCTTCGTCACCGTCTTCGTCGTGTCGTCGGCCTTCGCCTTCACGGTCGCCAGGCGCCGCCGCGAGTTCGGCCTGCTGCGGGCCGTCGGCGCGACGCCGCGGCAGTTGCGGCGGGTGCTGTACGGGGAGGCGCTGGCGGTGGGCGGGCTCGCGGCGGGCGTCGGGACGGTGCTCGGGGTGCCGCTCGCGCCCGTGATGGCCGGGCTGCTGGTCGACGGCGGCCTGCAACCGGTGGGCTTCACCGTGCGGTTCACCTGGTGGGTGCCGGCGGCGGCCTTCGCCCTCGGGCTCCTGGTGGCCCTGGCCGGGGTGTGGGTCGCGTCCCGGCGGGCGGCCCGGGTGGCTCCGTTGGACGCGATGCGGGAGGCGGTGGTCGACAGCCGGCCGATGACGCGGGGGCGGTGGCTGGCGGGGCTCGGGCTGACGGGCGCCGGCCTGGCCTGCGCCGTGGGCACGGCCGCCGCCGGGCCTGACGCCATGGTCCTGTTGGGGCTCGGCGCCGCGATGGGGCTGACCGCCGGGCTCACCGTCCTCGGCCCGGCCCTCACCCGGCCCGTCGTGAGCGCCCTGACCCGGCCGCTCGCGTCACGTCCCGGGGCGACGGCCATGCTGGTGCGCGAGAGCATGCGCACGGCGGTGCGCCGTACCTCGGCGACGATCGCGCCGGTGCTGGCCACGGTGGCGTTCGCCGTGCTGATCACCAGCACGGTGGAGACCACCGCCGGCGCGGACGCCGCGAGCGAGGCCGCGGCCGTGCGGGCGGAGGCCGCCATCGTCCCGCGGGGCACCCCCGGGCTCTCGGCCGCGGCCGCCGACGGTGTCGAGGGCACCGCGGTGCTGTCGACCACCGTCTACGCGGGGGCGGACGGGTCCGCCTTGCTGGCGGCCGGCGTCTCCCCGGGGTTCGAGGCGGTCCACGCCGCGCCCGCGCCGGCCGAGGGCACCGTCGTGGTGAGCGCCGCGGTGGCCACGGCGCATGGCTGGTCGGAGGGTGCGAACGCCGACCTCGTCTTCGAGGACGGCCGGCTGGAGCGTCCCCGGGTGGCGGCGGTGATCGGCGACGACCTGCCCTACCAGCTGCTGTTGCCGGCCGAGGTCGTTCGGGAGCGTGACCCCTCGGCGCTGGCCGACGTCGTCTTCCGCACCGGTGGCTCTCCGGCCCGTCCTCCGGTGGAGCTGGGGGCCCAGGAGGTCTCGGTCCTGGAACAGGCGCGGGCCGGCGACGCGGAGGAGGATCGTCTGATACGTCTCTTCACGCTGATCCTGGTGGCCATGACGGCCGGGTACACGGCGATCGCCGTCGGCTCCACCCTGCTGGCGGCCACCTCGGACCGGGTACGTGACTTCCGGGTGCTCCGGCTGTCCGGCGCCTCCCGCCGTCAGGTCCAGCTGGCCGTCGCCGGGGAGACCTGCTGTGTCGTGGCGATCGGCGCCGCGCTGGGCCTGGCCGCGGCCGCTCCGGCCCTGCTGGGCATGAGCCGGGGGCTGCGGGAGAACCTGGGCGTTCCGGTGGAGCCGGTGGTGGCGTGGTCCTGGGTGGTGGGCGCGGTGGTCGGGTGCCTGCTGCTCGGCCTGGCCGCCAGCGTGCTGCCCGCCCGCCGCGCCCTGCGCCGGCAGGCGGCACCCGGTCCGGCTCAGGAGACGATGTCCTTGGTGCGGAAGCCGCGGAAGGCCAGGGCGAAAAGCACCAGGGCGTAGCTCGTGGAGATGGCCGCGCCGCGGATCATGCCGCCCCACTCCAGCTGTGGCTGGAAGACGTCGGCCCAGGCGAACTGCCAGTGGGCGGGCAGGAAGTCCCGCCAGTCGCCGAGCGCGGTGATGGCGTCGAGGATGTTGCCGACGATGGTGAGCCCGAGGGCGCCGCCCACCGCGCCGAGCGGCGCGTCGGTGGCGGTGGACAGCCAGAACGCCAGGCCGGCGGTGACGAGTTGGGCCACCAGCACGTAGCCGACGGCGATGGCGAGCCGGCGCACCGACTCGCCGGCCGGCAGGGTGCCGCCCGTGGGCAGTTCGAGCGGGCCCCAGCCGTAGGCGGCGGTGCCCACGCCGAGCGCCACCAGCGGCAGCAGGGCCATGGCCGCGGCGCTGAACAGCAGCGCCACGCCCAGTTTGCTGAGCAGCAGCCTGGTGCGCGGCACGGGGGCGGCCAGCAGGTAGCGCAGCGAGGACCAGCCGGCCTCGGCGGCCACGGTGTCGCCGAAGAACAGCGCGACGGGCACCACGAGGAGGAAACCGGCGGAGAGGAAAAGGCAGGTGGCGGCGAAGTTGACGCCGGAGACGGTGGCGGTGTCGAGCAGGGTGAGCTCGCCCCCGCCGCCGCCCGGCTGGCCGCCGACCTCGAAGGCCACGGCCACCACGGCCGGCAGCAGGGCGAGCAGCGCGCCGAGCACGAGGGTGCGGCGGCGGCGCAGTTGGCGGACGGCCTCGACGCGCAGCGGCAGGGTGCGGCGCGCGGCGTAGCCGGGCGCCGCGTCGAGGGCCGTGGTGCCGGCGGCGGCCGTGGTGGCGGGGGTGCTCGCGGTGGTGTCGGGCGCGGCCATCAGGCGCCTCCGATCAGGGTGAGAAAGGCGTCCTCGAGACGGCGGTGCGGGCCGACGGAGTGCACGGGGATCTCCAACCGCACGAGCTCCGCGAGGAGTTCGGCGGCGGTCAGGCCGTCGAGCCGGACGAGCAGCCCGGTCTCGGCGCGGCCCACCGAGGCCACGCCGGGCAGCGCGGCGATCCGCTCCAGCACGGCGTCGGTGGCCTCGATGTCGATGCCGACCAGCAGGGTGTCGCCGGATCCGGTGATCTCGCCGACCGGCCCGGAGCGCACCAGGCGGCCGCCGTCCATCACCACCAGGTGGGTGCAGGTCTGTTCGACCTCGGCCAGCAGGTGGCTGGAGACGATCACGGTGCGGCCCTCGGCCGCGTACCCCGTCATCACGTCGCGCATGGCGCGGATCTGGGGCGGGTCGAGGCCGTTGGTCGGCTCGTCGAGGATCAGCAGCTCCGGCAGGCCGAGCATGGCCTGGGCGATGGCGAGCCGCTGCCGCATGCCCTGCGAGTAGGTGCGCACGGCGCGGTCGACGGCCGGGCCGAGGCCGGCGATCTCCAGCGCCTCCGCCAGGTGGGCGTCGGCGGCGGGCCGGCCGGTGGCGGCCCAGTAGAGCTCCAGGTTGGCGCGGCCGCTGAGGTGCGGCAGGAAGCCGGCGCCCTCGACGAAGGCGCCGACCCGGGAGAGCACCGGGGCGCCCGGGGTGACCAGGTGGCCGAAGAGCCTGATCTCGCCCGCGTCCGGGCGGATCAGGCCCATCAGCATGCGCAGCGTGGTGGTCTTGCCGGCGCCGTTGGGGCCGAGCAGGCCCAGCACCTGGCCGCGCCTGACCTGGAAGGAGAGGTCGCGGACGGCGTACCGGTCGCCCGCTCCCGCGTAGCGCTTGGTGAGGCCCTCGATCCGCAGCGGCATGTCGGCGAGCCGGGGGTCGGGCGCGGGGTCGGCCGGGCCTGCCGCGGCGGCCGGGGTGCGGCGCCGGCCGGTGAGCAGCAGGGCGGTGGCGACGACGACGGCGGCCAGCGGCAGGCCCCAGGTCCACCAGGGCAGCGGCGACGCGCCGCCGGCGAGGTCGGGGGCGGTGGGGAGGGTGAGCCCGGGGTCGGCGAGCGAGACGGTGTGGGTGGCGGGCTCGTCCGGCGAGGCGTAGCCGATGTCGGTGCTGGAGAGGACGAGGCGCAGCCGGTGGCCGGCCTCGAAGGGGTAGTCGATGGTGGGGAGGCGGACGTCGACGACGCGCCCCTCGCCGATGTCGTCGACGCGGAGCGGGGCGACCAGCTGGGCGGGCAGGCTTTGGCTGCCGCCGTCCGGCGCGACGTCGTAGAGCTTGGCGAACAGCACGGCGCTGTCGGCGTCCGAGTCGAGCTGGATTCGGACGGTGGGGGCGCCGGTGACACGCACCGTCTCGGTCAGCGGCGCGGAGTCGAACGCGGCGTACTGGCCGGGGAAGTCGAGGGCGAGTCCGAGACCGAGGGTGGAGATCCGGGCGAGGGCGCCGAGCCCCGGCACGGCGGAGACCCCCGGCGGGGAGCCGCCGGGCGGGTTGACGAAGCTCTGCTCGCCGCCCTCGAGGTCGATGGTGGTGGGCTCGCCCGTGAGCCCCGGATAGGTGTCGCCGGACGCGCCGCGCAGCAGCGTGGAGCCGTTGGTGGAGTCGAAGCCGCTGATCCGGGTGACGCGGAAGCCGGGTCCGGTGTCGGCGGCCGGGTCCTCGCGCAGGTAGCGGTCGAACCAGTCGAGGGTGCGGGCCTCGGTCCGGCCGGCCTCGGAGATGCCGCCGTCGTGGCCGGCCCAGACCCAGTCGACGCTGACGGGTGCGCCGTTGGCCTCGATGGCGCCGGCCATGGCGTCGGCGTGGTCGAGGGGGAAGAGCGAGTCGTGCTGGCCCTGGGTGATGAGGGTCGGCACGTCGATGCGGTCGGCGACGGCGGCGGGGCTGCGGGCCTGCAGCAGGTGGCGGGCGGCCTCGTCGGGCTCGCCGGCGACGGCCACCCGCTCGTAGAGCTCGCACAGTTCGGGCAGGAACCGGCCGCAGCCCGGGTCGTCGCCGGACGAGCCGGTGGCCTCGGTGGATCCGGTGGTGAACAGGATGCCGGTCCACAGGCGCTTGAAGACGCCGTCGGGGAAGAGCGCCTGGCCGAGGTCCCAGTAGGTGACGCGGGGGGCGATGGCGTCCACCCGGTCGTCGTGCCCCGCGGCGAGCAGCGCGACGGCGCCGCCGTAGGAGGAGCCGGCGATGCCGACCCTGGGGTCGCCGTCGCCGTCGAGCCGGATGTCGGGGCGCTCGGCGAGCCAGTCGATCAGCCGGGAGACGTCGGCGATCTCGCGCTCCGGGTCGTTGAGGCCGATGCGCCCGGTGGAGCCGCCGAAGCCGCGGGCCGACCAGCTCAGCACGGCGTAGCCGGCGCGGGCCAGCCGCTCGGCCTCCGGCCTGACGTCGTCCTTGCTGCCGCCGAAGCCGTGGGCGAGGAGCACGGCGGGGCGCGGCTCGGCGGCGTCGCCCGTGGTGAAGAACGAGGTGTCGATCCGCACGGTCTGCCGGCTGCCCGGCTCCTCCGGCATCTCGAAGACCCGGTCGTCCCGCACCACCTCGGGACCCTCGCCGCCGGCCGCCACCCAGGTGCCGGCGCCGGCGAGCACGGCCAGGGCGGCGAGGGCCCCGGCCAACCGGCGGCCCCGCAGGGGCCATCGCGTTCTCATGTGCCGGGGTTCCCCCTTCGAGGTGACGGACAGCACCTCAACGCTACTTCGTCGGGAGCGCGAAGTGGCGGTCGGGTGAGCCGGGAACCGGCCTATTCGAGGGTCAGGGGCACCCCCGGAGTGAGCAGCCCGGCGAACCGCAACTGGCGGCGGGCGAAGCGCCAGCGGCCGTCCTCCTTGCGGAGGACGTCGGCGTAGCCGCCGGTCCTGCGCACCTCGTGACGGCCGTCCTCGTAGGCGAAGGTGACCGTGAGCAGCGAGCGGGTCTCGGCGGTCGCGTCCCGGTGGCGGAGCACGACGATGTTCGTGGTGACGTGTCGCTGGTAGGCGCCGAGGGTGTTCCTGTTGTGACGCCACTGCTCGACGAGGGCCCGCATCACGTCCTCGCGCCCGGCGACCCGGCCGGGGAACGGCGGCGTCTCGGGGACGAACTCGTAGCGCACGTCCTCGGTGAACAGCTCCCGCAGCCCGTCGAAGTCGCCGGAGTCGTAGTAGTGACCGTAGGCGGCCGTCACGTCCTTGATGGCGGCGTGGTCGGCCAGGGTCTCCACGTCGAGGTGGGCGGTCGACCCCGGTCGCATGAGCGGGCCGACCGTCACCGGTGACTCGTCAGACGACTTGCCTCTCGCGGGAGAGCGGAACGGAGGGATCGGGATGCGAGCCATCGGTGTATCACCTCAGCTGTCGTGTCGGAGTGATCGGCGACCATGGTGCAGTGATCCCCCGGCACCTCGACCAGTTCGTGGTCCAGGGGCCAGGTGGCGCGCCACTCGTCGTAGCCGGTGGTGGGCTCCTCCGGGGAGCCGGGGACGCACTCCGCCGGACGTACGAACAGCGTCGGCGCCTTGACGGGCCCGGGCCGCCAGCCACGGTGCAGGGCGCGGTAGGTACCGAGGGCGGTCAGCGCGGTGTAGTCGAGGGTGGAGAACTGCCTTCTGCGTTCGATGAGTTCGTAGTTCATGGCTTTGCGCAGCCGGGGTGTCATGCCGTCCGGCGGATAGGTGTCGAGCAGGATGACGCCGGCCGGGTGGGCGCCGTCGGCCTCGAGTTCGGCGACCACCTGGTGGGCGAACCATCCTCCCGACGAGTAGCCGAGCAGCGCGAAGGGCCGGTCGCCGGCGTGCCGGCGGGCGGCATCGGCGAGGACGCGGGCCAGGACGTCCGTCGACGCGGGGAGCGGCTCGCCGTCCCGCCAGCCGGGGACGGGGACGACGGAAAGGTCGACCAGCCCGCGAAGGTGGGACGAGAGCCTGGCGTACTGGACGGTGGGCTCCACGGGGGCGATCGGCGGAAAGGCGATCACCAGCGGGTTGTCGCGGCCGCCGGAGGCGAGTCGGGTGGCCCCGTCGCGGGACCAGTCGGAGGCGGCGAGCGCCTCGGGGACGTCGAACGTGTCGCGCAGTTCCGCGGCCGCGGCGAGCATGGTCTCCGCCTGGTAGGACCGTCCCAGCAGGGCGATTCTCCGGTACACCGAGGCGAGGGTCTCGTCCTCCGCGGAGCCCGCCGTCGGTTCGTGCCTGGTCTCCAACCTGCCGGCGAGGTACCCGGCGAGCGCGCTCGGCGTCTCGTTCTCGTAGACCAGGCCCGCCGTGAGCGGCAGGCCCGTCCGGCGGCTCAGCCGGTCGCGGAGCCCGATGGCGGCCATCGAGTCGGTCCCCAGGTCGCGGAAGAGTTGATCGGCGCCGATGGACTCGGGGGTGAGATGGCCGAGCTCCGCGGCGACCTCCTCGCGCACCAGGTTGAGGAGCAGGGCGTGACGTTCGGCCTCGGAGCGGCCGGCGAGCCGCTCGCTCAGCGTGTCGGCGGGTTCGGTTCCCTCGGGTCGGTCCAGACCGTCGGCGGGGCGGGTGACCAACGGGGTGATGAGGCGCCTGGGCCTGGCCATGCGGTAGTTGTCCGCGAAGCGCGCCCAGTCGACGTCCGCCACCGTGACCTGCGTGTCGTCCGCCGCCAGTGCCTGGCGCAGCGCCACGATCGCCTTCTGGGGGGGCATGGCCCGCATCCCGAGGCGGTCGATGGCGCGCCCGTCGACGTCCCGGGCCATGCCGTCGCCGGCCCAGACCCCCCAGGAGATCGACGTCGCGGGCCGGCCGGCGGCGCGCCGGCGCCACGCCAGGGCGTCCAGCAGGGCGTTGGCCGCGGCGTAGGGGCCCTGGCCCGCCCCGCCCCAGACGCCGGCCGCCGAGGAGAAGAGCACGAAGGCGTCGAGCGGTTCCCCGGCCAGCAGCTCGTCGAGCAGCAGGGCTCCGCCGGCCTTGGCGTGGACGGTCTCGGAGAGCTGGCTCAGGTCGGTCTCGGTGACGGGTTGGACGGGGTTGTGTAGCCCCGCGGCGTGCACCACGGTCCGGAAGCGGTGCCCTGCGGCGCGCAGGCGGTCGAGGGCGGAGGACAGGGCGGCGCGGTCGGCGATGTCGCAGGCCAGCATGGTGACCGCGGCGCCGGCCTCCTCCAGGTCGGCGCGCAGCCGGTCGGCCCCGGGTGCGTGGGGCCCTCGGCGGCTGAGCAGCACCAGGTGCTCCGCGCCCTCCCGCGCGAGCCAGCGCGCGACATGGCCGCCGAGGCCGCCCGTGCCCCCGGTGATCAGCGTGGTGCCGACGGGACGGCGGGGTGCCGGGTTCGGGGTGGGGCCGGCGGCGCGGGTGAGTCGGCGCGCGTGGGCGCCGTCCGCCCTGATGGCGACCAGGTCCTCGTCGCCGCCGGCGCCGAGGAGCCCGGCGAGGGCGTCGAGGGCGGCCTCGTCGACCACGGCGGGCAGGTCGACGAGACCGCCCCACTCCTCGGGACGTTCGAGGCCGACGACGCGGCCCAGGCCGGCGGAGGCCGCGCCCGCCGTGCTGGTGACGGCCTCGTCGGCGACCGAGACGGCCCCCCTGGTCACCCACCACAGCGGAGCTCCGACCTCGGCGTCGGCCAGGGTCTGGGCGAGAACGAGGTCGCGGCGGAGGACACCGACCACGCCGGCCGGGTCCACGCCGTGGTCGTCGTGGTCGTCGGGCGCCCGGTCCTGGGCCCGGTCCTGGGCGGCGAGCAGGGACACCACTCCGGTCAGGCCGGTGCGCCCGTCCGCGACGCGGGCCACGCTCGTCGCGAGCCGGGAGGCCAGTTCCTTCCTGCTCGTGTCGGTGACCTCGGCCGTTCCGCTCACGCGGAGGGGGACGACGCGGGCGCCGCGCCGCCGCATCGCCTCGGCGACGCGGGCGGTCAGCGGGTCGTCCTCGGGGGCCACCAGCAGCCAGTTCCCCGACAGCACGGGCCCCGGCGCGATCGCCAGCGGCTCCCAGCTCACGCGGTAGCGCCAACCCGCCACCTCGGACTCCGCGGCCTCGTGCTCGTGCCGGCTCCGGGGCGCGGGGGTCGGCCAGTAGGTGTCGCGCTGGAACGGATAGGTGGGCAGTTCGGCGAGCGCGTCCGGCGTGCGGTCGCCCGCGGCGAAGGCGGTGCCCCAGTCGATCGGCTGGCCGTGCAGGTAGGCGGTGGTCAGGGCGCCCACGAAGGTCTCGGCCTCGGGGCCGCGACGCCGCTGGGTCGCGAGGGCCACCGTGCCCGACTCGCCCGACAGGCTCTCGCGAACGGCGGCGGTCAGCACGGCGTCGGGACCGATCTCCACGAAGTGGGTGACGCCCTCGTCCCGCAGGGTACGGACGCCGTCGTGGAACCGGACGGCACGCCGGACCTGGTCGAGCCAGTAGTCGGGCGTGGTCAGCTGGCCGCCGCCGGCGAGGTGCCCGGTGACGTTGGTGACGACGGGGATCTCGGGCTCGTGGAACGTCAGCGTCCCGAGGATCTCGGCGAACCGGTCGAGCATCGGCTCCATCAGTGGGGAGTGGAAGGCGTGCGAGACGCGCAGCCGGTTGGTCCTGCGGCCACGGTCGGCGAACACCCTGGCGACCCGCGACACGGCGGTCTCCTCGCCCGAGACGACCACGGACGACGGCCCGTTGACGGCGGCGATCACGGCCGGTCCCCCGCCGCCCGGCTCCTGGCCGAGTTCCTTGGCCACCTCCTCCTCGGTCGCGCCGATCGCCACCATCGCGCCGCCGGCCGGCAGGGCGCGCATCAGCGCGGCGCGGGAGGCCACGAGGGTGGCCGCGTCCTCCAGGGAGAGAACCCCCGCGACGTGGGCGGCGGTGATCTCACCGAGCGAGTGGCCCATGAGGTGGTCGGGCTCGGCGGGCGACCAGGACCGCCACAGCCGGTACAGCGCGGTCTCGTAGGCGAACAGTGCCGGCTGGGCGAGCCCGGTGTCGTGCAGCGCCTCGGCGGCGGGCGTGCCCTCGGCGGCGAACACGGCGTCGCGCAACGGTGTCGGCAGCAGGGTGTCGAACGCGGCACAGGCCTGGTCGAACGCCTCGGCGAACACCGGGAAGATGTCGTGGAGTTCGCGCCCCATGCCGGGCCGCTGGGCGCCCTGGCCGGTGAAGAGCAGCGCGGTCCTGCCGGACGCGGGCAGGACGCTGCCCGTGGTGAGCGCGGGTGAGGGCTTGCCGGTGGCCAGCGCGGCCAGACCTTCGAGGAGTTCCGAGCGGTCCCGGCCGCGGAGGACGGCCCGGTGCTCGAAGGCGGTCCTCGTGGTGGCCAGCGCGAGGCCGATCTCCGCCGCGTCGGGCGCCGGATCGCGCCCCAGGCGGTCCAGCAGTTGGCGGGCCTGTGCGCCGAGCGCGCGCGGGTCGCGGGCGCTCAGCACCCAGGGGACGGGCAGGCGCGGGTCGGCCGGCGCCGCCGGGGTCCGGCGCTCTCGCGGCTCCTCCTGGGCCTGTTCGAGTATCAGGTGGGCGTTGGTGCCGCTGATGCCGAAGGCGGAGACGGCCACCCGACGTGGGCGGTCCGTTTCGGGCCAGGGCCGGGGCTCGGTGACCAGGGCCACGGCGCCCGAGTCCCAGTCCACGAGCGGCGTCGGCCGGTCGGCGTGCAGCGTGGCGGGAACGGTGCCGTGCCGCATGGCCAGCACCGACTTGATCACGCCCGCCACCCCGGCCGCCGCCTGGGTGTGCCCGATGTTGGACTTCAACGACCCGAGGAGCAGAGGTCGTTCGGCGGGACGGTCGGTGCCGTAGGTGGCGAGGAGCGCCTGGGCCTCGATCGGGTCGCCGAGCCTGGTGCCCGTGCCGTGCGCCTCGACCACGTCCACGTCGGCGGCGGTCAGCCCCGCGGCGTCCAGCGCCTGCTGGATCACCCGCTGCTGCGAGGGGCCGTTGGGGGCGGTGAGACCGTTGGAGGCCCCGTCCTGGTTGACCGCGCTGCCGCGCACCAGGGCGAGGATCCGGTGACCGTTGCGCCGTGCGTCGGAGAGCCGCTCGAGCAGGACGAGCCCGGCGCCCTCGGCCCAGCCCGTGCCGTCGGCGTCGGCGGAGAACGACTTGCACCTGCCGTCGCGCGCCAGCCCGCCCTGCCGGGAGAACTCCGCGAACCCGACGGGGCGGCTCATCACGGCGACCCCGCCGGCCAGTGCCAGGTCGCACTCACCCGCGCGCAGCGCCTGGGCGGCGAGGTGCATGGCCACCAGCGAGGAGGAGCAGGCCGTGTCCACCGTCACGGCCGGCCCTTCGAGGCCCAGCGCGTAGGCGACGCGCCCGGAGAGCACGGCCATCGACGCACCGGTCAGCCCGTAACCGGCGGACTCGGGGGTGTCGGACACGTCGGGTCCCGGGGCGGTGTCCGAGCTGGCCCCGGCGTAGACCCCGGTCCGGGTGGCACGCAGCGTCTCGGGCCTGATGCCGGCCCGCTCCAGGGTCTCCCAGGCGGTTTCGAGCAGCAGCCGCTGCTGCGGGTCCATGGCCAGCGCCTCGCGTGGCGAGATGCCGAAGAAGGCCGCGTCGAACTCGCCCGCACCGGCGACGAAGCCGCCCTCCCGGGGGGTGGCCCGCCCCTGGCGTTCGGCATCGGCTCCGTAGATCGCGGCCGGGTCCCAACCACGGTCGGCGGGAAACGGCCCGATGGCGTCGGTTCCGCCGGCGACCAGCTCCCACAGCTCCTCGGGACCGGCGACGCCGCCCGGGAGTCGGCATCCCATGCCGACGACGGCGACGGGTTCCGCCTGCCCCGACTCGACGATGGCCAGCCGTTCCCTGACCGTCCGGAGGTCGGCCATCGTCTTCTTGAGGAAGTGGCGCAGTTTTTCCTCGTTCGCGGCACTCGGCATGCCGATCAACCCCTATCCCCCTGCGGAACGCCGTCCGTCAGGAAATCCCAAACTCGTCGCCGAGCATCTGGAAGAGCTCGTCATCGGACGCCTCGTCGAGGTCGGCCGCGAGGTCGCCGTCGCGGGCCGGGTCCGAATCGGTCACGGTGGTCTGTGTCTGCCAGGTCGCCAGCAGTCGCGTCAGCCGGGCGGCCACCTGGGCCCGGACGGCGGGCGTGTCGTCGACCGCGCCCAGCGCCCGCTCCAGTTGGTCGAGCTCACGGAAGACCGAGGGCTCCGCCGGGTCCGTGCCTCCGGTGATCTCCTCGTGCAGCCGGTCGGCCAGGGCCTCGGCGCTCGGGTGGTCGTAGGCGAGGGTGGCCGACAGCCGGAGCCCGGTGGCCTTCCCCAACCGGTCGCGCAGCGCCAGCGCGGTCAGCGAGTCGAAGCCCAGGTCCTTGAACGACCGGGCCGCGGGGACCTCCTGGGCCGACTCGTGTCCGAGCACGGCCGCCACCTGCCCGCGCACGAGGTCGAGCAGCGCGGCGCGGCGCTCGGGTTCGGCGAGTGTGGCGAGCCGGTCGACCGGCGAGGTGCCGGTGGCGTTCCCGGGCTCCTCGTCGGCGTCCCGCCGGCCGGCCTCCGCCATCAGCCGGCGTGCCTCGGGGACGCCCGAGAACAGCGGGCTCGGCCTCAGCGCGGTGAAGGAGCGCACGAACGGCTCCCAGTCGAGGTCGGCGACGGTCAGCGTGGTGTCGCCGCCCGCCACGGCCTCCGCCATGATCTCGACGGCCAGCTCGGGCGACATCGCGCGCACCCCGCGCCTGCTGAGGAACGCCTGGGTGTGCTCCTCGGTGGCGAGGCCGGACCCGGCCCAGGCGCCCCAGGCGATGGCGGTCGCGGGCAGGCCCGCGGCACGTCGCCGCCTGGCCAACGCGTCCAGGTGGGCGTTGCCGGCGCCGTAGGCGGCCTGGCCCGCGCTGCCCCAGGTGCCGGAGACGGAGGAGAACAGCACGAAGGCGTCCAGGGGGGCGGTGCCGAGGAGTTCGTCGAGGTGGGTGGCCCCCATGACCTTTCCGGAGAGCACGGCGGCGAACTCGGCCAGGTCGCCCTCGGCGACGCGGCGGTCGGCGGCCACCCCGGCGGCATGCACGACGGAGCGCAGCGGGTAGGCCGCCGGCACCTCGGCGAGCAGCCGGGCGAGGGCGTCGCGGTCGGCGGTGTCGCAGGCCGCCACCGTGACACGGGAGCCCAGGGCGCGCAGTTCGGCGGCGAGGGCGGTGGCGCCTTCGGCCTCGGGGCCGCGACGGCTCACCAGCAGCAGGTGTTCCGCCCCGCGCCCCGCCAGCCAGCGGGCCACTCGGCCGCCGAGCGCTCCGGTGCCGCCGGTGATCAGCGTGGTGCCACGTGGTCGCCAAGCGCCGACGGACGCGGCGTCGTCGGCCGCGGGGGCCCGGTGCGGCGCCCGGACCAGGCGGCGGACATGGAGGCCGCTGGCCCGGATGGCAAGCTGGTCCTCGCCGTCGGTGGCCGCGAGCGCCGCGCAGAGCAGTGCGACGCTCCGCTCGTCGGGCGCGGCGGGCAGGTCGACGAGGCCGCCCCAACGCTCTGGGTGCTCCAGCGCGATGGCCCGCCCGGCGCCCCACGTCTGCGCCTGCGCCGGACTCACGCCGCCCTGCGTGAGGGCTTCGGGTACGGCGCCGCTGGTCGCGCACCAGAGTGGTGCGGTGTGCCCGAGTTCGCCGAGCGCCCTGACGAGCGCGAGGTTGAGGGCGAGGCCGGCCGGCAGGGCCGGCCAGTCCGGGTGCGGCCGCTCGTCGAGCGCCAGCAGGGACAGCAGTCCGGCCGGCCGACCGCCGCCGTCCTCGGTGACGGCGTCCCCCAGCAGCTCGACCAGTCGGTCGGGGGCGGCCGCGGCGAGGTCGACGTGGAGCCTGCGGGGCTTGGCGCCACGGTCGGCGAGGCCGGTCTCGGCCGCTGCCACCCAGGGGTGGTCCGCCAGGTGCTCGGGCACGACCAGCAGCCAGCTGCCGGCGGGCGCGGCGGCCTCGGGGGCACGGTGGGGCAGCCAGGTCTCGCGGTAGCGCCAGGCGTCGCGCCGGGCGCGGTCGGCCCCGCGCCTGCGGAGGTCGGCGAGCGCCGGCAGCAGCGCGGCGGCCTGCTCCCCGTCGTCGAGGCTGAGCACCCCGGCCAGGGCCCGCGTATCCGACCGCTCGACCGCCTCCCAGAGCAGTCGCTCGGAACCGCCGGTGGCGGCGGGAGCGCCGTCGGGGGTCGCCCCGACCGGCTCCTCGTACCAGTAGCGCCTCCGCTGGAAGGGATAGGTGGGCAGCGCGGGCGCGGGGCGGGCCGGCCGGCCGAGGACGGCGTTCCAGTCCGGCTCGACGCCGTGGACGTGCAGTTCCGCCAGCGCCGCGAGCAGGGCGGCGGGCTCGCTCAGGTCCCGCCGCAGGACCGGCACGACTGCCGGTGTCGGGGCGGGGGTCCGGTCGCGACGGTCCGGCGCCTGGTCCCGCGGCGCGTCCAGGTTCTCGCGTGCCAGTTGGCTGAGAACGGCGTCGGGCCCGAGTTCGAGGAACGCGGTGACGCCCAGCTCCTCCAGGGTGCGGACGCCGTCCCGGAACCGGACGGGGCGCCTGATGTGCTCGGTCCAGTAGTCGGGGCTCGTCAACCGCGCGGCGTCGGCGAGCCGGCCGGTGACGTTGGAGACGACGGGAACCGTGGGCAGGTGGTAGTCGATGGTCGCGGCGACGGTCCTGAACTCGTCGAGGACGCCGTCCATGTGGGGTGAGTGGAAGGCGTGCGAGACCCGGAGTCGGCGCGGGCGCCCGCCACGTGCCGCGAAGTGCGCGGCGACGCGCTCGGCGGCCTCGGCGTCCCCCGCGATCACCGTGCCACGCGGCGTGTTCACGGCGGCGACGGCGACGCGGTCCGCCAGCCCCTCCAGGGCGGCGGCGACCTCGTCCTCCGGTGCCTGGACGGCGATCATCAGCCCGCCGGGGGTGGCGCGTTGCATGAGTCGGGCCCGGGCGGCCACCAGCTTCGCGGCGTCCGGCAGCGAGAACACCCCGGCCAGATGGGCCGCCGTGAGCTCGCCGACGGAGTGGCCGATCAGCACGTCCGGGGTGATCCCCGCCTCCCTGACCAGGCGGTGGAGCGCCACCTGGAGGGCGAACAGCGCGGGTTGGGCGAACCGGGTCTCGTGGACGAGCGCCGCCTCCCCGGACGCCGGGTCGGCGAACAGCACCTCGGTGAGCGGACGTTCGAGGTGGTCGGCGAAGTGGCCACAGACCTCGTCCAGGGCCTCGGCGAACAGCGGGAAGGCGGCGTGGAGTTCGCGGCCCATGCCCGGTCGCTGGCTGCCCTGGCCGGTCAGGAGCAGGGCCGTCCGGCCGGGGGTGCCCGCCACGCCGGTGACCAGACCGGCGGCCTCCTGCCCCGCGGCGAGCGCGGCGAGCCCGGCCCTGAAGTCCGCGTGGGTGGTGCCGACGAGCACGGCCCGGTGGTCGAAGGTGGCGCGGGTCGCGGCCAGCGCGCGGCCGGTGGCGGCGGGCGTGGGCTCGGGGTGCGTGGCCAGGTGGTCCAGCATCCGCAGGGCCTGGGCGCGCAGCGCCGGGCCGCTCCTGGCCGACAGCGGCCAGGCCACCACCTGGGCGTCCTGGTCGCCGCCGGCTTCGGCCTCCTCGAACTCCGGCTCGACGGGCGGCTGTTCGAGGATCACATGGGCGTTGGTGCCGCTGATGCCGAACGCGGACACGGCGGCACGGCGCGGCCGGCCGGTGTCGGGCCAGGGGGTGTTCTCGGTCAGCAGCCGTACCGCGCCGGCGTTCCAGTCGACCTCGCTGGTGGGCGCGTCCACGTGCAGCGTGGCGGGCAGCAGCCCGTGCCGCATGGCCTCCACCATCTTGATCACGCCGGCCGCCCCGGCCGCGAGTTGGGCGTGGCCGATGTTCGACTTCACCGAGCCGATGAGCACCGGACGCTCGGCGGGCCGCTGTTGGCCGTAGGTGGCGAGGAGCGCCTGGGCCTCGATCGGGTCGCCGAGGCGGGTGCCCGTGCCATGGGCCTCCACGGCGTCGACGTCGGCCGGGGTCAGTCCGGCGCCGCGCAGCGCCTGCCGGATCACCCGCTGCTGCGAGGGGCCGTTGGGCGCGGTGAGGCCGTTGGAGGCGCCGTCCTGGTTGGTGGCGGTCGACCGGACGACGGCCAGCACGGGGTGCCCGTGTCGGCGCGCGTCGGACAGCCGCTCCACCAGCAGCAGGCCCACGCCCTCCGACCAGGCCGTGCCGTCGGCGGCCTCGGCGAACGGCTTGATCCGACCGTCCCTGGCCAGCCCGCGTTGGCGGCTGAACTCGACGAACATGCCGGGGGTCGCCATCACCGTGACGCCACCGGCCAGCGCGAGGTCGCATTCCCCCGAGCGCAGCGCCTGGACCGCCAGGTGCAGTGCGACCAGGGAGGCGGAGCACGCGGTGTCGACGGTCACGGCGGGCCCCTCAAGGCCCAGAGAATAGGCGATCCGGCCGGAGACCACGCTCGTGGTGTTGCCCGTCAGCATCGATCCGCCGAGTTCGGCGGGCGCCTGCGCCAGCCTGGGTCCGTACTCCTGCCCCGCCGCGCCGACGAACACCCCGGTGCGGCTGCCACGCAGCGTGGTCGGGTCGATCCCGGCGCGTTCGATCGTCTCCCACGCCGTCTCCAACAGCAGCCGCTGCTGCGGGTCCATCGCCAGCGCCTCACGCGGCGAGATCCCGAAGAAGTCGGCGTCGAACTCGGCCGCGTCGGTCAGGAAGCCGCCGTGCGCCACGTAGGAGGTGCCGGGTCGGTCCGGGTCGGGGTCGAACAGGTGGTCCAGGTCCCAGCCGCGGTCGACGGGGAACGAGGTGATGGCGTCGGTGCCCGACACCACCATCCGCCACAGGTCCTCGGGGCCGCGCACGCCGCCCGGGTAGCGGCAGCCGATCGCGGTGATGACGACGGGGTCGTCCCCGCCCCCGGGGCCGGTCTCCTCGGTGGTGACGGGGGCCTCCGGCTCCTGCTGGCCCGTGAGGCGGGTCGTCAACTCCCCGGCCAGCGCCCGCGGAGTGGGGTGGTCGAAGGCCAGCGTGGCCGGAAGCCGCAGGCCGGTGAGGGAGTTGAGCCGGTTGCGCAGCTCCACGGAGGTCAGGGAGTCGAAGCCGATGGACTTGAAAGACCCCCGCGGGTCGATCGTCTCGCCTGGCGGGTGGCCCAGGATCGTCGCGATCTGCTCGGTCAGCAGGGCGAGCACGGTGGTCTCGCGCTCCGACCGCGGCAGTCGGAGCAGGCGCTGAGCCAGCCCCTCCTCGGCGGCACCGACGGCGGTGGTCAGGGCCGTGCGGCGAGGCTCGGCGTCCACCAGTCCGCGGAGCGGCGCCGGCGGGTGCTCCAGGGCGCGCACCGCGGCCCGGTCGATCCCGCTCGGCAGCATGGCGGGCCGGTCGGCGCGGCGGGCCGCGTCGAGGAGCGTCAGGCCGTGTTCGTCCGGGATCGGGACCAGGCCGAGACGCGCGATCCGGTCCAGGTCCACCTGTTCGAGGTGGCCGGTCATGCCGGTGGCCTGGGCCCACCGCCCCCAGGCGAGGGAGATGGCCGGGAGCCCCTGGGCCCGCCGGTGGGCGGCGAGCGCGTCGAGGAAGACGTTGCCGGCGGCGTAGTTGGCCTGTCCCGGGGTGCCCAGGGTGCCGGCGGCCGACGAGAAGAGGACGAACTCCGCGAGTTCGAGGTCCCTGGTCAGCTCGTGGAGGTGCCAGGCCGCGTCGATCTTCGGCCGCAGCACGGCGTCGAGGCGTCGCGGCGTCTGGCTGAGCAGTACGCCGTCGTCCAGCACGCCGGCGGCGTGTACGACGGCGGTCAGCGGGTGTTCGTCCGGAACGCCGTCCAACAGGCGGGCCACCGCCGCCCGGTCGGCCGTGTCGCCCGCCACGACGGTCGCGGTCACGCCCGACTCGGTGAGCTCGGCGACGAGTTCGGCCGCGCCGGGGCTGTCGGGGCCGCGGCGGCTGGCGAGCAGCACGTGGCCCACTCGTCCCGAGGCCGCGTAGTGGCGGGCCACCAGCCGGCCGAGGGTGCCGGTGCCTCCGGTGATCAGCACCGTGCCCCGGGCCTCGTGCCGCGGGGCCGGGTGGACGGTGGGCGGGATGGTCAGGACGACCTTGCCGGTGTGCCGGGCGAGAGCCAGGTGCCGCAACGCCCGGTTCGCGTGCCTGATGTCCCAGGTGGTGGCGGGCAGCGGCCGCAGGACGCCGTTCTCGCAGTCGGCCCGCAGCGCCCGGAGGAGTTCCTGGACGCGGTCCTCGCCGGCCTCCATCAGGTCGAAGGCCCGGTAGCTTCCGCCCTCGGGGAGGTGGGTCTCGCCGGCGCCGCGGATGTCGGTCTTGCCCATCTCCACGAACCGCCCGCCGGGGGCGAGCAGCCGCATCGAGGCGTCCGTGTACTCACCGGCCAGGGAGTTGAGGACGACGTCGACGCCGCGGCCGCCGGTCGCGGCGCGGAAGGTCTCCTCGAACTCCAGCGTCCGGGAGCTGGCGATGTGGTCGTCGGCGACCCCCTGGCCCCGCAGGGTGGCCCACTTGCCCGGGCTGGCCGTGCCGTACACCTCGGCGCCCAGTTCCTGGGCGAGGCGCACGGCGGCCATGCCGACGCCGCCGGTGGCGGCGTGGACGAGGAGGGTCTCGCCGGGGCGGAGCGCGGCCAGGTCGGTGAGCGCGTAGGCGGCCGTGAGGAAGGCCACGGGGATGGTCGCGGCCTCGGCGAAGGACCAGCCGGTGGGCATGCGGACCATCAACCGCTGGTCGGCGACGACGATCGGGCCCGTGCCGTCCATGAAGACGCCCATCACCCGGTCGCCGGGCCGCAGTCCCGTCACTCCGGGACCGGTCTCGAGCACCACCCCGGCGCCCTCGCCTCCGGGCGGGCGGGTGTCGGCGACCCGGTCGAGGGCCGTCATCACGTCCCGGAAGTTGAGGCCGGCCGCCCGGAGGGCGACCCGGACCTGACCGGCGCCGAGCGGCTGGTCGTAGGCGGGGTGCGGCAGGAACGCGAGGTGGTCCACCGAGCCACGGGAGGTGAAGTCCAGCCGCCAGGCGCCTGACGACGGCGGGACCAGTTCGCTCTCCGACGCGGTGGCGACCAGTCTGGGCACGGTGACCGAGCCGTCGCGCAGCGCCAGTTGTGGCTCATCGGTGGCGAGCGCGGTCGGCAGCGCGCGGAGCGAGGCGACCGTGCCGTCGTGGTCGACGAGGGTGACGAGTCCCGGGTTCTCGGTCTGGGCGGAGCGGCCCAGACCCCAGACGGGGGCGGTCGCCAGGCCCGGTACGTCCTCGCCGTCGCGGGCGGCCACCGCCCGCCGGGTGACCAGGACGAGCCTGGTGCCGGCGAGGTCCGCCCGGTCGGTGCCGGAGGGCGAGCCCGGTGCGGAGAGCCAGTCCCGCAGCAGTTCCAGTGCCCGCCGGGTGACCTCGTGGGCCGCCCGCACCGCGTCGCCGGGGTCGTCCGGCGTCTCGCACGGCGCCAGCACCGCGTCGGGCGGGGGCGCGCCGGCGGCGCGCCAGGCCGCCAGGTCCCGATGCCCGGTGACCTCGTGGCCCGCGGCGCCGAGGGCGGCGGCCAACTCGGCGGCCTCGGGGTGCTGTCCGAGCACCACCAGGCGGGCGGGTGCCGAGCGTTCGGTCGGCGGCGCGGGTCGCCAGACGACGTGGTGTAGGTCCTGTGCGGTGGCGGCCCGGTCGGCGTCCCCCAACGCCCGCAGTACCAGTGCGCCCACGTCGAGCACGGGTACGCCCGCCGGGTCGCTGAGGGACACCCGCACCGTCTCCTGGTCGCCGGTGTCGACGCGCACCCGCAGGGCGCGCGCGCCCGTGGCGTGCAGCCTGACGTCCCGCCAGGAGAACGGCACCCGGATCTCCCCGGAGTCGGGCAGGGCGATGTGCAGGGCGGCGTCGAACAGGGCCGGGTGGAGGCCGAACCCGTCGGGTTCGCCCGCCTCGTCGGGGAGGGTCGCCTCGGCGTAGAGGCTGGTGCCGAGCCGCCAGGCGGCGGTGAGGCCGCGGAACGCCGGGCCGTAGGCGTAACCGCGGGCGGCCAGTCGGTCGTGGAGGTCCGCGGGATCCAGCGGGACGGCGCCGGCCGGGGGCCAGACGGTCTCCTCGCCGGTCGGTTCGGGGAGCCGGGGTGGTTCGGGTGTGAGGGTGCCCGTGGCATGCCTGGTCCACGGTTCGGCCGCGGAGGACGCCGCGGGGCGGGCGTGCACGGTGAGGGTGCGCCGCCCCTGCTCGTCGGGGGCGCCGACGTGGACCTGGACGGCCGTGGCGCCGTCGGCGGGCAGCACCAGGGGGGTGCCGATAATGAGTTCTTCCAGGTGGCCGCATCCGACCTGGTCGCCGGCCCGGACGGCGAGTTCGACCATCGCGGTGGCCGGCAGCAGCACGCTGCCCCGGATCTGGTGGTCGGCGAGCCAACGGTGGGTGTGGCGGGAGAGGCTGCCGGTGAGGACGTGTTCGTCCGCCTCGGCCAACGAGAGGGAGGCGCCCAGCAACGGGTGGTCGCCTTCGGCGAGGCCGAGTGCCGCGGGGGCGCCCGCGGATCGTGTGTTCTCCAGCCAGTAGGCGCGGTGTTGGAAGGGGTAGGTGGGCAGTGTGGTGGCGTCGATCGGCCCTTCGCCGAGCACGGCGGACCAGTCGGGGCTCACCCCGCCGTGGACGTGCGCGGTGGCGAGCGAGGTCAGCAGCCGGGGCCAGCCGCCGTCGTTCCGCCGCAGGGTGCCGGTGACGACGGCGCCGGACTCGGGGGCGTACGCGGCGATGGACTCCTCGACACCGATGGTCAACACCGGATGCGGGCTGGTCTCCACGAAGAGGGTGCGGCCGTCGGCGAGCAGGCTTCGGGTCGCGGTCTCGAACTCGACGGTCCGACGCAGGTTCTCGTACCAGTAGGCGGCGTCCAGCCGCGCGTCGTCGGGCAACGGCCCGCCCGCCAGGCCGGCGACCGTGGAGTAGAACGGCACGCGGCCCGTGCGTGGCTCGATCGGGGCCAGCACGTCGAGGAGCTCGTCCCTGATCGCCGCCACGTGCGGTGAGTGCGAGGCGTAGTCCACGGCGATCCGCCGGGCGCCGACGCCCTGCCTCCCGCAACGGGCCAACAGCTCGTCCAACGCCGCCGCCTCGCCCGAAACAACCGTGCTGGTGGGGCCGTTGACCGTGGCGACCGATATCCGCCCGGCCCACGCGCCGACCAGCTCACGCGCCGCCTCCGCGCCCAGCGGCAACGACACCATCCCGCCCCGGCCCGCGATCGACCGCAACGCCCGCGACCGCAACGCCACCACCCGCGCCGCGTCCGACAACGACAACATCCCCGCCACCTGAGCCGCGGCGATCTCCCCCTGGGAATGCCCCACCACCGCATCCGGCCGCACCCCCAGCGACTCCCACAACCGGGCCAGCGACACCATCACCGCCCACAACGCCGGCTGCACCACCTCCACCCGCTCCAGCGACGGCGCCCCCGCCTCACCACGCAACACCGCCAGCAGATCCCACCCGGTGAACGGCGCCAAAGCCTCCGCACAGGCCGACAGATGCTCCGCGAACACGGACGACGAGTCGAGGAGCTCCAACCCCATCCCCAACCACTGCGAGCCCTGACCCGGAAACACGAACACCGTCCCACCCGACCGGCCGGGAGCCTCACCGGCGACCAGACCGACAGCCTCCCGGCCAGCGGCCAGGGCCGAGAGACCGGCGTGGAGTTCGGACGCGTCCCGGGCCACTACCACCGCGCGCTTCCCGAAGGACGCGCGCCCCAGGGCCAGCGCACGTGCCGGTGCGGTGGGCTCGCTCAGGTCGGTTTCCCGCAGGCGGCCGGCCTGCTCGCGCAGCGCCTCGACGGTCCTCGCGGACAGCACGAGCGGCAGCGTTCCGTCCGTCGCCACCGGGACGACGGTGGAGGCCTCCTCCGGCGCCTGCTCCAGGATCACGTGCGCGTTGGTGCCACTGATGCCGAACGAGGACACGCCGGCCCGACGAGGACGCCCGGTCTCCGGCCAGTCCGTCGCCGCGGTCACCAGCTCGACGGCCCCCGAGGACCAGTCCACATGTGGCGTCGGCTCGTCCACGTGCAGCGTCGCGGGCACCACACCATGCCGCAACGCCAGCACCATCTTGATCACACCGGCCACCCCGGCGGCCGCCTGGGTGTGTCCGATATTCGACTTCAACGAGCCCAGCAACAGCGGCCGTTCACGGTCCTGCCCGTAGGTGGCCAGCAGCGCCCCCGCCTCGATCGGGTCGCCCAGCGCGGTGCCGGTGCCGTGCGCCTCGACGGCGTCGACGTCGGCGGCGGTGAGGCGGGCGTTGGCCAGCGCCTGTCGGATCACCCGTTGCTGGGAAGGACCGTTGGGGGCGGTGAGGCCGTTGGAGGCGCCGTCCTGGTTGACGGCCGAGCCCCGGAGCGTGGCGAGCACCCGGTGCCCGTTGCGCCGCGCGTCGGAAAGGCGCTCCAGCAGCAGCAGTCCGACGCCCTCGCCCCAGGCCGTGCCGTCGGCGGCGGCGGCGAACGGCTTGACGCGTCCGTCGGCGGCGAGGCCACGCTGCCGGCCGAACTCGGTGAAGATCTCCGGGGTGGCCAGCACGGTGACGCCGCCGGCCAGGGCCAGATCGCACTCGCCGGAGCGCAGTGCCTGGGCGGCGAGGTGGAGCGCGACCAGCGACGAGGAGCAGGCCGTGTCGACGGTGAGGGCAGGGCCCTCGAAGCCGAGGGTGTAGGCGACCCGCCCCGACGCGACGCTGCCCGTCGTGCCGGTGCTGAGGTAGCCGGCGAGGTCGTCGGGGACGGCGTCCGGGGTGGCGCGCAGCCCGAGCGCGTAGTCGCCGTACATCACGCCGGCGAAGACGCCGGTGCGGCTGCCGCGCAGGGAGGTCGGGTCGATCCCAGCGCGCTCCAGCGTCTCCCAGGACGTCTCCAGCAGCAGCCGCTGCTGCGGGTCCATCGCCAGCGCCTCACGCGGCGAGATCCCGAAGAACGCCGCGTCGAACGCGTCGGCGTCGTTGAGGAAGAAGCCGCGGCGGGTGTAGGTCCGACCCGGCTTGCCGGGTTCCGGATCGTAGAGGGCGTCCAGGTCCCAGCCGCGGGTGGTGGGGAAGTCGCCGATGGCGTCGGCACCTTCGCCGAGCAGCCGCCACAGGTCCTCGGGCGAGCGGACTCCGCCGGGGTAGCGGCAGCCCATCGAGACGACGGCGATCGGCTCGTCGTCGGCGGCCCGGCGCTCCGCCGGCGCGGTGGCGCGGGCGGCGCCGGGGCCGATGCCCAGGCGGTCCTCCAGGTGGGCGATGAGCGCGCCGGGGGTCGGGTGGTCGTAGATCAGGGCCGTGGGCAGCCGCAGCCCGGTGGCGCGGGCCAGACGCCTGTGCAGTTCGACGCCGGTGAGTGAGTCGAAGCCGAGGGACTTGAAGGTGGCGTCGGCGTCCACGGAGTCGCCGGTGCCGTGGCCGAGCACCGCCGCGACATGGCCGCGGACGAGCTGGGCGAGGTCTCGGGAGGCGCTCGGGGCGACGGTGGCGGCCGGCTCGTCGCCGCCCGACCGGGCGGCGCGACGGGCGCGGTCGGGCAGCAGACCGCGCAGCACGGCCGGCAGGGTGCCTCCCTCGGCGTGCTGGCGCAGGGCGGCGCGGTCGACCCCGGCCGCCAGCCGGGCGTCGGCGTCCGCTGACCGGTCGAGCAGGGCCAACGCTCTTTCCGTAGGGGGCGGTACGAGGCCGAGCTCGGCGTCGCCTTCGAGCACGAGGTGCGGCGCGGCGGCGGGCAGCCCGGTGGCGCGGCGGTGTGCGGCGAGGGCCGCGAGGAAGGTGTCGGTGTCGGCGCCGTTGCGTCCTTCGGTGGCGCCGAGGAGGCCGGCGGTCGAGGCGAGCAGCGTGAACTCGGTGAGCGCGGGGGCCCGGTCGCGGGTGAGGACGTGCAGGTGCCAGGCGGCCGCGATGGTCCGGTGGATGCCGTCGTCCTCGGCTCCCGCGCCGTGCACCACGCCCGTCAGCGGGTGCGCGGCCGGTATGTTCGCCAGCACCCCGGCGAGCGCCTCGGGGTCGGCGATGTCGCAGGGCGTGACGGTCACCTCGGCGCCCAGGTCGGCGAGTTCGGCGCGGAGCTGGGCCATGCCGGGGGCGTCGGCGCCGCGCCGGCCGAGCAGCAGCAGTCGGGCGCCGGGGCGGGTGGCGGCCAGGTGCCTGGCGAAGGCGGCGGCCCGCGGCCCGGGCGCGCCGGTGATCAGGGTGGTGCCATCGGCCGGGCCCCCGGTTCCGGCGAGGTCCGGAGCACGGGGGTCGCGTCGCAGCCGGGGCACGTACAGGCCGCCGTCGACGACGGCGAGTTGTGGTTCGCCGGCGGCGACGGCGGCGGCCAGCGCGGTGTCGGTCCGGCTTTCCGCGTCGAGGTCGACGATGGTGACGCGGCCGGGGTGTTCGCGCTGCACCGAGCGCACCAGCCCCCAGACGGCCGCGTCGGCGAGCCCGTCGACGGCCTGGCTGGGGCGGGCTGCCACGGCGCCGCGCGAGACGATCACCAGCCGGGAGTTCGTGCTCAGCCGCTCGTCGCCGAGCCAGCCGCGGAGCAGGGTCGCCACCCGCCGAACGGCGCGGCGTGCGGCGGCCGGCGGGAGTTCGCCGGCTCCCCGGGCCTCGTGCGGGACGGCGGCGGTGACGACCACCTCGGGCGGTGGTCCTTCTCCCTGCGCGACGGTGGACAGCCTGGGATGGTGGGGCAGGTCGAGACCGAGATCGTCCTCGCCGACGACCGCCCAGGTCCCGGGGCGGGGGTCCGAGGTCGTGGCCGGCAGCGGCAGCCAGTCGAGGCGCAGGGCGGGCTCGGCTTCCGCGCCGCGCGGTGGGGGTAGCTCCTCCTGGGCGAGTCGGCTGATCGTCACGGACTCGGCGGTGAGGACGGTGGCGCCGGTCGGGTCGACGAGCAGCAGCGTGACGCGCCCGTCGGCGCCGCGGGTGACGCGGGCCCGCAGGGTGCGGGCGCCGGTCGCGTGGAGACGGGTCCCGGCCCATCGACGGGCCACCTGTGGCCGGTCGGAGTCGGCCTCGGCGAAGGCGAGGTGGAGGGCACCGTCGAGCAGCGCGGGGTGGAGGGCGTAGCGGTCGGCGTCGGTGATCGCGGCCGGTACCGCGAGTTCGGCGAGCAGTTGGTTCTCGTGCCGCCAAGCGGCGCGGAGTGTCTGGAAGGTGGGACCGTACTGGTGGCCGCGGTCCGCGAGCCGGTCCCGCAGCTGTCCGAGGTCGAGGGGAACGGCGCCGGTGGGCGGCCAGGCGGCGGCTTCGGGGGCGTGGTCGGGTGGCGCGGCGGCGGAGTCGGCTGGGCGGAAGGCGCCGGTGGCGTGCCGGGTCCAGTCGGGCTCCCCCGCGACGCGTGAGCTGATGCTGAGCGCGCGCCGACCGTTCGCGTCCGGACCGCCGATCCGCACCTGGAGCTGCGCGGCGGCCGACTCCGGAAGCCGGAGCTGGGTGCCGAGGCGCAGTTCGTGTAGCTCGCCGGCCCCGGCGGAATCGCCGGCGGCGAGGGCGAGTTCGACGAGGGCGGCGGCCGGGAGCAGCGCCGTGTCGTCGAGGGTGTGGTCGGCGAGCCACGGATGGCGGAGGGTGGCGAGGGCGCAGGTGAAGAGGTGTCCTTCGCCGTCGGCGAGGGCGGTGCTGGCGCCGAGCAGCGGGTGTTCCGGCGTGTCGAGGCCGGCGGCGTCCAGGCGGTCCCCCGGGCCGTTGTCGGCCCAGTAGGTCTGGCGTTGGAAGGGGTAGGTGGGCAGTGTGGTGGCGTCGATCGGTCCCTCGCCGAGCACGGCGGTCCAGTCCGGGGTCACTCCGCCGTGGACGTGCGCGGTGGCGAGCGAGGTCAGCAGCCGGGGCCAGCCGCCGTCGTCGCGGCGCAGCGTGCCGGTGACGACGGCGCCGGACTCGGGGGCGTGCGCCGCGATGGTCTCCTCGACGCCGACGGTGAGCACCGGGTGCGGGCTGGTCTCCACGAAGAGGGTGTGGCCGTCGGCGAGCAGCCCACGGGTCGCGGTCTCGAACTCGACGGTCTGGCGCAGGTTCTCGTACCAGTAGGCGGCGTCCAGCCGCGCGTCCGACGGCAGCGGCCCTCCGGCGTGTCCGGCGACGGTGGAGTAGAACGGCACGGTGCCGGGGCGGGGGGTGATCGGGGCGAGCAGTTCGAGCAACTCGTCGCGGATCGCCGTCACCTGTGGCGAGTGGGAGGCGTAGTCCACGGCGATCCTTCGAGCGCTGATACCCTGCCTCTCACAACGGGCCAACAGCTCGTCCAACGCCGCCGCCTCGCCCGAAACAACCGTGCTGGTGGGGCCGTTGACCGTGGCGACCGATATTCGCCCGGCCCAGGGAGCGATCAGCTCACGCGCCGCCTCCGCGCCCAGCGGCAGCGAGACCATCCCGCCCCGTCCGGCGATCGACCGCAACGCCTTCGATCGCAGGGCCACGACCCGCGCGGCGTCCGACAACGACAATTTCCCCGCGACGTGCGCCGCGGCGATCTCTCCCTGGGAGTGCCCCATCACCGCGTCGGGCCGCACCCCGAACGACTCCCACAGCCGGGCGAGCGACACCATCACCGCGAACAACGCCGGCTGCACCACGTCCACCCGATCGAGCGGCGGCGCGCCGTCGGTCCCGGTCAGCACCTCGAAGAGGTCCCAGTCGACGAACGGAGCCAACGCCTCGGCGCAGGCGGTCAGGTGCTGGGCGAACACAGGCGAGGAGGCCAGCAGTTCCGCTCCCATGGCACGCCACTGGGACCCCTGCCCGGGGAACACGAACACGGTCCCGCCGGGATCGGCGGCGGGACGACCCACGATCAGCCGCGCCGACTCCTCGCCCGCGGCCAGAGCCGACAGGCCGTCCCGCAGTTCACCGCCGTCCCGGCCGAGGACCACGGCGCGGTGGTCGAGCGCGGCCCGGCCGGCCGCCAGCGCGCGGGCCACCGCCGCCGGCTCCGCGAGCGGGTGCTCCGCCAGCCGTCCGGCCTGCTCGCGCAGCGCCTCGACGGTCCTCGCGGACAGCACGAGCGGCAGCGTTCCGTCCGTCGCCACCGGGACGGCGGCGGGGGTCTCCTCCTCCGGCGCCTGCTCCAGGATCACGTGCGCGTTGGTGCCACTGATGCCGAACGAGGACACGCCGGCCCGACGAGGACGCCGCGTCTCCGGCCAGTCCGTCGCCGCGGTCACCAGCTCGACGGCCCCCGAGGACCAGTCCACGTGCGGGGTCGGCTCGTCCACGTGCAGCGTCGCGGGCACCACACCGTTCCGCAACGCCAACACCATCTTGATCACACCGGCCACACCCGCGGCCGCCTGCGCATGACCGATATTCGACTTCAACGAGCCCAGCAACAGCGGCCGTTCACGGTCCTGGCCGTAGGTGGCCAGCAACGCCCCCGCCTCGATCGGGTCGCCCAGCGGCGTCCCGGTCCCGTGCGCCTCCACGACGTCCACGTCGGCGGTGGTGAGCCCGGCGTCGGCGAGGGCCGACCTGATGAGTCGCTCCTGGGCGGGCCCGCTCGGCGCGGTGAACCGGTCGGAGGCGCCGTCCTGGTTGACGGCGCTGCCGCGGATCACGGCGAGCACCCGGTGCCCGTTGCGCCGCGCGTCGGAGAGCCGTTCCAGCAGCAGCAGTCCGGCACCCTCGCCCCAGACGGTGCCCTCGGCGGCGGCCGCGAACGGCCGGGCGCGACCGCCGGGCGCGAGGCCGCGCTGCCGGCTGTACTCGATGAACAGGCCGAGGCTGCTCATCACGGTGACGCCACCGGCCAGCGCCAGTCCGCACTCGCCCGCGCGGAGCGAACGGACGGCGAGGTGGAGCGCGACCAGGGAGGCGGAGGAGGCCGTGTCGACCGTGAGGGCGGGGCCCTCGAGGCCGAGGGTGTAGGCGACGCGGCCCGAGGCCGCGCCGCCGGTGGTGCCGGTCAGGATGTGGCCTTCGAGCGGCGAGCCCTCGTCCATGCGGGGCCCGTAGTCCCCCGCCATGGCGCCGACGAAGACGCCGGTGTCGCTGCCGCGCAGGCTGGTCGGGTCGATCCCGGCGCGCTCCAGCGTCTCCCAGGCGGTCTCCAGCAGGATCCGCTGCTGGGGGTCCATGGCCAGCGCCTCACGCGGCGAGATCCCGAAGAACGCCGCGTCGAATCGATTCGCGTCGTGGATGAAGCCGGCCTGGTGCTGGTAGTTGTGGCCGGGCGAGTTCGGGTCGGTGGCCGCCGCGCCGGCGACGTCCCAGCCGCGGTCCTCGGGGAACGGGCCGATGGCGTCCCGCCCGTCGGCCAGCAGTCGCCACAGCGCGTCGGGACCGTCGACCCCGCCGGGGAGGCGGCAGCCCATGGCCACCACGGCCACGGGCTCGTGCGATCCGCTCAACGGTGACGCCGGTCCGTTAGTTTCACGCACCATACAGTCTCAGAACCCCTCAAGAGCAGCAGAGCCGACATCCAGGCCAAAGATTATCCGGCCACCCGGCCGAGGAAACGACACAGGCGTACTAATTCAGCACCACACCAAGCCCCTCACAAAACCCGCAGCAGCTCCCCTCGGGAACGTCGCAGTTGCGATTCGACACAACCCGCAGAGTGTAGATCATCATGGGAACCCGCAGGTGGGAGCCGCGAAACTCACACCGGAACCCCCTTGCAGGCCCGGTCGCGTCGTGACAGAATCCCGTGAGCCAGCGACCCGACAGGGATAATTCCACATTCTCGAATTCCTGTCACCGCGCCGCCGGGAAGGAAATCCGCAAAGACCTTCTTCGCGCCTCTCCGAGATCTCCGGAAATTCCGGCGAAATGGCCTCGCCACCCCTTCCGCCCGTTTTTCCGCGCGCCGCAGAAAAGGGTCGCCCACGCGCGCCCGGGCGCCACGCCGCCCCGTTCTCGCTGGCCAGCACGGTGACAGGGGCACCCCGTACACACCTTCGGTAGTCGTTCAGACACTGGATATGACGGCGAGATAGTACGAGTGGCACCTGCCGGCGGAACATCATTCCGGCCATCACAACGGGAGGCGAGCCGTCCGGTTTTGACGGCCCCTTGAATGTTTGAATGCCCGATATCGGCGCGGAGGAGGAGCGGTCATGGGCAAGGGTGTGCACGTGCAGGATCTGCCGGGCGTGGGGAAGCGGTACGACATCGACCTGGGCCGGCCCGACCAGCGGATCTCGGTCATCATGAGGTCGGGCGGCGTGCGCGACCTCTACGTCTTCGCGACGGCCTCGGCCGAGCCGACGGCCGTGATCGAGCTGACGGAGGAGCAGGCCCGCAAGGTGAGCGCCGTGCTCTCGGCGACCTTCTTCGAGGCCTGAGGGAGCGCGCCCGGCATGCCGCACGCCGACCTCCTGGGCATCGGCGCCACGGTGCTGGTCGCCGGGGTGCTGGCGCGGTTCGCCCGGCGGTTCGGGCTGCCGTCCATCCCCTGCTACATGCTGGTCGGCATCGCCTTCGGGCCCGGCACCCCCGGTCCCGAGCTGGTGCGCCACCCGGGGGACCTGACGGTGGTCGCGGCGTTCGGTCTGGTGCTGCTGCTGTTCCACCTGGGTGTCGAGTTCCCGGTCGACCAGGTCGTCGGCGGCGGTCGCCGGCTGTTCCTCGCCGCGGTGGTCTGCATCGGCATCAACGTCCTGGCCGGCCTGCTGTTCGGCCTCGTCCTCGGCTGGGGCGGCTCCGAGGCGCTGGTGATCGCGGGCGCGCTCGGCATCTCGTCCTCCGCGATCGTCACCAAGCTGCTGATCGAGCTGCACCGGCTGACCAACGCCGAGACCCCGGTGATCCTGGGGATCGTCGTGATCGAGGACCTGTTCCTCGCCCTCTACCTGGCGCTCCTCTCCCCCGTGCTCTCCCAGGCCGGTTCCGCGACCGGCCTGGCGGCCGACGTGGCGGCGAGCTTCGGGTTCCTGCTGCTGCTCTTCCTGGTGGCGAGGTTCGGCGCGCGGGCGGCGGCGGCGCTGGTCGACAGCAGGGAGGACGAGCTGTTCGCCGTGCTGACGATCGGGCTCGTCGTGCTGGTGGCCGGGGTCTCGGACCGGCTCGGCGTCTCGGACGCGATCGGCGCGCTGATGACCGGTCTGGTGCTCTCCAGGACGGACATCAGGGAGCGGGTGGTGCGCCTGGTGCTGCCGCTGCGGGACGTGTTCGCCGCCATCTTCTTCGTCACCTTCGGGCTGACCATCGACGTCGCCCACCTGGGCGCGGTGGCCCTGCCCGTGGTGATCGCGGTCGCGGTGACGCTGGTGTGCAACCTGGCCGCCGGCGTGGTCGCGGCCCGGCTCTTCGGGTTCAACCAGCGGGGGGCGGTGAACGTCGGCCTGACGATGCTGGGGCGCGGCGAGTTCTCACTGATCCTGGCCAGCCTGGCGCTCGCGGCGGGGCTCGACGGCCGGATCGGCCCGTTCGTCGCCGTCTACGTGCTGGCGCTCGCGGTGCTCAGCCCGCTGCTGGCCACGCACTCGCGCCGCGCGGCCCGGCTGATGCCGGACTGGCTGCTGCGTCCCGGCTGGCGGTACGTGCGGGAGGAGACGATCAGCACCTCCTGCACCCACCTGGACCGGATCCGGGTGACCGAGACCGACACCGAGGTGTGTCCGCGGTGCGTGGCGGAGGGCAGCAGCTGGGTGGAGCTTCGGCTGTGCGTCACCTGTGGCGAGGTGGGCTGCTGTGACGACTCCCCACGGCGGCACGCCAGCGAGCACGCGCGCGAGTCGGGGCATCCGATCATCCAGTCGGCCGAGCCGGGCGAGGACTGGCGCTGGTGCTTCCCCGACGAGACCCTGGTGCAGGCGCCACTTGGCCGGAAACGGACCTCCACGGTCGACTCATAGCCAGCTAAAGATTTCGCCAATTCGTTTATATGTAGTAAGCATCTTGTCGTAGGGTCGCCAGCGGGACAGCAACCGATGGGAAGACCGTGACGACACAGAGTAAGGAAGACCTGACCGCCGCCGACCCGGCGGACCCGACCGCGGCGGCGGCGGAGCCACCCGCGCCGGCGATGACCCATCCACAGATCATGCGGGCGCTGTCCGGGCTGCTGCTCGGCATGTTCGCGGCGATCCTGTCCTCGACGATCGTCACCAACGCGCTGCCGCACATCATCACCGACCTGGGCGCCGGGCAGTCCGCCTACACCTGGGTGGTGACGGCGACCCTGCTGTCGATGACGGCCTCGATGCCGCTGTGGGGCAAGCTCGCCGACCTGTTCAGCAAGAAGCTGCTCATCCAGATCGCGCTGCTCGTCTACGTGGTCGGCTCCCTCATAGCCGGCCTCTCGCAGAACGCGGCGATGCTGATCACCGTCCGCGTGGTGCAGGGTCTCGGCGTCGGCGGCCTGGTCGGCCTCTCGCAGATCGTCCTGGCCGCGATGATCCCGCCACGGGAGCGGGGCCGCTACAGCGGCTACCTGGGCGCGACCTTCGCCGTGGCCACCGTCAGCGGCCCGCTGGTCGGTGGCGTGATCACCGACACCCCGGGCCTCGGCTGGCGCTGGTGCTTCTACATCGGCGTCCCGTTCGCGCTGGCCTCGCTGCTCGTGCTCCAGCGCACGCTGCACCTGCCGGTGGTCAGGCGCCGGGTGCGGATCGACTGGGCCGGCGCGCTGCTGGTGAGCGCCGCCGTCTCGCTGCTGCTGATCTGGGTGACGCTGGCCGGCGACAGCTACCCGTGGGCGTCCTGGCAGACCGCGGCCATGGTCGGCGGCTCGCTGCTGCTCGGCGTGCTCTTCGTCCTGGTCGAGCTGCGGGCCGACGACCCGATCATCCCGCTGCGCCTCTTCCGCGACAAGACGATCACGCTGACCTCGGTCGCCTCGCTCTTCGTGGGCATCGCGATGTTCGCCGGCACGGTCTTCTTCAGCCAGTTCTTCCAGCTGGCGAGGGGACAGAGCGCCACCGTCTCCGGGCTGATGACCATCCCGATGATCGCCGGCATGTTCCTGTCCTCCACGGTCTCGGGGCAGTTCATCACCAGGACCGGGCGCTGGAAGCGCTGGCTGGTGGCGGGCGGCGTGCTGGTGAGCGCGGGCACGGGGCTGCTGGGCACCATGCGCTACGACACCCCCTACTGGCGGATCGCCACCTTCATGGCCCTGATGGGCCTCGGCCTCGGGATGCTGATGCAGAACCTGGTGCTCGCCACGCAGAACCAGGTGGAGCCGAAGGACCTGGGCGTGGCCAGCTCCGTCGTCGCCTTCTTCCGCTCGTTCGGCGGCGCGATCGGCGTCTCGGCGCTCGGCGCGCTGCTCGCCAACCGCGTCACCGACTACACCCGCGAGGGGCTCGCCGACCTCGGCATCCCCGCGGAGAGCGCCAGCGGCGGCGGCATCCCCGACCTGGACACGCTGCCGGCGCCGCTGCGCACGGTGGTCGAGAGCGCCTACGGGCACGGTGTCGCCGACATCTTCCTGTTCGCCGCGCCGGCGGCGGTGGTGGCGCTGCTGCTCACGCTCTTCGTCAAGGAGACCGCGCTCAGGACCCGGCAGTAGCGGCCCGGGCCCGCCGCGCGACGCGCGGGGGCCCGGCCGTCAGGCCAGCAGGAAGTCCGCCTCCCCCTGCTTGGCGCCGCGGATGAAGGTCTCGATCTCGTGCGGGGTGTAGATCAGTGCCGGCCCGTCGGGGTCGGTGGACTGGCGCAGGGCCACCCGGCCGTCGGCCAGCTTCATGGCCTCGACGCAGTTGCCGCCGTTCGTCCCGCTCCAGGGCTTGCGCCAGCCCTCGGTTCCCAACTCCCTGGCCGGCATCCCGTTGTATATGCGTTCCGTGGTGCGCGCCCGGGGGCACGTCTCGTCACCCATGCGGTGTCAGAGCTCCTTGCGAATGTCACCGAGGATCGCCGCGGTGTCCTGAACGGGTGCGGCCTGCGCGCCCATGCGGTCGAGCACCTCGAGGTAGGCCACGGTGTCGGGCCGTTCGTCCAGGTAGGCCGCGCCGGTCAGCCCCTCGGCGTAGATGATGTCCGGCAGTTCCGGGATCTCGAATCTGAAGAGCTGGAACGGCCCGAACATGCCGGGGTGCGGCCCGGCGCTGAGCGGCATGATCTGCAGCGTGACGTTCGGCAGCGACGTCGCCTCGATCAGCCGGTCGACCTGCGCGCGCATCACGGCCGGTGACCCGACCCTGCGCCGCAGCACGTGCTCCTCGACCACGGCCCACAGCAGCGGGGCGCGCGGCCGGCGAAGCAACTCCTGACGCGCCATGCGCAGGTCCACCCTGCGCTCGATCTCCTCGGCCGGGGCGCCCGGAAAACCTGTTCTGAACAGGACTCTGGCATAGTCCGGGGTTTGCAGAAGCCCCGGGACGCAGTGCGGTTCATAGGCCCTGATCAGGCTGGCCTCGCCCTCCAGGCTCACATAGAGGGAGAACCAGTCGGGGGTGACATCGCGGAACCGCTGCCACCAGCCGGGGCGGTTGGCCTCCTCGACCAGCTCCATGAAGGAGGCCACCTCGGCGCCCTCGACGCCGTAGAGCTCCAACAGGGCCTTGACGTACAGCGGCTTGAGGCCGACCTCGGCCTTCTCCATGCGGCGCACGGTGGTGGCGTTGACGCTGAGCGCGCGGGCGGCGTCGGCGAAGCTGCGGCCGGCCCGCTCCCGCAGGTCGCGCAGCCGCATGCCGAGGACGATCTGCCCAACGGTCGGCCCAGAACGCGCCTCTGCCACGTCGCCCTCCTCCGGCCTCGCCAAGTCCCCCGACCCCGGCAGAAGTTTGCCACACCCCGTAGCGGCATCGACAGAGATCCTCTGGCTTTCTGCAAATTGCAGAACTCCTCTTGCGCTTGCGTAGCGTCGTTGCCCATAGTTATCAAGTGACCCGGCTCACGATGGCTCAGGCCCCATGGAAGGCGACCCCGCACGTGTCCCCACTTCACGGCACGACGCGCATTCCCCAGCCCCGTCGCGCGGATCGCCGCCCGCCGAGCCCGCCGGGCGAGCGGATCGACCTGCCGGCGGTCGCCACCTCCGTGGCCGCGGCGCGCAGCCGCGTGCGGACCCGCCTCGATCACTGGGGGCTGCCGGATTCGGTCACGGACACCGCGCAGCTGGTCGTCTCCGAGCTGGTGACCAACGCCATCCTGCACACGCGCAGTGACCGGGTGGTGTGCTGGCTGGTCTCGCAGAGCTCCGGGGTGCGGATCGAGGTCACCGACCAGGGCCACGGCATGGCCCCCCGGGTGCCGCGCCAGGCGAGCTCGGAGGCGGAGGGCGGCCGGGGCCTCGTGCTGCTCGACTCGCTGGCGGTGCGCTGGGGGGTCATCCCGCCGGGACATGTGTCGGGTTGCACCGTGTGGGCCGAGATACGCCCCTGAGGGCCGGCGGTTCGGGACCCGTCGCGCGCCGAGATCAAAATTGGATAACTTCCGCCACGCCCGCCACAACCTTTTACGAGTTGGTTTCCGGAGTGCACACGTCCGGTCACGGCGCGCTATGGTGCGCGCGTGTCGCGCATCCCCCCTCTTCCGCGTCCACCCCGCCCGGTCCTCATCGGCGGCGTGCTGGCGCTCGGTCTCGGCGGTCTGTCCCTCGGCTGGATCCTGCTCTTCGGCCCGCTCGGCGGGGAGATAGCGCGGGGCACCAGCGTCCAGGGCGTGGACATCGGCGGTCTCTCACCCGAGGAGGCGGAGGACCGGCTGTCGGTCGAGCTCGCCGACTCGTGGGCCGCCCCGCTCCCGGTCCTGCTGGGCGGTGAGCAGACCGAACAGCACGCCGTCGAGCCGGCCACCGCCGGCCTCCGCGTCGACGTCGGGGCGACCGTCGCCCAGGCCGACCGCCCCGGCCTGCTGCGCCGCCTCCTCGGCGCCGGCGGCGGCGAGTTGGAGCCCGTGGTCACCCAGGACACGGCCGCCGCCAGGACCGGTCTCACCGCGCTCGCCAACTCCTGGCAGAGCGCCGTCCAGGAGGGCGCGGTGGCCTTCGTGGACGGCGAGGTCGAGGTCACCGAGCCGGCGGCGGGCATCGTGCTCGACGTGACCGGCTCCCTCGGTCCGCTGCGGGACGCCTACCCCTTCGACGCCGACGCGGGTCCGGTGCGGCTGCCGGTCTGGCAGGCCGAGCCGCGCACCGACCAGCGCGAGGTGGAGCGGGCCCTCGCCGAGTTCGCCGAGCCGGCGATGTCGGGCCCCGTCACCCTCACCGCCGGCGACCGCCGCATCCCGATCCCGCCGGCCGTGATCGGCGACCACCTGGCGCTCACCGCCGACCAAGTCGGCACGCTCCGCCCGGAGTTGGACGGCGAGGCGCTGGCCGGGGACGAGCGCCTCGCCGAGGCGTTCGCCGCGGCCGCCGTCGAGCCCGTCGAGGGCACCCTGCGGCTCGACAGCGACCGGGTGGTCTTCGACGAACCGGGCGAGCCCGGCAGCCGGGTGGCCCCCGAGGCCGTCGGCGAGGCCGTGTTACCGCTGCTGACCAGGGTCGGCGACGCGGCCCGCACCGGCCCCGTGGACACCGAGCCGGTCGAGCCCACGCTCAGCCGCGACACCTACCGGGAGCTGGGCCTGGTCGAGGAGATGTCCTCGTTCACCGTCGAGTTCGAGCCCGCCGACTACCGCACCACCAACATCGGCCGCGCCGCCGAGCTGATCGACGGCTCGCTGGTGCTGCCGGACGACACCTGGAGCTTCAACGAACGGGTCGGCGAGCGCACCGAGGAGAACGGCTTCGTCGAGGGCGTCATCATCCTCGACGACCGGTACCAACGCGCCCAGGGCGGCGGCGTCTCGGCCGTGGCCACCACCGTCTACAACGCGATCTTCTTCGCCGGCGTCAAGCCGCTCGAACACGGCGCGCACTCCTTCTACATCGAGCGCTACCCGGAGGGCCGCGAGGCCACCGTCGCCTGGGGCAGCCTCGACCTGAGCTTCCTCAACGACTCGGGCAACGCCGTCTACATCCTGGCCGACGCCACCGACACCTCGGTCACCGTCACCTTCCTCGGCACCAGGAAGTACGACCAGGTCCGCGCCGACACCGGCCCGCGCGAGAACGTCCGGGAACCCGAGACCCGCAGGGGCGAGGGCGAGGACTGCGTGCCGCAGCCCCCGCTCGAGGGCTTCGACGTGGAGGTCCAGCGGGTCTTCGTCGACGACGGCGAGGAGGTCGGCCGGGAGAGCTACACCACCAGCTACGTGCCGCGCGACGAGATCCTGTGCCCCGTCACGGCGTCCGGCTCCGTCTCGGCGCGGGAGGCCGAACCCGACCCGGCCCCGGCGCAGGACCCACCCGTCCCCGGCGGCGGCTGGCCCTGGTGGTTCGGGGGCCCGCCCTACTGACCCCGGCGCCCCGGGGGCCTCAGGCCGGGGTGAGGACGTCGATGAAGCTGAACGCGGGGACGTCCAGGAGGCGGCGGTCGACGATCCGCCAGCCGCTCTCCTCGATGGCGGTCGACCACTCGTCGATGGTCGGCACGAGCTGCCCCATCACGCTGTGCACGGTCTCGAACCCCAGCGTGAACATGGGGTGTTCGGGACCGTCGAGGCCCGTGGAGCGGCAGGTGTCGCCGAGGATCAGGTTCCTGACCGAGGGGAAGACGGTCCGCAACCGACGCAGCGTGCGCACGCAGTTCTGCCTGGGCCACAGGTCGTGCCCCATCAGGAAGCAGGTCACCGTGTCGACCTGCCCGTACTCGGGCCGGGGGCCCATGGTGACGAGGTCGTCCTGGAGCAGCGTGACCCGGTCGGCGAAACCGGCCTCGCGCACCGCCTCCCTGGCGAGGCTGATCGCGCTCGCCGACCTGTCGACGCCGATCAGCCGCAGCTCGGGCCTGAGCGCCGCGAGCATGCGCAGCCGCTCCCCGCCGCCGCAGCCCAGGTCGGCGACGGTGCCGAGCTCCAGCTTCTCGAGCATGTCGCAGAGCGGCGGGTCGAAGTAGGTCTGGGTGATGTTGCGGCAGGCCACGCTGAGGGCCCGGGCGTCCCGCCGCACGAAGCCGCCCTGCCGCAGGCTGTTGACCACCTTGACCGGCAGCGTGGTGAGCAGCTCGCCGCAGCCCCGGGTCAGCCAGTAGAAGAAGGCGCGGGCCCGGAACGCGTCGTCGAAGCCGATGTCGGTCTCGGCCACCCTCCGCTCCGCGTCGAGCGTGACGATGCGGCGGCTGGAGAGGGCGACCAGGATGGCCCGCACCGTGTGCGGGTGCGCGTCCCGCCGTTCGGCGAAGTCGACTATGTCGACACGTCGCTTCTGGTCCAGCTCGTCGAGCAGCCCGATCTCCCACGCGGCGCTCAGCGCGGCCGAGGCGATGGCCCCGTTGAACGTGTCGGCGCAGTAGCGCGCCCCCTCCGGCAGCCGCTGCTGGGATGTCGTCATCGCATGCCCCTGTTTTCTGTGTTTCCTAGGGTTTCGGCGTTGTCCCCAGCCTGTGGCGGGGCCGCGACACGCGCATGCGGGGCCGGGCGAAATGCGACCGTTCGGGTGAGGGGTAGGGCCTGTTGCGAAAGTCGCGTCGGATCAGCCCGCGGCGTCAGATGCGGTGCATCGCAAGGCGCCGGATCGCAGCTCATACTTGGTCGTATTCGCGCGATTCGGTAACGCAGCGAGGTGCCGTAGCTGGCGTCGCGGGCCCGGCGGGGCTTTCGCAACAGGCCCTAGGCGGGCGCGCAGGGCGTGCCGGTGACCAGGGCGGTGGTGGCCCGGTCGATGGTGGCGTCAAGACGGTCGCGGGCCCGCGTCAACTCGCCGATCCTGGCGGTGATCCGGTCCCGCTCGGCGGCCAGCAGCGCCAGCACCCCGGGCGCCGACTCGCCGGTGGAGATGCACGGCAACAGGGCGAGGATCGCCCGGCTCGTGAGCCCGGCGGCGTACAGCTCCTGGATCATCAGCACCCGGTCCACGGCGCGCTCCGGGTAGTGCCGCTGCCCCGCCGGGCTGCGCTCGGGCACCAGCAGCCGCTGCTCCTCGTAGTAGCGCAGCGCCCGCACGCTGACGCCCGTCCGTGCGGCGAGCTCGCCGATCCGCATCGCGCCTCCCCGGTGATCCCGGTCACTCCGACTTGCCTCTGACGTCAACGTGAGCTTTTAGCGTAGCCGTCGCGCGCGCAGTTCGGTCCATCCCTTCCACCCACGCGGAGGAAACACCCGTGACCAGCCTCTTCGACGGCTACCGCCTCGGCGACCTGCGCCTTCCCAACCGCCTCGTGCTGGCCCCGATGACCCGGGCCCGCGCCACCGCCGACGGCCTCGCCACCCCCTCGATGGCCACCTACTACGCCCAGCGCGCCACCGCGGGACTGATCGTCAGCGAGGGCGTGGCGCCCAGCCACCCCGGCCAGTCCAACCCGAACATGCCGGGACTGCGGAACGCCGCCGAGGTCGCCGCCTGGCGCCCGGTGACGCACGCCGTGCACGCCAACGGGGGCCGGATCTTCGCCCAGCTCATGCACGGCGGCCGGGTCGGCCACCCGGCGGTCTCGGGCCACCAGCCGGTCGGTCCCTCCGCGGTCGCGCTGCGGGGCGAGGTGTTCGTGAGGTTCGGGGAGAAGACGCTGCCAGGACCGGTGCCCCGCGCCCTGACGACGGCCGAGGTGGGGGCCGAGGCCCAGGTATACGCGGACGCCGCCCGCCGCGCGGTCGAGGCCGGCTTCGACGGCGTCGAACTGCACGGCGCCAACGGCTATCTGATCCAGCAGTTCCTCTCCAGCAACGCCAACCTGCGCACCGACCGCTACGGCGGCTCGATCGCCGGCCGCATCGCCTTCGCCGTGGAGGCGGTCACGGCGACGGCCGACGCGATCGGCGCGGAGCGCGTCGGCATCCGCCTCTCCCCCGGCGGCCGGGTGTGGGACGTCGTCGAGGAGGACGTGCCGGAGCTCTACGCGGCGCTGTTCGGCGCGCTCGCCCCGCTCGGCCTGGCCTACGTCCACCTGCTGGCCCCGCCCGACGGCGACGAGCTGATGGACGGCCTGCGCCGGGCGTGGCCCGGGACCCTCGTCGTCAACCCGGGCGGGCAGATCGGCCCGCACGAGACCGACCGGGCCGACGGCGAGAAGTGGCTGGCGCGCGGCGCCGACCTGATCAGCTACGGCCGGGCGTTCCTCGCCAACCCCGACCTGGTCGAACGCTTCCGCACCGGTGCCCCGGTGCGGCCCACCCCGGACCATGCCACCTGGTACGGGGGCGGCGACGCCGGCTTCATCGACTACCCGAGTCACCAGTACTGACGGTCACAGCCGGTCGTAGACCAGCAGCCCGTCCGCGCGCAGCCGGGCGCCGGCCGACGGGCGGTGCTCGGTGAGCCGGCCGTCGTGCGCCAGGTGAGCCACCCGGACGTGGCGCGCCAGGACGGCGTGGTCGGCGATGATCCGCCGGTGGCAGCGCCACCACAGGGCCTCGCCGCACATCACGGCCGTGCGGACGTCGGCGGCCTGCCGCAGCAGTTCGTCGACGGCCGCCAGGAAGTCGGGGTGGCGGGCGTGCCCCGCGTACCCCCGGAAGGAGGCGTTCTCCCAGAAGACATCGGGGGAGTCAGGGGCCGCCCGCCGAAAGCCCCCGAGGCGTGGCTCCCACCGGTAGTCGATGCCCTCCTCCGGGAGCCACCGCCGGAGCGCCTCCCGGCTCACGTCGGGGTTGCGCCGGCTGCCGGGCGCGGTGCGCACGTCGACCACGGCCCGGACGCCGGCGCCGTGCAGCAGCGCGGCCAGCGGCTCGCGCCCGGCCGTGCCGTGCCCGAACGTCAGCAGTGTCACCTGCCTCGTCCGGGCGCCTTGGGGCCGCTCGTCGGGTCTCGGACCTCTCTCGGACATCGCTGGGAATCGTAGCGAGGAGGGCCGGCGGGGCCGGTCGGCCGACCCGCCGGGCCGTGCCACGCGATCTCTACTCCCCCGTTTTCCCGTCCACCGCCTCGCGCAGCAGATCGGCGTGGCCGTTGTGCCGCGCGTACTCCTCGATCATGTGCACCAGGATCCAGCGCAGGCTGGGCGACCGCCCGTCCCGCCAGGCCCGCCGGGCCAGTTGGTCGAGCCCGCCGCCCCCGGCCAGCGCCTCCTCGACCGCCCGGCGGGACCGCGTCACGCTCTCCTCCCACAGCGCCCACAGCTCCTCGGGGCTGTCCTCGGCGGCCGAGTGCCAGTCCCAGTCCGGGTCGGCGCCCCAGTCCACGCCGTCCCACGGCGGCTGCCGGTCCCGTCCGTGCAGGAAGTGCGAGAACCAGCCGTCCTCGACGTAGGCCAGGTGCTTGAGCATCCCGCCGAGCGTCATGGTCGAGGCCCCGACCGTGGCCGCGAGGCCGGCCGCGTCGAGCCCCTCGCACTTCCACGCCAGGGTGGCCCGGTGGAACTCCAGGAAGCCCAGCAGGGTCGCCAACTCGTCCCCCGCCACGGGCGGCTCGGGCCGCCCGTGCTCATCGATGTCGGTCATGGGCGGAGTGTAGGCGGCGGCTCTGACAACCCCGCCAGCGGTTTTCCACGGCCCGCCCGCTACTGCGCGGTCAGGCCGCCGTCGACGACGTGCTCCGTGCCCGTGACATAGGAGGACTCGTCGCTCGCGAGGAACAGCACGAGCCCCGACACCTCCGCCGGGTCGGCCAGCCGGCGCAGCGGCACGGTGTCCCCGATGCCGCCGCCCTCCTCGTCGGTGGCCTCCACCATCATCGGCGTCCTGATGTAGCCGGGGTGCACGGAGTTGACCCGGATGTTGTCCGGTCCGTACTCGACGGCGGCGTGCTTGGTCATGCCGCGCGAGGCGAACTTGCTGGCCACGTAGGCCAGACTGGGCGAGCCCACGATCGACACCATGCCGGCGGCGGAGGAGACGTTGACGATGGAGCCGCCGCCGGCCCGCCGCATGCCGGGCACGACCGTCTTCATCCCGTAGTACTGCGAGTGCTGGTTGACGGCGCAGACCCTGAGGTAGGCGTCCTCGTCGAGGTCGACGGTGTCGACGACGGGCCCGAGGATCCCCGCGTTGTTGACCAGGACGGTCACCGGGCCGAAGGTCCGCTCGGCCTCCCGGACGACGCGGCGCCAGTCGGCGAGGGAGGCGACGTCGTGCCGCAGGAAGCGGGCGTTGCCGCCCAGCTCGTCGGCGACCCGCCGGCCCCCGTCCTCGTTGACGTCGGTGACGACCACCCTGGCCCCCTCGGCCACGAACCGTCGCGCGTGGGCCGCCCCCATGCCCCGCGCGGCGCCGGTGATGACGGCCACCTTGCCGTCGAGCCTGCCCATGCTGCCCGCCTTTCGCGATGACGCCCGTCACCACATGGTGCCGAAACGTCCGCACCGCCGCGGTTCACGCCGTGCCCGGCGTTTCGCGGGTCAGTCGGCGGCGAGCAGGATCCGGGCGACCTCCCGGGCCTGCCGGGCCGGCTCCCGACTGGCGGTGATCCCGGCGGTGGCCATGGCCCCGTTGGCCAGCACGGCGAGCTGGTCGGCGCGCTCGGCGGGCAGGCCGGCCGCGTCCACCAGCTCGCGGAGCTGGTCACGGAAGGCCCGCTTGTGCACCCGCGCCACCTCGGTGACCCGTGGGGAGACGGCGCCCAGCTCCCCCACCGTGTTGATGAACAGGCAGCCGCGGAAGTCCGGCTGACCGAACCACTCGTCGAGGTAGTCGAAGACCGCCAGGATCCGCTCGCGCGGGGTGTCCGCGTGCTCCTCGACATAGGCGGCGAGGGTCTCGCGGACCTCCAGGTCGCGCTCCTGGAGCACGGCCTGGAGCAGGTCCTCCTTGGCCGGGAAGGCCCGGTAGAGCCGCTTGAGCGGCACCCCGGAGGCGGTGCGTATGGCGTCCATGCCCACCGTCTGGACGCCGGACTCGTTGAACAGCCGCCGCGCCGCCGCCAGGATCCGGCTCCGGTCGCTCTCGACGTCGGCGCCGTCGCGGGTGCTCCCTCGCACGCTCCTCCTCCTCGCTTGCCTGAGAACCAACGTTCTCATAGGCTACCCGAGCGGCCAGAGAACGACCGTTCTCAACCGCGAGGTGCATGTCATGACGCTGCGCCCACCCGCCTACCGACTGAGCGCCGGCCCGACGACCACCGCACATCTCCGAAAGGCATGACCATGGCACAGCCGACAGGCTTCGACGTCCGCCACCACACGGCGACGGTCGACGGCCTCGACGTCTTCTACCGGGAGGCCGGCGACCCGGCCCGGCCCACCCTGGTGCTGCTGCACGGGTTCCCCACCAGCTCGCACATGTACCGCGGCCTGATCGGCGCGCTCGCCGACGAGTTCCACCTGGTCGCGCCGGACCACATCGGCTTCGGGAACTCGGCGATGCCCGCCGTCGACGCGTTCGACTACGGCTTCGAGAGCCTGACCGCCGTCACCCTCGCCCTGCTCGACCAGCTCGGCATCGACCGCTTCGCCCTCTTCATCCAGGACTACGGCGCCCCCATCGGCCTGCGAATCGCCAGCCGCCACCCGGAGCGGGTCACCGCGCTGGTCAGCCAGAGCGGCAACGCCTACCAGGAGGGCTTCACGCCCTTCTGGGACGTGCTCTTCGCCCACGCCGAGGACCGGGCCGCCAACGAGGCGAAGGCGCGGGAGCTGCTGACGCCGGAGGCCACCCGCTGGCAGTACACGCACGGCGTGCCCGCCGACCGGCTGGACCGCCTCGCCCCGGAGACCTGGCTGCTCGACCAGGCGGGGCTCGACCGGCCGGGCAACGACGCGATCCAGCTCCAGCTCTTCTGGGACTACCAGTTCAACCTGGAGGCGTACCCGGACTTCCAGCGGTACTTCCGCACCCACCGGCCGCCGACGCTGCTGACCTGGGGCCGCAACGACGAGATCTTCGGCCCGGCCGGCGCCGAGGCGTTCCTGCGCGACCTGCCCGACGCGGAGCTCCACCTGCTGGACGCCGGGCACTTCGCCCTGGAGACCCACGGCCCGGAGATCACCGCGCTGGTGCGGGACTTCCTGCGCCGCGTCCACGACACCGGCGAGTGCCGGCAGTACGGCTGACCGCCGGCTACCCTGACCGGGTGATCGAGGACGGCGCCACCGACAGGGGCAGCGTGACCACCGTGCGGCGGGTCGGCGAGACGATCCGCCGACCGGTCGGCGGGTGGACGCCCGCGGTGCACGCCCTGCTGACCCACCTGGAGTCGGTCGGCTTCACCCGCGCCCCACGGGTACTCGGCACCGACGGCACCGAGGAGATGCTGTCGCTGCTGCACGGCGAACCGGCGCTCTCCCCCTGGCCGCCGCCCCTGCGGTCGACCGCCGGCATCGGCGAGCTGGGGTCCTGGCTGCGCGACTACCACGACGCCGTCCGGGACTTCCGGCCGCCGGCCGACGCCCGCTGGCAGGGGCAGGAGGTCGAGTGGCGGCCCGGCCTGGTCATCCGGCACGGCGACCTCGGCCCCTGGAACTCCATCTGGGACGGCGACCGCCTGGCCGGCTTCATCGACTGGGACTTCGCGGCACCCGGCCACCCCATCGACGACCTCGCGCAACTCGCCTGGTACGCCGTGCCGCTGCGGCCCGTCGAGCAGCAGCGAAGGGCGGGCGTCACCGGGGAGCGCACCCTGCGGAGCCGCCTCGACGCCCTGTGCGCCGCCTACGGGGCGCCCGCCGCGGCGGTCCTCGACGCGCTGGACGACCTCCAGTCCCGCGAGGCCGCCCGCATCGAACGGCTCGGCCGGCGAGGCCACGAGCCGTGGGCCACGTTCCTCGCCCGCGGCGACGCGGCCGAGATGGCGGCGGAGCGAGCCTGGCTCCGCTCGGAACGCGCTGCTTTTCTCGGCGGTTCGGGCGGCTGAGCACGGCGCGCCGGGCTGGTGCGCGGAAACAGGACGGAGGAGACATGGATCTGCTGGTGACCACCGCCGAGCAACGGCCCGACCTGCTGCCCCTGTTGGGCGACTTCCACGACTGGCCCACCTTCATGGACCGGGATCCGGTCGCGCCGCTGTACTACAGCGACGTCGAAGCGGCGTTCCCCGAGTTCGTGCTGATCGCCGTCGACCGGGATCATCCGGACCGACTGGTCGCCAAGGGCTACAGCGTGCCGTTCACCTGGGACGGCGACCCGGACGAGTCGCTGCCGGCCGGCGGCTGGGACGAGGTCATCCTCACCGCGACGCGCGACCGTCTGGCGGGCCGCCGGGGCACGATGGTCTCCGCCCTGGAGATCTCGGTCCGGCCGGAGCTCAGGGGCACCGGCCTGTCGTCGGTCATGCTCGACGCGATGCGCCGCAACGCCGCCGACCGCGGCTACGCCAGCCTCGTCGCGCCCGTCAGGCCCAGTGCCAAGCACCGCCATCCGGAGCTGTCGATGGCCGACTACGCGGACGCGCGCCGGGACGACGGACTGCCGGTGGATCCCTGGCTGCGGGTCCACATCCGGGCCGGCGGCCGCATCGTCGGGGTCTCGGTCCGGGCGATGACCATCGCGGGCAGCCTCGCGGAGTGGCGCCAGTGGACCGGACTCCCCTTCGACACCACCGGCGACGTGAACGTCCCGGGCGCGCTGGTCCCCGTTCACTGCGACACCGTGCACGATCGCGCCGTGTACTGCGAGCCGTGCGTCTGGGTGCACCACCGGCTGTCCTGACAGGGCTACGCCGGCGGCAGCGCTCCGGTGCCGCGACGGTCGGCGGCCCAGCCCTGGAGCTCGACGGCCGCCGCCGACTCGACCTGCTCCAGCAGGAGTTGGCGCACCGTCTCGTCGCGTTCCGCCTCCGGCACGAGTTGGTAGCGCTGGATCGCCGTCCGCAGCCTCGACCAGGCTTCAGCGGCCAGCACATGGCGCTCCGTGTCGTTGAAGAGCTGACGGAAGCCGCCGATGAAGACGGACGCCCCGGCCAGCGAGGCGGTCACCGCCGGGGCCGCCTGCAGCCCCGCGGCGACGACGGTGGCGGCGCCGACGACCAGCGCGCTCAGCTCCGTGACCAGCCGCCGCCTGCGGGCACGGTCACGGACACGCGCGTACCAGGCCAGGTCGGCACGGGCGTACTCCAGCACGGGGTCATCAGGTGTCGGCATGCCATAGCGAACGCACGGTCGCGTTCAGGAGTTTCACGTCCACGAACGGCGCCGCCTCGGTGGGCACCGAGCGCCAGACCAACGGCCACGTCGCGCTGCCGGCGCGCAGCGCCGGGACGCCGACGTAGGAGTAACGCGCGCCGCTCCGGCTGAACGCCTCGGCCGGATACGGCCACCGGTAGCCACGGACGCTTCCGGGCGGCACGAGGAAGTACATCCGCGACTCCCCGATGGCCTGATGCACGATGGGCCCCGCCGCGTGCCCCAGCGCGTCGGCCACCTCGGGGCCGCGCTCGCCGACGACCCGGACGGCGTCGAAGACGACGCCGACCATGCGGAGCGTGGTGCCGGTCAGGGGGACCCAGTCAGGACGATAGGGAGATACCACCGGTTCGAGTTCATTTTCACCGATCATGCGGCCATCCTTGCGACCGGCGCCTACCGTGACCAGTGGTGACGGGCCGACATCACTGCGTGTGCCTCGCCACCTGGCCGGTGTGTGCGGCTGTGTGAAACCTCGGGAGGGCGAGATGGCCGGGAAGAAGAACCAAAGCCTCGACGGACGCCAGGTGTTCGGCGCGCTCCTGCGGGCGCTCCGCGAGTTCAACGACGTGACGCCCGGGCAGGCGGCGCTGATCGTTGGCTATTCGGAGTCCATGCTGGAGAAGATCGAACGGGGAGAACGGAACGCGAGCCCGGAGTTCATCGACGAGTTGGAGAAGCTGCTGGGCCTGACGGGGGTCCTGGCCCCCACGGCGACGCGGCTGCGCGAGCAGCGACACCCGGACTGGTTCGGCGAGTACGCGGACCGGGAAGGCGAGGCGGTGAGTCTGTGGTCGTACACAACGAACGCCGTGCATGGCCTGCTCCAGACCCGTGAGTACGCACACGCTGTACTCAGCGCCTACGCACCGACCCTCGACGACGAGGAAGTTGAGCGCCGCGTAGAAGCTCGGCTGGAGCGCCAAGAACTACTCACTCGCAAGCCGGCGGTCAACCTTTCCCAGGTCATCCTGGAGTCAGTGCTACGGCAGCCGACAGGCGGCCCCACCGTGATGAAGGCACAGCTGGCGCGTTTGCTGGATGTCTCGGCTATGCGAAACGTCTCCTTGCAGGTCATGCCGCTCTCGCACGGCGCCCATCCCGGGATGGATGGGCCGTTCACGTTGATGGAGACCCCGAGTCAGGACTGGGTTGCCTATGTCGAGGGTCCCGACATCGGCCATGTCATCGACAGCCGCAAACAGGTCAGCCAGTTCCAGGTCAGGTATGGCATGATCCGCACGCAGGCGCTCAACGAAGCCGATTCCCGCAAGCTGATCGAGGAGATGATCCGCGAACTATGAGTCGTTCCTCCCTCGTCTGGTTCAAGAGCAGCTACAGCGGCAACCAAGGCGGCGAATGCCTCGAAGTCGCCCTGGACTGGCACAAGTCCAGCCACAGCGGCAGCGCGGGCGGCGACTGCCTGGAGGTTGCCACACAGTGGCACACCTCGTCGCACAGCGGCGACGCTGGCGGTGAGTGCGTCGAGGTGGCCACCGACCCCGTCACCGTGCACGTCCGGGACTCCAAGAACCGCGCCGGAGGCGCGACGCTCGCCGTGTCGGCGCCGGCATGGCGGAGCATGGTCCGTCACGTGGCGCGTTAGGTTCACCGTCCCGTCGGAATAAGAGGTTGAGTCTCCACCCACTGGAGGGTCGACGCTTGGTGCCGTGAGCGACCACACCGAACTGTTCACCATCGGCGAGCTCGCCCGTCGCACCGGGCTGCCGGTGCGGACGATCCGCTTCTGGTCGGACGGCGGCATCGTCACGCCGACCGACCGGTCGCGGGGCGGGTACCGGCTCTACGACGCGGAGGCCGTCGCCCGCCTCGACCTGGTCCGCACCCTTCGGGAACTGGGCCTGGGCCTGGAGACGGTCCGTCGGGTGCTGACCAGGCAGACCACGGTGCGCGACGTGGCGGCGGCACACCTGGACGCGCTGGACGCGGAGATCCGCGTGTTGCAGGTGCGGCGCGCGGTGTTGCGGTGGGCCGCTCGTGGTGTCGGCACGACCGAGGAGATGAGACTCATGCACCGACTGGCCCAGATGTCCGCCGAGGAACGACAGCGGATCATCGACGACTTCGTCCGTCGCGCCTTCGACGGCGTCGATCCGGAGGCGCCCGGCGCGCACCTCGCGCAGGCGATGCGCTCCCTGCCGGCGGAGTTGCCCGCCGACCCCACCTCCGAGCAGGTGGAGGCCTGGGTGGAGCTTGCCGAGTTGGTCGGCGACGACGGCTTCGCGCGACGGGTGCGGGAGATGGCGGTGGCCGGCGCGCGGTCGCCGTCGGAGCCGGCGGGCGCCGACCCGGCACGCGTCCTGGAGCACGCCGGCGGGGCGGTGCGGGAGGGCGTGGCGCCGGAGTCGGCGGCGGGCCGGGAGATCCTGGCCCGCGTCGTCGATCCGGGCCTCGCCGTGGCGGAACGCCTGCGGCTGGCCGACGAGTTGGCCACCTTCACCGACCGCAGGGTGGAGCGGTACTGGCAGTTGCTGGGCAAGCTCAACGGCTGGCCGCCGGCGCCGGCGCAGGTGCCGGCGTTCGAGTGGCTGATCGCCGCGCTCCGGGCGCACGCCGACGCGCCCTGAGCGCGACCGCGTCCTAGCGACCGCCCCGCAGCGTGGCCAGCAACCGCCAGAACGCGGACCGGCGTACCGGCGGAGCCGGCAGCGGCTCGACGGCCGCCGCCGGCTCCGGCGCGGGCCGCCTCGTGAGGTCGTAGCGGACCGGGAGGGACCGCAGGCCGGTCACCAACGGGGTGACGCGCCACGGGAGTTGGTCGGGCGGCAGGGCCAGCCTGAGCTCTCCGAAGCGCGCGCGGACCCGTTCGATGCCGATGGCGACGATTGTCTCGGCCAGCGGGCGGGCCGGGCAGGCGTGGGGTCCCGCGCCGAAGGCGAGGTGGGGCGCGTCGTCGGAGCCGGTGAAGTGCGGGCAGGCGTGGGCGGCGGCCGGGGAGACCATCACGGGGTCGCCGGCGGCGACGGTGACGCCGCCGAGCGGGGTGTCCGCCGCCGCGAAGCGCAGCGACAGGTTCTGCATGGGCGGGTTGGCGACGGCGGTGCGCTCGATGAGCTCGCGCGGGTCGGCCTCGTCGAGGGTGCCCGTGGCGAGCGCGTGGACCAGGCTGGCGGCGAGCAGGGCGCCGGTGGACTCGGCCGTGGTCACCAGGATCATGTTCAGGTGGAGGGCGTGTTCGTCGGTGCTCGCGTCGGGGGCGTGGGCGAGCAGCCGGGACGGGATGTCGGCGCCGGGGTGGCGTCGCTTCTCCTCGACCAGCTCGCGCAGGCCGCCCAGGAGGCGGTGCACGGCCATCGGCGCCTCGGGGCCGGCGTCCAGGACCCGCCAGACGTCCATCAGCACGTCGTCGCCCTCGGCGTCCGGGAGACCGAGCAGGTGGTTGGCGACCATGAGCGGCAGCGGGCGCGCGTACTGGCCGCAGAGGTCGGCCATGCCCTGTCCGCCGCCGCCCGCGCTGAGGAAGCTGATGAGCTGGTCGGCGTGGGCCGTGATCAGCTCGCGCAAGCGTCCGGCCTCGGCGCCGTCCCCCTGGTAGGGGGCGATGGCGGCGTCGATGGCGGCCCGGGCGGCCGCGTGACGTTCGTCGTCGAAGAAGGTCACCATCTCGCTGTCCACGACGAACCGCAGCGGCCAGTCCCGGGGGACGGCGCCCTCCCGGTAGGCGCGCCAGTGGGCGGGGGCCTTCTTCCAGTGCGCCTCGTCGGTCAGGACGCGCAGTGCCTCCGTGTGGTCCAGAACCAGCCAGACCGGCTGGCCCAGCAGGTCGACGGGGGCGACGGCGCCGTGGCGCTCGCGCAGCGCGGCGAGCACGGCCGGGCGGTTCCGCTCGTACTCGTGCGTGATCAGCGGTTCGGCGGGCAGGTCGGCCAGCCGAGCGGCCGTGGGGAGAGGGGACGACACCGGGGCTCCGCTCGGTCGTGCTCAAGATCGACAGGTGCGTGATCGTAGGGAACACCCGGGTTTCGTTCAATGGCTGGAACTCGACTGTTTCTGTGACCGGACGACTACGGCAGATGGTCACTTTGCGTCGACGACCGGGCGATCCAGCGTAAGAACCGCATAAAGGTTGTGAGATTTTTCGCCGCCGCACACACCACCAGAGAGTCACGAACAATCGACTCATGGCGATAACCGCAGGTCAACGTGTTTTAGTTGCGTGGCATGGTTGGAGCGAATTCGGGTAGCCGCTCGCGCATGCAGATTGTTGCCCGGTACAGGTACAGCGGCTGATCCCAGCTACGAGACCGGGTGGGAAGGAAAGGTTCGGCGTGCCAAGCGATAAACACGGTTCGGTGACGGCTAAGGACAGGCCTCCTCGGCTGTCGCTGACGAAACCACGGACGGATCCGGTGGTGTTCGGCGTCTCCGCCGTGCTGACGCTGGCTTTCGTCGTCTGGGGCGCGATGTCCTCGGACTCCCTCGCCGAGGCGTCCTCCGACGCGCTCGGCAAGATCATCCACAACGCCGGCTGGGGCTTCGTGCTCGCGGCCTCCGGGTTCGTGGTGTTCGCGCTCTGGCTGGCGATGAGCCGGTACGGGCGGATCACCCTGGGCAAGGAGGGCGAGAAGCCCGAGTTCAGGACGATCTCCTGGATCGCCATGATGTTCAGCGCCGGCATGGGCATCGGCCTGATGTTCTGGGGCGTGAGCGAGCCCCTGGCGCACTTCGGCACCCCGCCGCCCGGCACCTCGCCGGCCGACGACGGTGAGCGGATGACCACGGCGATGTCCACCACCCTCTTCCACTGGACGCTGCACCCGTGGGCGATCTACGCGGTGGTCGGCATGGCCATCGCCTACAGCGTCTACCGGCGCGGCCGGCGGCAGACGATCAGCGCCGTGTTCACGCCGCTGATCGGCGAGAAGCGCGCCAACGGCTCGTGGGGCCGGGTGATCGACATCCTGGCGATCATCGCGACCCTGTTCGGCTCGGCCGCCTCGCTCGGCCTGGGCGCGCTGCAGATCGGCAGCGGCGTCGAGGAACTGGGCTGGATGAGCAACGTCGGCACCGGGCTGCTGGTGCTGGTGATCGCCGGCCTCACCGCCGCGTTCGTGCTGTCGGCGGTGTCCGGCGTGGCCAAGGGCATCCAGTGGCTGTCCAACATCAACATGGTGCTCGCCCTGGTGCTGGTGGTCTTCCTGTTCCTGGTGGGCCCGACGGTGCTGATGCTGGACCTGATCCCGTCGTCGGTGGGTTCCTTCATCGGTGACCTGCCGGACATGGCGGCCCGCACCGAGGCCAGCGGCGGCGAGGGCGTCGCCGAGTGGCTGTCGGGCTGGACGGTCTTCTACTGGGCCTGGTGGATCTCGTGGACGCCGTTCGTCGGCATGTTCATCGCGCGGATCAGCCGGGGCCGGACCATCCGGCAGTTCGTCGGCGGCGTGATCCTGGTGCCGAGCGTGGTCAGCCTGATCTGGTTCGCGATCTTCGGCGGCACGGCGATGCGTCTCGAGGAGCAGGGCGCCGGCCTGACCGGCCAGGCCACCACCGAGGGCCAGCTGTTCGCGGTGCTCCAGGAGTACCCGCTGGCCAGCGTCACCGCGCTGCTGGTGATGATCCTGGTCGGGATCTTCTTCGTGTCCGGTGCCGACGCGGCGTCCATCGTGATGGGCACCCTGTCGCAGCGCGGCACGCTGGAGCCCGGCCGTCTCGTGGTGGTGTTCTGGGGCGCGCTGACCGGCGCCGTGGCGGCCGTGATGCTGATGATCGGCGGCGGCGGTTCGACGGCGTTGGACGGCCTGCAGAACCTGACGATCCTGGCGGCCGTGCCGTTCACGCTGGTCATGATCGGGCTGTGCGTGGCCCTGATGCGCGACCTGCGGCGTGACTCGCTGATCCTGCGTGAGGAGAAGGGCGTCGAGGCCGTGGAGATGGCCGTGATCGCCGGACACCAGAAGTACGACGGCGACTTCGAGCTGCGGATCGGTCCGGGCAACGGCAACGGCGACGGGCCCGGGCAGGCCAACGGCAACGGGAACGGCAACGGGAAGGGCACGTCAGGCGACGTCGACGTGGTCGTCCTGGCCGACTGACCCGGCCGGCCGGAACCTCTCGCGGCCCGGGTCGTGGCCGGCGCGTGTGCGCGCCGCCGCGGCCCGGGCCGCGGCACGTCCGGATCCGGGCGCTCCGGGCGCTCCGGGCGCTACGCCGCGCGCCGCGCGGTCAGCGGCAACAGCAGCACGGTCCAGCCGGTGAAGACGGTGAGCGCGGCGGTCATGGGGACGGCCGTCAGCAGCAGGCCCATGCCGAGCACCGGGACCGCCAGGCCGCTGTAGGCGGCCGTGAACACCGCGCCGGCGGCGTGCGCGGTGGCCAGCGCCGTGGCCAGCGCGCCGCGGAAGAGCAGGCCGCCGCCCGCGCCGGCCAGCACGCCGCCGGCCACGAAGCAGGGGGCCGCGCCCAGGGCGACGGCCAGCCACACCCCGGCGAGGCCGAGCACCACGGCCACCGCGCCCGCCCGAATCTGCCGGGCCGGCGGGACGCGGCGCAGCGCGGCGGGGGCCGCCGCGCCCGCCGCGAAGACCGCGAAGACCGCGGTGCCCACGGCCGCCGGGGACGGGTGCGGGTCGATGGTGGCCAGCATCTCGGGGGCGAGCGCGCCGAAGAGACCGGTGACGGAGAACCCGCCGAAGGCGGCGAGCAGCACGCCCGGCGGCGGCAAGGAGGCACCGGGCCCGGTCCGGTGGGCGGGGGCGCCGGTCTCGGGGGCCAGGGCCAGCGGCACCAGCAGCGCGGCCAGTGCCGCGCCGAGCGTGATGTAGGGCGTGGTGAGCGGGCGGGAGGTCGTCGCGGCGAGCCAGCCGGCGAGCAGCGGGCCGAGGCTGAGCCCGGCCAGGCTGAGCGCCGGGGTCAGCGTGGCCCAGCGGCGTCGGCCGTCCTCGCCCCAGGCGCGGGCGACGAGCTCGGTGATCCAGACGGTGGCCACCGGGGCGGCCGTGCCGACCGCGACGCCGCTCAGCGCCCGGCCGACGAGCAGGCCGGGCGGTCCCCAGGGCAGCGCCAGCACGGCGTCGGCCGCCAGCGCGCAGCCGACGGCGCCGAGCAGCGCCGGGCGGCGGCCGTACCGGTCGCCGGCCCGGCCGAGGGTCGGCAGCGCGGCGAGCACGCCGGCGACGAAGACGCTGAACACGACGGTGACGCCGAACGGGCCGAGGCCGTCGCGGGCGGCGTAGCCCGGGTAGAGCGGGGTGGGGGCGGTGGACAGGGCCATGATGGCGAGCAGCGCCCCCGTCACCGCCAACGCGGCCGGCCCGGGGCCCAGGGGGCGTGGCCTCATCGCGCGGCGGCGCGGGCCGTCGCCCCGTCCCAGGCGGCGAGCACGTCGGCGGCGTCGGCGACCACGCCCACGTGCAGCGAGACGATGTCGAGCGCGGCCTGCTCCAGCGCGGCGTCGGTGCCGCGCACCAGGTCGCGGGCGACCGTCACCCGGTAGCTCAGGTTGGCGGCGTCGAAGGCGGTGTTGAGGACGCAGCAGTCGGCCATGATGCCGTCCAGCACCAGGTGCGTGACGCCCATCTGCCGCAGCAGGAAGTCGAGGTCGGTCGGGTAGAAGGCGGAGAGCCGCTTCTTGCCGGTCACCACCTCGTCGCCCGGCGCCACCTCCGTCACGAAGCGGGTCCACCGGCTGCCGGCGAGCGCGTGGTCGCCGGCGCCCGGGATGGGGCCCACGTGCAGCGGGAAGGTGGTGCGCCAGGCGCTGGGTATGCCCCGGACGTCGTCGACCCCCGAGGCGCGGACCTCGGAGCGCACGTGGATGACGGGGACGCCGCGTTCCCTGGCGGCCCGGTGGAAGGCGTCGATCGGCTCGACGATCTCCCGGCCGCGCGGGGCCGGGCAAGGGCAGGCCGGGTCCTCGGAGAGGTGCCCCTCGTGCATGTCGATGGAGACGACGGCGGCGTGCGTCGGGTCGAGGAAGTCGGCGAGCTCGCCGGTGGCGGGCAGGGGGCGGCGGGTGCCGTAGACGTGGTGGTGCGCGGGCATGCGGTGCCTTCGGGGTTCGGGGTTCGGGGTTCGGTGCGGGGCGCGGGTCAGTGGGCGGCCGGGGCCGGGACGGCGGCCTCGTCGGTCGCGGTGGCGGCGCGCCGCTCCAGGACGGGGCGAAGCAGGATGTTGACCAGCAGGTGCAGCACCAGCAGCAGGATGACGGCGACCATCATCGGGCTGGTGAGGATGCTGGCGGCCGAGTCGGGCAGCGACTCGGTGATCTCGGGGGGCAGGAACTGCACGCCGAGGGCGATGATGAACGCCGGTGCGGCGACGGCCAGGTTGAGGTCGTCCCAGCGGACGGTGGAGAGCAGCTGGACGCCGCTCATCGCGATGATGCCGAAGAGGACGGTGGAGGCGGCCGAGAGCACAGGGCCCGGCAGGCCGGCGATGAACAGGCCGACCGGTGGCACGAAGGCGAGCACGATGGCGAACCCGCCGGCCGTCATCGTGACGAACCGGCTGCCGATGCCGGTGACGCGGACGATGGCCGCGTTCTCCGGGTAGGAGGTGGTGCCGATGCCGCCGAAGGCGGCGCCGACCGTGGAGCCGAGGAACTCGGCGAACAGGCCGCGGTTGGTGCGGTCCAGGGTCATGCGCTGCCCGCCCCAGCCGCCCACCAGGCTGTACATGCCCATGGCCTCGGTGCCGGCCTGGAGGAAGGCCATCACCATCAGCAGCACCACGGGCCAGGAGACGCCGAAACCGAACGGCAGGTACTCGGGCGCCGCGACGGCCCCGGAGCCCGACAGCTCCGGCACGCTCCACAGGCCGGTGGCGGCGGCGGTGAGGCTGCCCACCACGATGCCCCACACGATCGCGCCGTGCTTGACCAGGCCGCGCCCGCCGAAGACCAGGCAGGCCAGCACGGTGAGGACGGTGACGCAGGCGACGGCGAAGTTGGGGCCGCCGAACCCCTCGGTGCCGGGGACCCCGAACCAGCCGCTGACGCCGATGCCGGCGAGTTGGGCGCCGATGACGACGAAGAGGGTGCCGAAGACCAGCGGGGAGGTGGCGATCCTGGCTATGTGGCCGAACAGGCCGAGCCGCCTGGCGGGGATGGTCAGCGCCATGAAGATCACGCCGGCGACCATCATGGAGCCGAACGCGGTGCCGAGCCCCTCCGAGCCGCCGGCCGCGATGAGCGCGACGAGGAAGGCCGCGGTGGGCCCCTGGACGATGGGCAACCGCAGCATCCGGCCCGACTGGAGCACGGTGACGATGCCGGTGAGCAGGAAGCACGCCTGGACGATCCGGCCCACGTCCCCCTGGGAGAGGGACAGGGCCGAGCCGAGGGCGGCGGGGAAGATCCAGATTCCGGTGAGGGCGAGCAGGTGCTGTATGCCGAAGAGGGCCGTCCTGCCCGGGGGCAGCCGGTCCTCGAACCCGACCCTGAGGACGCCGTGCGTGGGTGCGTTGTCGCTCGCGTTGTCGCTGACCACCGTTGACCGCCGTTCCGTTCACGCGCTGGTGGGACAGGGATGGGCAGCGCCTTCGCAGACCGGGGATTTCACCAGCAGCGACATTTTTACGATGGGGTTGTTGCTCGGATGTTGCGCGGAGGTTGCGCGGGCGTCATCGAGGAACCGCCGGTTCGGGGCGGAATCCGGGGTGGCGGGCAACGCCCTTACAGGCGGCGGAGGTTGACCCAGACGGCGTGCGCGGGCGCGTCGGAGGGATTCCGGATGAGGTGCGGCTGCTGGGCCGCGTACTGGATGGCGTCCCCTTCGGCGAGGTCGTAGACCCCGCCGTTGACCTCGACCTCCAGGCTGCCCGCGACGACCACGCCGAACTCGTGCCCCGGGTGGTGCGAGGGCCGCACCGCGTGGCTGGCGCCCGCCGGGTACTCGTCGACATAGACCTCGACGTCCTGGTCGCGGCGGAACAGCGCGAGCCGGCGGACGGCCCCGCCCGCGGTCCGGTCGGTCACCTGGTCGGCGCGGCGGGAGACGGGCGAGTCGCCCGAGCCGTCCCGCACGAACAGCGAGGCCATCCGCACCCCGAGGGCCTCCGCGATCCGGTGCAGGGTGCCGAGCGACGGGCTGGTCCTGCCGCGCTCCACGGTGCTGAGCATGGAGGCGCTCAGCCCTGTCTCGGTGGCCAGCTCCAGGAGGGTCATGCCCTTCTTGATGCGCAGCGAACGGACCCGCTCGCCGATGCCGGTGACCACCTCGTCCAGGGAGTCACCGGGGTCCGAGGCGCCGCCCACTCTCTCCCCCTGGATGCGTCCTGTTGCCGTCCGATGCCGTCCGGATGCCGTCGAGCCGGATGTCGCTCCGAGGCTACACGGCCCCGGCGGCGGCCCGGCCGGCCGAGCGCCCCGAGAAGAGACAGCCGCCGAGGAAGGTGCCCTCCAGCGACCGGTAGCCGTGCACCCCGCCGCCGCCGAAGCCGGCCGCCTCGCCGGCCGCGTAGACGCCGGGCAGCGGCTCGCCGCCGGCCGTCAGCACCCGGGACGACAGGTCGGTCTCCAGGCCGCCGAGGGTCTTGCGGGTGAGGACGGAGAGGCGGGCGGCGATCAGCGGCCCCGCCTTGGGGTCGAGCAGCGCGTGCGGCGGCACCACCCGCGCCAGGCGCTCACCGCGGAAGCCGCGCGCGTGGCGGATGGTGAGCGCCTGCGGGTCGCTCCCCGCCGGGTCGGTGATCTCGCGGTCCCTGGCCTCGATGGTGCGACGCAGCTCGGCCGCGTCGATCGCCTCGTCGCCCGCCACCCGGTTCATGCCGGCGGCCAGTTCCTCGACGTCCCGCGCGACGACGAAGTCGGCGCCCCGGTCGAGGAACGCCCGCACCGGGCCCGGCACGCCGGCGCGTATCCGGCCCAGCACCTCCAGCACGTGCTTGCCGGTGAGGTCCGGGTTCTGCTCGGAGCCCGACAGCGCGAACTCCTTCTCGATCACCCGGCGGTTGAGCACGAACCAGGTGTGGGCGTGGCCGGCGCGGGTGATGTGCTCCAGGGCCCCGAGCGTGTCGGCGCCCGGCACGTGGCCGGCCGGCAGCCGGCGTCCCGCGGGGTCGAGCCAGAGCGAGGAGGGCCCCGGCAGGACCCGGATGCCGTGCCCTGGCCAGATCGGGTCCCAGTTGGTGATGCCCTCGGTGTAGTGCCACATCCGGTCCCGATTGATCAGCCGGGCGCCGGCGCGCTCGGCGACGCCCAGCATCAGGCCGTCGACGTGCGCGGGCACGCCGGTCAACAGCCGCTCGGGCGGGGCGCCGAGCCGTTCCGGCCAGTTGGCGCGGACGAGCTCGGCGTTGCCGCCGATGCCGCCCGAGGTGATGACCACGGCCTGGGCGCGCAGCTCGAAGGTGCCGGCGGCCTCCCGCGAACTGGCGGTGCCGCGCGGCGCCGAACTCGGCACCAGCACCTCGCCGGTGACGGTGTCCACGACGCCGGCGGTCCGGCCGAGCCCGGTGACGCGGTGCCGGAACCGGGTCTCGACCAGGCCGCGCGCGACGCCTTCCCGCAGGCGCCGGACGAAGGGCGCGAGGACGCCGGGGCCCGTGCCCCAGGTGATGTGGAAGCGGGGCACCGAGTTGCCCGGCCCCGCCCCGTCGGCGGCGCCGCGCTCGGCCCAGCCGACGACGGGGAAGATCTTGATCCCGTGCGCCCGCAGCCAGGACCGCTTCTCGCCGGCGGCGAAGTCCACGTACGCCTCGGCCCAACGACGCGGCCAGCGGTCCTCGTCCCGGTCGAACCCGGCGGTGGCGAACCAGTCCGCCAGCGCGAGTTCACGACTGTCGCGGACGCCGAGCCGACGCTGCTCCGGGCTGTCGACGAGGAAGAGCCCACCGAACGACCAGTGCGCCTGCCCCCCGAGGGACGCCTCGGGCTCCTGGTCGACCAGGACGACCCGCCGCCCCGCCTCCACCAACTCGGCCACGGCCACCAGCCCGGCAAGACCGGCCCCGATCACGATGACATCCGCGTCATAACCCATGCGGCTCAATCTACGGGGTGAGCCTGGCGGCTCCCGCCCCGAAGTGGCACCGGGGCCTGGCGGCCCCGTGCCGGCAGCCGCCCCTCTCTCGGGGCTCCGCCCCGGACCCCGGTGCCGGTCGTACGGACAGCCCTGTTCCTTCGGGGCTCCCGCCCCGACCCTCGTACCGAGCCGGCGGCCAACCACCTTCCCCGGCGCCCGCCCACGGAGCGCACCGTCCCAGCGGACAGCTACCGCCCTCCCGAGCTCCACCCCGGAGGGCCTGAGCCGATGCGGACCGGCCCCTACTCCCTCGGGGCACCGCCGCAGCGGACAACCATCTCCCCCCGGGGCCCCGCCGGATCCCGGCGCCCGCCCACTGAGCGCACCGTCCCAGCGGGCAGCTACCGCCCTCCCGGGCTCCGCCGCGGAGGGCCTGAGCCGATGCGGACCGGCCTCTACTCCCCCTGGGGCACCGCCGCAGATGGCGGTGCCGCGGAACACCGTCCGTGCCGGCAGACGCATCGTCGGGCCGGGGCCGGGCTCCGGCCCGGCCGGGGGCACGCCCCGGGTCCGTGCGGTAGAGGCCGACAGGACCCGGCGGCCGGGGCGTCGCCGCAGGCCGGCGTTTGCCGTGCCCGGTGCCGACCCCCGGCCGGCCGGGCCCGCGGCTACGGCTCGGGGCCGCCAGGCCCCGGTGCCCCTTCGAGGCGCTGCCGCCGCCAGGCGGATCCCGCCCCTTCGGGGCGCTCACGCCGCCAGGCGGATCCGTTTGAGTCGCCGGGCGAACACCCGGTGCAGTACCGGGGTGACGGCGCTGCCGAGGTGGGCCAGGGCCCAGGTCGTGGGGTCGGGGCAGATGAGGAAGCGGCGGCGGTGGATGCCGGTGAGGATGGCGCGGGCGACCCGGGCCGGTGGGAGGGGTTTGACGGTGCCGGCGATGGCTCGGGTCTCGGCCGGTTTGTGGCGGTTCTCCTCGGCCAGTTGGGGGGTGTCGACGTCCGGGGGGAGGACGAGCCCGGTGTGGACGCCGTGTCGGGCCAGTTCGGCCCTGGCCGCCTCCATGAGGCCGCGCACCGCGCACTTGGCGGGGCCGTAGGCGGTGTAGCCGAAGACGCCCACCAGCGCGGCGGCCGAGGAGACGGCGACGACGCTGCCGTGGCCGCGTTTCACCATGCCGGGGGCCAGCCGCCGCATCGCGTTGAGGGTGCCGAAGTAGTTGACCTCCATCATCGTGCGGAAGGTCGCGTCGTCCAGGTCGAGGAAGTGGCCGGGGACGACGGCGCCCGCGGAGTGCAGCAGGATGTCGCAGGGGCCCTGGGCGGACTCCAGCTCGTCGAGGGCGGCCGCCAGGCCGTGGGCGTCGGTCACGTCGGCCGGCCGGGCGGCCACGGTCGCGCCGGCGGCGCGCAGCCGGGCGGTGGCGCGGGCGAGCCGGTCGGGGTCCCTGGCGAGCAGGGAGACGCGGGCGCCGCGGGCGGCGAGCAGTTCGGCGGTGGCGAGTCCGATGCCGCTCGACCCGCCGGTGACGATCGCGTGGCGGTGTCGGACGTCCATGCGCCCACGGTAGGCACGGCGGGCCCGGCCGGCCCGGGGCCACGACCATACGGCAGACTTTTCGCATGATCGGGCGAATGGTGCGGGCGGTGCGGTTGTGGTTCGCGCCATGGCGGGTCAGGGAGGAGGGGACGACGCCGGACTACCGGTTCTCGTTGGCGAACGAGCGGACCTTCCTGGCCTGGTTGCGGACCGCGCTCGCGCTGCTCGCGGGCGGCATCGCCGTCGATCAGTTCCTGACGGACATCGGCTGGGGGCCGCGGGTGGCGGTGGCCGTGCTGTTGCTGGCCGGCGGGGCGACGTGCGCGGTGCGGGCGGTGAACCACTGGGTGCGGTCGGAGCGGGCGATGCGGCGCGGCGAGGACCTGCCGATGAGTCGGTTCCCGGCGGTGCTGGCGGTGGGGACCGTGGTCACGGCGGTGGTGGTGATCGTGGCCGTGGCGGTCGGTTGATGGCCGGGGAGCGGGATCCGGGCGCGCAGCCGGAGCGCACCCGGCTCGCGTGGCGGCGGACCACGTTGGCGTTCGCGCTGGTGGTGGCGCTCGCCGGCCGGTCGCTCGTGGTCGCGGACGAAGGGCGCCCGGTCGCGCTGGTGGCGGTGGCGGTGGCCGCGCTGCTGTGGGTGGGGTTCCTGGTGCTGGCGCACCGGCGGCTTGGGGAGCTGACCGACCGGCGGCCCGGCGCGGCGGGTGGCGGGACGGTGCTGGCCGCCGCCGGGGCCGTGCTGGCCACGGCGGCGGCGCTGGCGCTGACGCTCAGCGGAGGGTGACGCGGTGGACGGCGTCCCGCCCGGCGGGGGCGCCGGGGCTGTCGGAGTTGCTGGTGGACAGCCACAGCGCGGTGCCGCCGGGTTCGGTGGCGACGGTGCGGAGGCGGCCGAGCTGGTTCTGGTAGTACGCCTGCGGGGTGCCGGCCTCGGTACCGTTCAGCGGGATGCGCCACAGGCGTTGGCCGCGCAGGGCGGCCAGGTAGAGGGCGCCGTCGGCGTAGGCGAGGCCGCTGGGTGACGCCTCGGCGGTGCTCCAGGTGCGCCTGGGGTCGGTCATGCCGGGGCGGCCACAGGTGCCCTCGCAGGTGGGCCAGCCGTAGTTGGCGCCCTGCTGGATGAGGTTGAGCTCGTCCCAGGTGTTCTGGCCGAGTTCGGCGGCCCACAGTCGGCCCGCGGCGTCCCAGGCGAGGCCCTGGGGGTTGCGGTGGCCCAGGGAGTAGACGTGGTTGCCGAACGGGTTGCCGGGGGCCGGGGCGCCGGTGGTGGTGATCCTCAGGATCTTGCCGTTGAGCGACTGGGTGTTCTGCGCGAGGGCGGTCTGCTGGGCGTCGCCGGTGGTGGCGTAGAGGTAGCCGTCGGGGCCGAACGCGAGGCGGCCGCCGTTGTGGTAGGTGGCCCTGGCGATGCCGGTGAGGATGGGCTGGTAGCCGCCGATCGCGGTGCCGTCGAAGGTGAGGCGGGCGACGCGGTTGTCGTTCGCGGCGGTGTGGAAGACGTAGAAGGCCCGGTCGGTGGCGAAGTTCGGCGAGACGGCGAGGCCGAGCAGTCCGCCCTCGCCGCCGCTGACCACGTTGGGGACGGTGCCGACCACGGTGCGGGTGCCGTTCGGGGCGAGGCGGACGACGCGGTGGGTGTCGCGCTCGGCGTAGAGCGCGGAGCCGTCGGGCAGCCAGTCCATGCCCCAGGGCACGGACCAGCCGGCGGAGAGCTGGCTGATGCCGGCCGGCGCGGACAGCGGCGTCGGTCCGCCGGGCGCGGCGCCGAGTAACGCGGTGACCAGGCCGGCCGAGGCCAGGGCCCGGACGGCGCGGCGGAGGGTGCGGGCGTGCATGGGACCTCCCGGTGTCGAGGGACGGTGGTGCGGTGCCAGCCCCCACGCGTCGTCGAGGGACGCGCCACCGATCCCACCATTTTGACGATGGACCGTCAACAAGGCGGCGGGCGGCTCGGTATCCTGCCGGCATGGTGCAGGAGCCGCGGATCTTTGCCTCGCCCGACGCCCTGCTGGCCGCCGTCGGCGAGGAGTTGGGTCCTGGCCCCTGGTTGGCCGTCGAGCAGCGGGCGATCGACCTGTTCGCCGAGGCGACCGGCGACCACCAGTGGATCCACACCGACCGGGAGCGGGCGGCCGCCGGGCCCTTCGGGTCGACCATCGCGCACGGCTATCTGACCCTGGCCCTGCTGCCGGTGCTGGTACCCGGCCTGTTGCGGGTCGAGGGGGTGCGGCTGGCCCTCAACTACGGCGTGAACCGGGTGCGTTTCCCGGCGCCGCTGCCCGCCGGCTCCCGGGTGCGGGCCACCGCCAGGATCGCCGCGGTCGAGCGGGTGCCGGGCGGCGTGCAGTCGACGCTGGCCGCCACGATCGGGCGGGAGGGCGGCGAGAAGCCGGTCTGCGTCGCGGAGACCGTGACCCGCTACCTCGGCTGAGCGCCGCCGCCGGCCGGCCGTGGCGCGGCGGGGGCGTGCGGGCTGGCCGTTGGGGCGGGCGGGTGTGCGCCGGGGCGCCCGGGGCGAGGACGGCGGCGTAGAGGCTGGGGTCGTTCATGACACCAACGTCAACGCGCGCCACACGGCTTTCGCGCATGGCCGACCGAACGCCCCCCAAAGCAACCCGATCGGGTGATCGTGGGGCAGTTCGGTCGACGTGGATGCCCCCGTGCGCCCTGTCGGGCCGCCGCGCGACGTGAGACCACAGGACCATGACGAACCGGCGCGGCCCCAACCACCGGCTGCGGGCCATGCTCACCGAGGCCGGCTGGACCCAGGAGGCCCTGGCCAGGGCCGTGAACACGCTGGGCGGCGAGATCGGCACCGTGCTCCGCTACGACCGCACCTCCGTGGCGCACTGGCTCGCCGGCACCCAGCCCCGGCATCCGGCCCCGCACCTGGCCGCCGAGGCGCTGTCCCGCCGTCTTGGCCGGGCGGTCACCCCCGAGGCCGCCGGGTTCTCGGCCGGCGTCCGCGAGGCGCCGCCCCTCGACCCGGTCACCGGCTTCACCACCCTGTGCCGCGCGGACAGCGACACGAGCCGGCGCCGGCCGCTGCACCAGCGGCCCTACCGGGTGGCCGAGGCGGTGGTGCCGGGGCCGCCGCCGGCCGAGCGGCCGGCGGTGCCCGGGCCACGCGGCGAGGGCACCGCCGCGCTGCACGACGCGGTGAGCTTCTTCGCCGCCTCCATCGACACCCACGGCGGCCGGCACGCCCGCAGCGCGCTCGCCGCCTACCTCGCCGACGACGTGACGCCGCTGCTGGCCCAGCGGCGCTCGGGCCGGGCCCGCCGCGAGCTGTTCGTGCTGGCCTCCCGGCTGGCGTTCCTGCTGGCCCGGATGTACGAGGACGGGCTGCTGCACGGCGCGGCGCAGCGGTACTACGCCTTCGCCCACCAGTTGGCCGGCGAGGTGGGCGACCGCACCGCGTGGAGCGTGGTGCTCAGGGCGATGAGCGGGCAGGCCCAGCGGCTCGGCCACCTGGCGCCCGCGATCCAGCTCGCGGAGGCCGCCCGGGAGGGGGTCAGGGACGCGCCGCCCGCCCAGCAGGCGTATGTGCAGGCGCAGTTGGCGGTGGTGCTGGGGCTCGGCGGGGACCGCAGGGGCGCGCTCGCCGCGCTGCGCCTGGCCGAGCGGGCCGCCGACCGGGCCACCTGCGCGGCGGCGCCGTTCGACGCCTATCCGGTGGCCGCGCTGCACTTCCAGACCTCGGCGGTGCTGGAGGCCCTCGGCGACCTGCCGGGCGCGCTGGCCGCGCTGCGCCGGGCGGCGGGCGAGCGGTCGGCGAGCGATGTCAGGGGCCGGGCGCTCACCCAGGCCAGGTTCGGCCAACTGCTGCTGCGCACCGGCCACCTGGACGAGGCGTGCGCGGCCTGGGAGTCCTTCGTCCACGCGCAGGAACGATTGCGCTCGGGGGACGCGGAGCGCGCCCTGCGGCAGATGCGGCAGGCACTGCGCCCGTACCGCAACCGCGGCCGAGCGGCGGAACTGCTGGCCAGGACCGTGCAGGCCCGTTGACTTCGCGGCACCCCCATTCCTACGGTCGAACACAGGAATGGCGGGTTCGCTCGGCGGCGGGAGTGCGGGATGAGCACGGTCGGCAACGTGGCAGGCGGCGGCGGAGAGCGGTATCTCACGGGCTTCGGCAACCAGCATCGGAGCGAGGCCGTGCCCGGCGCGCTCCCCGAGGGGCGCAACTCGCCGCAGCGCGCGCCGCTCGGGCTCTACGCCGAGCAGCTGAGCGGCAGCGCGTTCACCGAGCCGCGCGCCGACAACCGGCGCTCCTGGCTCTACCGGATCCGGCCCTCGGCGGCCCACCCGCCGTTCCGCAGGACGGCGAACGGCGGGCTGCGCGCGGCGCCGTTCGAGGAGACCGTGCCCGACCCCAACCGGCTGCGCTGGGACCCGCTGCCGGTCCCGCCGGCCGGCACCGACTTCGTCGCCGGCCTGTGGACGCTCGGCGGCAACGGCGACGCGCGCCGCCGCGAGGGCATGGCGATCCACCTCTACGCCGCCGACACCCCCATGGTCGACCGGGTGTTCGGGAACGCGGACGGCGAGCTGCTGATCGTGCCGCAGCGCGGCGCGCTGCTGCTGGTCACCGAGTTCGGTCCGCTGCGAGTCGGCCCCGGGCAGGTGGCGCTGGTCCCGCGCGGGGTGCGGTTCCGGGTCGAGCTGCCGGACGGGTCGGCGGCCGGCTACGTGTGCGAGAACTACGGCCGGCCGTTCGTGCTGCCCGAGTTGGGCCCGATCGGCGCCAACGGCCTCGCGGCGGCACGGGACTTCGAGGCCCCCACCGCCGCCTTCGAGGACGGCGACCGGCCGGTCGAGGTGGTCGTCAAGTTCTGCGGCAACCTGTGGGCGGCCGGCTACGACCACTCACCGCTCGACGTGGTGGCCTGGCACGGCAACCACCTGCCCTACCGCTACGACCTGCGGCGGTTCAACGTGCTGGGCTCCATCAGCTACGACCACCCGGACCCGTCGATCTTCACCGTGCTGACCTCGCCCTCCACCCAACCGGGCCTGGCCAACGTGGACTTCGTGGTCTTCGCGCCGCGCTGGCTGGTCGGCGAGGACACCTTCAGGCCGCCGTACTTCCACCGCAACGTGATGAGCGAGTACATGGGCCTGATCGAGGGCGCCTACGACGCCAAGGCACGCGGCTTCGTGCCGGGCGGCGGCTCGCTGCACAACATGCTCTCCGCCCACGGGCCCGACCGGGAGACCTTCGAGCGGGCCAGCGGAGCCGAGTTGGTGCCGCAGAAGGTGGACGACGGTCTTGCCTTCATGTTCGAGACCCGCTGGCCGGTGACCCTCACCGGCCAGGCGGCCGACTGTGAGCATCTCCAGCGCGACTACGACGACGTGTGGCAGGGTCTTGAACGGCACTTCCCCCACTAGAAGCCGCCGTCAAGCCCCTCCCGTGGACCGGATGCCCGGAGCGACCGCCGTGACCGTCTTCGCCCCCGACCCGCTCGAGCTCAACCGCAAGCTCCCGCTGTGGTACCAGGTGACGCAGTCGCTCCGCGCCTCGATACTCGGCCGGGCCCCGGAGGCGCCGCTGCGGCTGCCCACCGAGGAGCAGCTGGCCGGGCACTACGGGGTGAGCGTGCTGACGATGCGCCAGGCGCTCAAGGAGCTGGAGCGGGAGGGGCTGATCAGCCGGCACCGGCGGCGCGGCACCTTCATCGAGCCGGCGGCAGGGCCTGCCGCGCCGGTGCGGCTGCTGGGCACGCTGGACGCGATCGTGGCGCAGCAGTCGGGCGAGACGACGACGCTGCTCGACCACGGCCCGGTGCCGGTGCCCCCGGAGCTGGTCGGGCACTTCCCCGACCTCGCCGAGGTGGTGCGCTTCCGCCGGCTGCGCCGGGAGCGGGCGAGCGGCGAGCCGGTGAACTGGGTGGAGAACCTGCTGCGGCCCGAGGTGGCGGCCCGCGTCGCCCCGGCCGCGCTGGCGCGGTGGCCGATGACGCGGGTGCTGCGGGACGTGGCCGGGGTGGCGGTCGGCCGGATCACCAACACCGTGCAGGCGAGGCTCGCCGATCCGGAGACCGCCCGACTCCTCGCGGTGCCGCTGCTGAGCCCGATCCTGCACATCACCGGGGTGGTGTTCGACGAGTGCGGGCGCGTCGTCGACGTGGCGCGGATCCACTACCGGGGGGACCGGTTCTCGTTCGCCGTGACGGTGGACGCCGTGCCGAACGACGCCGTGACCGTGGACTCCGGGACGTTGGACGCGGTACCGGGCGACGCGCCCCCCGAACTCCCCCCGGCCGACGGCTGAGGGCCCCCGGCCGGGTGGTCGGGGGCTTCAGGGGATCAGCCGCGGCCGCCGAAGAGCGTGCGCCGCAGCCGCCGCAGGGGGGCGAACAGCGAGACGCGCGCCCCCTTGCTGGTGTGCGCGGCGCGCTCGTCGCGCTTGGTCAACTCCCGCATCAGCGTGGTGGCTTCCTCGGCCTCCCGCGACGACACGGCGGGGCCGGAGAGCACGCTCAAGTGGCGATCGAGGCGGGCGCTGCTGGCGCCGCTCCCGCAGTTGATGGCAGGCACTCGAGGCGGCCTGCTCCGCACTGTTATCCGCTCCATGACTCTCCCACCCGTACAACGGCACCCGGTCCGGGCAGGGTAACCCTAACGCCCCACAAGTGCGCATGGGTATCCCGGTCCCTCGTTTCACCTTTCCCCGCAACGGGGTTGACGAACACGACAAGACATCCGTTCCCTCGGAAACCCGTGCGCGTCACGCCGGCCGCGCGATCGTGACGATCTCGTGGCTCGCCGGGGTGAGCGGCGAACCGTCGAAGTCGCCGTACCGCTCGGCCACTTCGAGGCCCGCCTCGGCCAGCGCGGCGTCGAGCCCGGCGGCGTCCAGGAAGCGCAGCGTGCCCCGGGTGACCAGGCCGCCGGGCCAGGCGGGGCCGGTCATGCGGGTGGTGGTGTGGACGACGTCCCCGCGGGCCTCGGGGCGGCCCTCGATGGTCATCCGCACCACGCCGCCCGAGCCGGCCGGGTCCTGGATCGCCAGGCCGTACTCCAGGCCCCAGTTCTCCCAGCCGCGCACCGCCGGGTTGCGGGTCTCGAAGCCGAACGCGCCGTCCTCGGCGAGGACGGCGCGCACCGCGGCCAGGGTGTCCCGCAGCTCCTCGTCGGTCACCAGCTCCTGGAAGGCGTGGCCGGCCATCACCACGAGGTCGAAGGGGCCGTCGAGGGAGACGGAGCGCAGGTCGCCCCTGATCCACTCCACGTCGGCGCGCCGTCTGGCGCGGGCCAGCATGCCCTCGGCCGGGTCGAGGCCCACGAGCCGGCCGGTGTGGCCGGCCTCGCGGGCGTGGTGCAGCAGCATCCCGGTGCCGCAGCCGAGGTCGAGCACGGAGCCGGCCGCCATGACGCGCGGCAGGTAGAAGTGGAAGTCCTCCCGCTCCTTCCAGGGGAAGAAGGCGTCGTAGCAGGCGGCGTAGTGCGGGTCGGCGAACGGGGCGTGCGAGTCGTTGGTCACCGGTCAAGACTGGTGAGCGAACGGCGGGCACGCCACCAGTTTTAACCCGATCGATGCAGCTAACCCGATCGATGCAGCTAACCCGATCGACGCAGCTCACCCGATCGGCGCAGTCACTCAGTCGGCGCAGTCATCCGACCGGTGGAGCCGGAGCACGGTGCCCTCGCCGTTGGCCGACAGCAGCAGCGAGCCGTCGGGCGCGAGCGCGAGCCCGGCGAAGAGGGGCGGCGGCGCCACCACCCCCGGCGGGCCCGCCGGCTCGGCGCGGCGGGCGCCGGGCGGCTCGCCGACCGGCAGCCGCTCGGCGACGACCCGCCGCTCCCCCGTGGTCAGCGAGATCGCCGTCAGCCTGCGGTGCGCGGTCTCCACGGTGTACAGCGCGTCGCCGTCGACCACCAGGCCCTGCGGGGCGCCGAGGCCGTCCGCCACGGTGGTGGCCGCGCCGTCCTCGTCGAGCCGCAGCACGGCGCCGGTCCGGTCGTCGCTGACCAGGCAGCGCCCGGCCGCGTCCAGGGCCACGTCCACGGGGTGTTCGAGCCCCTCGGCGAGCACGGTGAGGCCGCCGCCCTCGTGGATCCTGACCACCCGGCCGGCGCCCGCCTCGGCGACCAGCAGCGTGCCGTCGGGCGCGGCGACGATGCCGACCGGCTCCCGCAGTCCGGTGGCCCGCACCCGGGTGGTGTCGGCGGCCGGGTCGTGGGTGTGCACCTCGCCGAGCCTGGTGGTGACGTGCAGCAGGCCGCCCTCGGCGGTCACGCCGTGTGCGAAGATGATCAGGCGACGGGTCAACGCCTCGTCCGGCCAGGCCGGTTGGGACGCGGCCGGCGTTCCCGGGTCGGGCAGCGGGGCGCTGGTGAGGCTGAAGTGGTCGGCGGCGTGCACCCGGCCGCCGAGGTCCACGGTGATCCCGAACGGGCCGTTGAGGCCGCGGGGCACGACCTCCCTGGTGCGGCCGTCGGGGCGGACCTCGGTGAGGCCGCCGCTGGCGTAGCTGGAGACGAACATCCGGTTCTCGGCGTCGAAGGCGGCGTTGTCGAGCCCGGTGACGCCGGTGGCCAGCGTGGTGCGCCGCCCGCCGTCGGGGTCGATCCGGGTGAGCACGCCGGCCGGGCCGCGCGAGAGGACCACCAGCGCGCCTCCCCGGTCGAAGCGGACCGCGACCGGTTCGTCCACCCGGTCGGCGAACAGCTCGGGCGGGCCGCCGTCGGGGTGCACCCGCCACACCTGGCCGGTGAGCATGTGCGGGTAGTAGAGCCGGCCGTCGGGGCCGCGCTGCATGGCGTTGCCGAAGGCCAGGTCGTCGGCGAGCACCACCGGGTCGCGGCCGTCGGGGAAGAGCTCGACCAGCCGGCCCTCGACCCGCATCTCGTTGACGAAGAGCCGGTCGCCGACGCAGGTGATGCCGTTGGGCTGGGCGACCGCGTCGCTGACCAGCGTGTAGCTGCCGGCCGGGTCGCGCCGCCAGACGCGGCCCGGGGTGAGGTCGGCGATGTACATGGCGCCGTCCGCGCCGAACGCCAGGTCGTCGGGGGCCTGGACGGGGCTGCCCGGGCCGACCACGGTCTCCACGTCGCCGGTGGCGGGGTCGAGGGCGCTGATCCGGCCCGCGAGGAACTGGGCGACGTACAGGCGGCCGTCGGGGCCGAACGCGACGCCGTTGGAACCCCACAGCGGATTGGGGTGGTTGAGGCGCGCGGCCCGCCAACCCTCACCGGTGTGCGGGCGCCAGGCGCCGGTGGGGTCGAAGCGGCTGCTCCTGGTGTCAGTCGACGAGGACACCGTCGATGCCTCCCTCCGCGCGCCAGCGCCTGATCAACCGGTGGAAGGCGGCGGGGCCCGCGCCGTAGCCGTGCACGCTCGGGCCGCGCCTGACCCGGCCCTCGTTGTTGTAGTAGCCGGGGGTGCACTGCTCGTGGAACGCCGAGTTGTCGCGGGCGTGTTCGCGGAGCGTGGCGGCCCACTCCTCCTCCGCCTCGGCGGTGGGCTCCACGACGGCGCCTGGGCGCTTGGCGGCCGCGGCGACGACCTCGGCGATGTGGACGGCCTGTTCGTCGAGGAGGTGGGTGAAGTTCACCGAGGTGGCGTTCTGCAGCGAGCCGAGGTGGAACAGGTTGGGGAAGCCGTGGCTGTAGAAGCCGTGCAGGGTGCGCGGCCCTCGGCTCCAGTGCTCGGCGAGGGTGCGGCCGTCCCGTCCCCGCACGGGGAAGCCGGTGCGGGCGCCGGTGGGCAGCGTGAGGTCGAAGCCGGTGGCGAAGATCACGCAGTCGACCTCGTAGGGGACGCCGTCGACGACCACGGCGGTCTCGGTGAGGCGCTCGACGCCGTGGTTCCCGGCGTCGACGAGCGTCGTGCCCGGCCGGTTGAAGGCCTGCAGGTAGCTGTCGCTGAAGGTCGGGCGCTTGCAGGCGTACCGGTACCAGGGCTTGAGCGCCTCGGCCGTCGCCGGGTCGCGCACGAGCCGGTCGACGCGGGCGCGGATCTCGTTCATCTTGCGGAAGTCGGCGAGTTCGGCGGCGAGTTCGCGTTCCTCCGCGGACAGCTGCGCCTGGTCGGGCACGGGGTCGACGCCGCCCATCAGGGTGCCGAGCAGCCGGGCGCTCGCGGTCCAGCCGTCGCCGACGAGGTCCTCCTCGGCGGCGCCGCCGAGCACGGCGAGGAAGTTCTCGCGGCGGCGGTGGTGCCAGCCCGGGGTGAGGGCGGCGGCCCAGTCGGGGTCGGTGGGGCGGTTGTCGCGGACGTCGACGGAGGACGGGGTGCGCTGGAAGACGTAGAGCCGGTGGGCGGCCTCGGCCAGGTGCGGCACGCACTGGACGGCGGTGGCGCCGGTGCCGATGACGCCGACCCGCTTGTCGGCCAGCCGGTGCAGGCCGCCGTCCGGGCCGCCGCCGGTGTAGCCGTAGTCCCAGCGGCTGGTGTGGAAGGTGTGGCCGGTGAACGTCTCGATGCCGGGGATGCCGGGGAGCTTGGGGCGGCCGAACGGGCCGCCGGAGAGCACCACGTGGCGGGCCCTGACGCGGTCGCCGCGGTCGGTCTCCACGGTCCACTCGCGCTCCGTGTCGTCCCAGCGGAGGCCGGTGACCTCGGTCTGGAAGCAGGCCTCCGCGTAGAGGTCGTAGTGGCGGCCGATGGCGCGCGCGTGCTGCCTGATCTCCTCCCCCGGCGCGTACCGCCACTTCGGGATGTGGCCGACCTCCTCCAGCAGCGGCATGTACACATAGGACTCGATGTCGCAGTGGACGCCCGGGTAGCGATTCCAGTACCAGGTGCCGCCGAAGTCGCCGCCCCTCTCGACCACCCGGACGCGGGCGAGTCCGGCCTCGCGCAGCCGGGCGGCGGCGAGCAGCCCGCCGAAGCCGCCGCCGACGACCACGGCGTCGACCCGGTCGAGCAGCGGCTCCCGGAGGGCGGCGGGGGCGGTGTAGGGGTCGTCGACGTAGTAGCCGAAGTCGCCGGCGGCGGGCCGGTACCGGCGGCCGCTGTCGGGTCCTGTGCGGCGCTCGCGCTCGGCGCGGTAGCGGGCGCGCAGGGCCTCGGGATCGAAGCCGAGCGCGTCGGGGTCGGGAAGGCGGGTGTCGGATACCGGCATTCCGGTCCTCTCCGTGGGGGTCGGTGAGTGCGGTGCGGGGGGTGGGGCGTGAGGTCAGACCGCGGACCAGCCGTTGTCCACCGGCAGCACGACGCCGTTGATGTTGCTGGCCGCGTCGGAGGCGAGGAAGACGATGGCGGCGGCCAGTTCCTCGGGCTCGGCGACCCGGCCGACGGCGGCGGCGTGCGCCGCGAACACCTCGGGGCCGCGCCCGGGGCCCGGGGTCACGCTGATGTTGGTGCGGGTGCCGCCGGGGGCCACGGCGTTGACCCGGATCCCGGTGCCGCGGTACATGACGGCGGTGGAGAGGGTCAGCCCCGCGAGGCCCCACTTGGAGACGGTGTAGGCGGTGCCGGCCGCGCTGCCGCGCAGCGCGGCCTCGGAGGCGGTGTTCACGATCGCGCCGCGCCCCTGGGCGAGCATGACGGGCAGGGCGGCGCGGGTGAGGCGGAACGGCGCGGTGAGGTTGACGGCGAGCAGCCGCTCCCACGCCTCGTCGGTGACGTCCGCGGTGGCGGCGAGGTCGTCCATCACGCCGGCGTTGTTGACCAGCACGTCCAGCGTGCCGAACTCCGTGACGGCGGTGGCGATCACCGCGTCGACGACGGCCTGGTCGCCGAGGTCGCCGACGACCGTGACGGCGGTGCCGCCGGCGGACTCGATCGCCGCGCGGACCCGCTCGGCCGCCGGTCCTTCCAAGTCGGCGACGACGACGCGGGCGCCGGACGCGGCCAGCGCCAGGGCGGTGGCCCGGCCGATGCCGGAGCCGCCGCCGGTGACGACGGCCGCGGCGTTCCTCAGTCCCGGGTACTCGCTCACGGTCGTGCCTCCCGCTCGTCGTCGGCGCCGGCCGGCTGGTGGCGGCGCCTCGTCCTGTGGTCCGGGTGCCCAGGTAAGCGGTCGGTGCTGACGGCTTCCGGCCGGCTGCCTGACGGCGAGCTGACGTGACGGGGATCACGCCCTGCCGAGCCAGTAGCCGAAGCCGCGGCGGGTGTGGATGAGGGCGGGTTCGTGCTGGTTGACCTTGCGGCGGAGGCGGGAGACCAGCTTCTCGATGGCGTTGTCGCCGCGGAACTCGCCCCAGACGTGGTAGCGGATCTGTTCCTTGGTGATCACCTGTTCGGCGTTGGCCAGCAGGTAGCGCAGCAACCGGTACTCGGCTGGGGTGAGGTCGAGGGCCCGGCCGCCGCGGCGGGCCCGGCAGGTGACGTCGTCGAGCGTCAGGTCGGCGTAGCCGGGTGGCGGTTCGGCCCGCGTCGGGCCGCCCCGCCGGAGTAACACATGGGCCCTGGCCAGCACTTCGGCGACCCGGAACGGCTTGGTGACATAGTCGTCCACGCCGTCGCCGAGCCGGGGGACGACGCTGGAGAGCGTCTCGTGGGCGGTCAACAGCAGCACCCGGGGACGGCCACGGGCGCGGTGGCGGAAGACGGTGAAGTCGGTGCCGTCCGGCAGGACGACGTCGACCACCACCAGGTCGAAGCGGTGCTCGGCGACCCGGGCCAGGGCCTCGGCGCGGGTGCCGGCGGTCCCGACGCGGTAGCCGGCGAGGTGCAGGGTGGTCGCGAGGAGCTCGTGGGTGCCGGGGTCGGGGGCGACGACCAGCACGTGCTGGCCGGCTCCGCGGGTCGGCGGTGGCGTGCCGCCGTCCCGCGCGAGAGCGCCCGTCCGGCGTGGCTCATGCGTCATGTCCGGCAGGAGATCGCGAGGGCTCCTGGGACTCGTTGGCGGCGGCGTAGTCGAGAAAGTCGTCGACCATCCGCTGGAAGAGGCCGGCAAGCCGCCGCAGGTCCTCCGTGTCCCAGTGGGACAGGGCGGCCCACATGCCGCGCCGCGAGGTCTCGCGGATCCGGTCGACGGCGTCCCGGCCGGTGGGGGTGAGGCGGATCAACTGGGCACGGCCGTCGTCCGGATCGGGGACCCGCTCCACATAGCCGGCCCGCTCCAGACGCTGGGCCTGGCGGGTGACGTGCGGCGCCTCCACGTTGAGCCGGGAGGCCAACTCCCCCACCCGCAACCGCTCGACGTCGGCGAGGGCGCGCAGCAGCGACACGGCGGCCCGGTCGAGCGGCACGCCGGCCAGGGCCATCATCCGATCGTGCTGTCTGGCTCGGCTGCTCAGATAGGAGATGCGATGCAACTCGCGCTCGATCTGGATCACTTCGGCCGGGACGGGGGCGTCCGGCTGCTGCGGTGTGGCCATGGACCCATTTTACCAGCTCATTGCCTAAGTCAAGTAAGCTACTATTTTCCTGAGTTAAGTAAAGCGTGGAAGAACAGGAAACAGGAGCTCCCCTGTGACAGACACCACCATCACGGCGGCCTCGCCGGATCGCGTCGACCGCGCGACGACGACCCGACCCGGCCTGACGATGCTGGCGCTCGCCGTCTGCGGCCTCGTCGTCTCACTGCAGCAGACCCTGGTGCTCCCGCTGTTGCCCCGGCTGGCACAGACCTTCGACGCCACCGTGACGTCGGTCGCCTGGGTCTTCACCGCCACGCTGCTGGCGGGCGCGGTCGCCACCCCGCTCCTCTCCCGCTTCGGCGACATGTACGGCAAGAAGCGGATGATCACGCTGACCATGGCCCTGCTGGTGGCCGGCTCGGTGGTCTGCGCGCTCTCCGACTCGCTCGCCGTGATGATCGCGGGACGCGCGCTCCAGGGCGCGGCCGCCGCCGTGATCCCGCTGGCCATCGGCATGATCAGGGACACCTTCCCGCGCGAGCGGGTCACCACCGCGATCGGCGTGGTCAGCGCCACGATGGGCGTGGGCGGCGCCGCCGGCATGCTGGTCACCGGCGTGATCGCCGACAACACCGACACCCACCACCCGGTGTTCTGGATCTCGGCCGCGATGGGCGCCGTCGGCCTGGGCTTCGTGGTGGTCTGCACCGCCGAGTCCGCCTCGCGCACCGGCGGCCGCCCCGACCTCCCCGGCGCCCTGCTGCTCGCCGGCTTCCTGGTGAGCCTGCTGCTGGGCATCAGCCAGGGCAACGCCTGGGGTTGGACCGACGGCCGCATCCTCGGCCTGTTCGCGGCGGCGGTCGTGCTGTGCGTGGTCTGGGTCCTGGTGCAACTGCGGGTCGCCGAACCGCTGGTGCGGCTGCGGCTGCTGGTCGGCCCGAAGTCGCTGTCGGCCAACCTGGCCTCGCTGCTGCTCGGCTTCGCGATGTTCGCGGCCTTCCAGCTGGTGTCCAACTTCATCCAGACGCCCGAGGAGGCCGTCGGCTACGGCCTGTCAGGATCGGTGCTCGACGTCGGCCTCTACATGCTGCCGTCCACCTTCACCATGCTGTTCTTCTCCGCCCTCGCCGGCCGCTTCGAGGCCAAGCTCGGCGCCGCCAGGACGCTGGCGATCGGCTCGGCCTTCGCCGCCCTCGCCTACCTGTGGCTCGCGCTCCGGCACGGCTCGGTCGGCGACTTCCTCGTCTTCAGCGGGATCCAGGGCGTCGGCTTCGGCATCGCCTACGCGGCGCTCGGCACCCTCGCCGTGCAGCACGTGCCGATGGAGTCGAGCGGCATCGCCAGCGGCGTCAACTCGCTGGTGCGGACGGCCGGCGGCAGCCTGGCCAGCGCGGCGACCGCGGCCATCCTGGTCGGCGACGTCATCCCGGGCACCGAGGTGCCGAGCGTCGACGCCTACGTGACCTGCTTTGTCATCGCCTCCATAGCGGCGGCGGCCACCGCGGTCATCGCCGCCGTGCACGGTGTCCGGCACCGCGCCACGGCCTGACGTCACCCGCCGTGGCCGCGCTCCCAGCGCTGCTCGGTGTACTCGTAGCCGTAGACGTCCCCTGGGGCGGTCACCCCGCTGGTGCGGAACGGGCGACCGGCGTCGTCGATCCGCGCCATGCCGCTGTCGGCGCCGCTGGCCCAGTCCACCTCGACGTACCAGTCGCAGTCGCAGTCGACGGCGGTCGCCCCCACCCGCAGCACCAGCGGCTCGTCCTCGGTGACGAGGAACGGCGGCTCGGGGGCCGGCAGTTCGGCCTCCGCCTCGCCGTCGTAGCCGTCCCGCGGGTGGGCCACCGGGCGGTCGGCGTCCAGGTCGACGGTGAACGCGGCCGGGGTGAGGGCGCCGCCACAGCCGGGGGACATGTCGAACGCCGGCCACGCGAGCGGCGCGCGCCGCTCGACGACGCGGATGTGCACGGCCTCGACGACGACGGCCTGCCGGCCGCCGGTTCGAAGGGTGGTCTCCACGATGGTGGATCCGCCGTGCACGGCGTCGAGTTCGCCGGCCCACCGGTCCGCGTCCTGCGCGACCGGCGGGGCCGGCACCTCGGCCGGGTCACGGTCGACCAGATAACGGTGCCCGCAGCCACCGGCCCACACGTGCGAGCGCGTGTCCCACGTCAACGGCGCGATCTCGGCGCCGCCCTCCGGCGGCGCGTCGTCCGCCACGGGCGACTCACCGCCGTCGCGCAGCGCGCTGAGCGTGAGCGCGGCGAGCGCGAGCGCCGCGAGAGCGGCGACCGCACCGAGCGCCAGCGCGGCGCCACGCACGCCTGCCCGGCGCGGGCCACGCCGGCCGGTGGGCCACGGGCCCGTGACCGCGCCACCGCCTCCGGCGGCTGGCCCGCCAGGGCCGACCCCCGCACGACCACCGGAACCGGACGGCCCGCCAGGGCCGACCCACCGCGGCTCACCAGCCGAATCCTCGCCACCGGCAGCCGGCGAACGGCCTGGCCCGCCAGAGCCAACTCCCCGCGAGCCCCCGGCCGAACGAGAACCGACCGCGGGCCCACCGGGACCAACCCGCCCCGAGCCCCCGGCCACACCGCCGCCGCCCGCGGTGCGCGCACCGACTGATCCGCCAGGGCCAACTCCCTCCCGAGAACCGACCCCCGCACGACCACCGGAACCGGACGGCCCGCCAGGGCCGACCCACCGCGGCTCACCAGCCGAATCCTCGCCGCCGGCAGCCGGCGAACGGCCTGGCCCACCAGGGC
>NZ_JAVREM010000010.1:0-147264 GCF_031845425.1 Streptomyces millisiae
CTCGCCCGAATCGGCCAACGCATCCTCGCCCTGACCTGCGCCATCTGGCATAACCGCACCACCGGCCAGCCCATCACACGATCGCTGACCGCCTACGACCACTAACCATTAGGACTTACTCATCTAGGCCCGGAAACGCTCCCGGTACCGGGCCGGGCTGAGGCCGAAGTGCCGGCGGAAGCGGCGGCTGGCGTAGTTGGGGTCCGGCCAGCCCACCCGGCGCCCGACCGCCGCGACCGGCAGGTCCGTCTCGATCAGCAGCGCCGCCGCGCGTTCCGCCCGCAGCCGCCCCAGGTACGCCATCGGCGGCACCCCCATCCGCCGGGTGAACAGCCGGGCCAGTCGTCCCGGGGACAACCCGGCCTCGGCGGCGAGGCGTTCGACCGTCCACCCCGCCGCCACGTCCCGCTCCAGCAGTCGCGCCGCGGCCGTCACCGCCGGGTGCGCCCGCGCGGGCGGCTCCCCGCCCGGCGGCAGCGCCCCACCCAGCACGCACAGCAGCAGACCCACCCGCACCTCCCGTGGCGCCCCACCCGCGGCCAGCGCCGCCAGGCTCGACTCCGCGAGCGCCAGCCCGGCGCCGGTCAGCGGCGGGAGCACGGCCGAGCCGTGCAGCGCCTCGGCGAACCGGGGATCCGCGCGCAGCCAGGCGAGTTCGTGGTCGAGCACCTCGGACCCGACGTAGACGTTGTGGACCGCGAGACCGGCGCAGGCGTCGTAGCCGTGCCAGTCGCCGGGACGCAGCAGCACCACCGAGCCCCGCTCCAGCCGCCGTTCGCCCGCCATCGACACGTGCGTCGCGCTGCCGCCCGTCACCACGGCGAGTTCGAGGAAGTCGTGGCTGTGCGCGGCGGTGGCCTCGGTCAGCTCGTGGCGCTCGGCCACCACGTGGTGCTCGCCCGGCGGGAAGACGTCCGCTCTGCGCACCCGGTGCATGACGGGATTGTGCTACACGTCGAGCGGTTCCGTGCTGTCCCGGTGGGCGGGCGCCTGCGAGCGTGAGGCGCATGACATCGACCACCGAACACCCCCGCACCTCCCCCGGCACGCTCACCGACGAGCAGGTCGCCCGCTACCGCCGCGACGGTTTCGTCCACCTGCCGGGCGTCGTCTCCCGACCGGACGCCGCGCGGTGGGCGAAGGCCGCGCTGGCCGCCCGCGAGCGGCTGGCCGACCACCACTCCGGCGCCGCCTTCACCCAACTGCTCCAGCTGTGGCGGCACGACGAGGAGCTGCGCGAGCTGACGCTCCACCCGGGTCTGGCGGCCATCGCCACCCGGCTGGCCGGCGTCCCGCTGCGGCTGTGGCACGACCAACTGCTCATCAAGGAGCCGCACAACGGCGCCGCCACCGAGTTCCACCAGGACCAGCCGTACTGGCCGCACACCGGCTCCCGGCACGCGCTGTCCGCCTGGGTGGCGCTGGTCGACGTGCCGGCGGAACGGGGCTGCATGACGTTCATCCCCGGCAGCCAGCGGCTGACGGGGCTGCGCGCCCAGGACCTGACCGACCGCGACGACCTGATGAACCTGGCGCCCGAGCTGCGCTTCCGGCCGCGCGTCACCGTGCCGTTGCGGGCCGGCGACTGCACGTTCCACGACTCCCGGCTGGCGCACACCGCGACGCCGAACCACACCGATGACCCGCGCGTCGCGCACGTCGTGATCTACGTGGACGCCGACACCCGCCTCGCCCCCGAGCCGGCCCACCCGGTGACCGAACCGCTCGGCCTGGCCCCGGGCGACCGGCTGCCGGACGCGCACTTCCCGCGCCTCGGGCCCGCCCCGCGGTGAGCGCGGCCCGGGACGCCGGGCCGGCGTCGACGTGGGAGAGGCGCACGGCGGACCCGATGTGGGTATAGGAGGAGCCGTACGCGGCCGTGCGCACTCGCCGGCCGGGTCGCCCACCACCCGGGCACCTGAAGATCACCGAAGCCGACGTCGACGTACGACCCACGCGTGGTCGGAGCGGTTCACGCTCGTCGCTCCGTTCCGCTCCGACCGCGCCGCGTCGTCCGACGGGAGAGACGGGAGCGGAGTCGATGCGGGAAGAACTGAGAGAGCAGGAGGCGGAAGCGTATGTGCGTGGCGTGTGCTTCAAGACCGGACCGCCCGAGCGGATCGGCGTGGAGACCGAGTGGCTGGTCCAGGACCGCCGGGACCCTCGGCTCCCCGTCCCCGACGACCGGCTGATCGCGGCCCTCACGCCGGTCGCCGCCGCGGACACGCTCCCCGGGGGAAGCAGGCTCACCCGAGAACCGGGTGGCCAGGTGGAGCTGAGTTCGCCGCCGGCCCGCTCGCTCGCCGCGTGTGTCGAGGCGACGGCCGCGGATCTCGCCGCGCTGCGCGACACCGTCGACCGCGCCGGTCTGGCGCTCGTCGGCCAGGGCCTGGACCCGTACCGCGAGCCGCCCCGGGTGCTCGACCATCCCCGCTACCGGGCCATGGAGGGCTTCTTCGACCGCGAGGGCCCCTGGGGCCGCGTGATGATGCGGCGCACCGCCTCCGTACAGGTCAACCTGGACTCCGGGGACGACTCCGACGGCTTCTCCGGATACCGCCGCCGCTGGGAACTCGCCCACCGGATCGGCCCCGTCCTCGTCGCCGCCTTCGCCAACTCCCCCCTGCGGGACGGCCGCCCGACCGGATGGCTCTCCACCCGGCAGGCCCTCTGGGCCCGGATGGACGCCGGCCGCACCCGACACCCCCGCCACCACCCCGACCCGCGCGTCTCCTGGAGCCGTTACGCGCTCGACGCGCGGGTGATGTGTGTCCGCGGCGCCGACGACCGTGACTGGTCCGCGCCGCCGGGGCTGACGTTCCGCGACTGGCTGCGCGGCGTCCCGGGGCTCAGGCCCGCCACGCGGGCCGACCTCGACTACCACCTCGGCACGCTCTTCCCACCGGTCAGACCGCGCGGCTGGCTGGAGCTGCGGATGATCGACGCCCAGCACGGCGACGGCTGGATCGTGCCGACCGTCCTGGCGGCGACCCTCCTCGACGACCCCGCCGCCCGCGACGCGGCCCTGGCGGCGACCGAGCCGCTGTGCCGGGACCCCGAGCCCTTTCCCGTCGACGAGGTCTGGCGACGGGCGGCCCGTGTCGGTCTCGCCGATCCGGATCTCGCGAAGGCGGCTCGCGTCTGCTTCGCCGCGGCCGACGGCGCCCTGGCGCGCCGCCGGGCCCCCGCGGCGCTGCGGCGGGCGCTGGCCGACTTCGCCGAGCGCTATCCGGAACGTGGCCGATGTCCCGCCCATGACCAGTTGGACGCGCTCAGCCGCGCGTGACCCGTCCGAAAGGGCAAGCCATGACGAACCAGCACCACGGCACCACCATGTCCGTCGCCGCCCGGGCCGCGTTGGAGACCGCCCGCCGCCGGACCCTGCGCCTCACCGACCCGGTCACCGACGCCGATCTCGTCGCCCAGCACTCGCGGCTGATGTCGCCCCTGGTGTGGGACCTGGCCCACATCGCCAACCAGGAGGACCTGTGGCTGGTGCGCACGGCCGGGCGGCGCGCCGGGCTGCGTCCCGACCTCGACCCGCTCTACGACGCCTTCCGGCACCCGCGCGCCGACCGCCCCGCCCTGCCGTTGCTGGGGCCGGCCGCCGCCCGCGACTACCTGACCGCCGTCCGCGCCGCGGCCCTCGAGGTGCTGGACGGCGCCGACACCTCGCCCGACAACCCAGACCCGCTGCTGGCGGACGGCTTCGTCTTCGGCATGCTCGCCCAGCACGAGCAGCAGCACGACGAGACGATGCTCGCCACCCTGCAACTGCGCGAGGGCGCCCCGGTCCTGCACGCGCCGGCGCCGCCGCCCGCGCCCGCCGACGTGGCCACGCTGCCCCGGGAGGTGCTGGTCCCCGGCGGCCGGTTCACGATGGGCACCAGCACCGACCCGTGGGCGCTGGACAACGAACGCCCGCACCACGTGCTGGACGTCCCCGCGTTCTGGCTGGACACGGTGCCCGTCAGCAACGCCGCCTACCAGGAGTTCATCGCGGCCGGCGGCTATCGCGAGCCCCGCTGGTGGACCCCGGAGGGCTGGCGGCACGTGCGGACGGCCGGTCTCGAGGCGCCGCTGTTCTGGCGCCGGGAGGGCGACCGGTGGCTGCGCCGCCGGTTCGGCGTCGTCGAGGAGGTCCCGCCCGACGAGCCGGTGCTGCACGTGTGCTGGTACGAGGCCGACGCGTACGCCAGGTGGGCCGGGCGGCGGCTGCCGACCGAGGCGGAGTGGGAGAAGGCGGCGCGCCACGACCCGGCCACCGGCCGCTCCCGCCGCTACCCCTGGGGCGACGCGGAGCCGGGGCCCGAGCACGCCAACCTCGGCCAGCGGCATCTCCAGCCGGCGCCGGTCGGCGGCTACCCGGCCGGCGCGGCGCCGAGCGGCGCCCGGCAGCTGGTCGGCGACGTCTGGGAGTGGACGGCCTCGGACTTCGCGCCCTACCCGGGATTCACCGCCTTCCCCTACAAGGAGTACTCCGAGGTCTTCTTCGGCCCCGACTACAAGGTGCTGCGCGGCGGCGCCTTCTCCGTCGACCCGGTGGCCTGCCGCGGCACCTTCCGCAACTGGGACTTCCCCGTCCGGCGGCAGATCTTCGCCGGCTTCCGCACCGCCAGGGACGCCTCGGGGGAGGGCCGCGCCTGATGTGCCGTCACCTCGCCTACCTGGGGCCGCCGGTGACGCTCGCGCGGTTGCTCACCGAACCGGCGCGCGGCCTGTACGAGCAGTCCTGGCGGCCCGCGCGGCAGCGGCACGGCACGGTGAACGCCGACGGGTTCGGCGTCGGCTGGTACCCGGCGGCGCCGGACGCCGCCGAGGGCGACGCCGGCCTCCCCCGGCCCGCCCGCTACCGCCGGGCGGTGCCGGTCTGGGCCGACGCCAACTTCCCCGAGCTGGCCGGGACGATCAGCAGCCACGCCGTGCTCGCGGCGGTCCGCTCGGCCACCGCCGGCACCACCCAGGACGAGTCGGCGGCGGCGCCCTTCCGCGACGGGCGCTGGCTGTTCAGCCACAACGGCGCCGTCCCCGACTGGACCCGGCTGCCCACCGGGCTGACCACCGCGGAGGCGCTCGCGGTCGAGGCGCACAGCGACTCGGCCCTGCTGTGGGCCCTGGTCGCCCGCCGGCTGCGGCGGGGCGAACCGCCGGCCGGCGCGCTGGCCGCGGTGGTCCGCCGGGTCGGCGCGGCCCGGCCCACCGCCCGGCTGAACCTCCTCCTCACCGACGGCCGCGTGATCGCCGCGACCGCCTGGGGGGACACCCTCTGGTTCCGGGCGGGACCGGCCACGGTCCTGGTCGCCTCGGAACCCGACGACGCGCCGGGCGACTGGCGTGAGGTCCCCGACCGTTCGCTGCTGCTGGCCACGACGGCCGGCGTGCGGATCATCCCCCTGCGCCCTCCGCTCCCCCACTCCAAGGAACCACGCACCATGGCCGATGACGGCTTCACGCTCGACGACCGGCTGCCCGCCGACCACGTCACCACCACCCTCCACGCGGACGTGCGCGAAGGGCTCGGCCGCGCACCCCGCTCCCTCTCCCCCAAGTGGTTCTACGACGAGCGCGGCAGTGACCTGTTCGAGCGGATCACCCGCCTTCCCGAGTACTACCTGACGCGCGCCGAGCAGGAGATCCTCGTCCGCCGCGCCCCGGAGATCGCCGCGCTGACCCGCGCCACGACCCTGATCGAGCTGGGCTCGGGCTCCTCCCGCAAGACCCGGCTGCTGCTCGACGCGCTGACCGCCGCCGGCACGCTGCGCCGCTACGCGCCCCTGGACGTCAGCGTCCCCGCCCTGGAAGCGGCCGGGGCCGCGATCCACCGCGACTACCCGGGGCTCGCGGTCTCCGCCACCGTCGCCGACTTCGAGTCCGAGCTCGTGCTGCCCGAGGATCCTGGACCGCGGCTGCTGGCCTTCCTCGGCAGCACCGTCGGCAACTTCGACGAGCCGCAGCGGCACGCGTTCTTCCGGTCTCTGTCGCGCGCGCTCAGTGGCGACGACGTGCTGCTGCTCGGGGCCGACCTGGTCAAGGAGCCCGAGGTCCTGGTCCGCGCCTACGACGACGCGGCCGGCGTCACCGCCGAGTTCAACCGGAACGTGCTGCGCGTCCTCAACCGCGAACTGGGCGCCGACTTCGACCCCGACCGCTTCGACCATGTCGCCCTGTGGAACCCGGAGTTCGAACGCGTCGAGATGCGGTTGCGCTCCCGCGCCACCCAGACCGTCAAGATCCCCGACCTGGATCTCACGCTCGAACTCGCCGCGGGCGAGGACCTGCGCACGGAGCTGTCGTGCAAGTTCCGCCGCGACGCCCTCACCGCCGAGCTCGAACGAGGCGGCCTCACCGTCCGCCGCTGGTGGACCGACCCGGCCGGTCGCTTCGCGCTCCTCCTGGCGGTCCCGACGTAGCCTCGGCGCGGAAGGTGGCCGGGCGGACCTGGTCCGCCCGGCCACCGGTCAGCGCGGGTGCGGTCCTTCGGCGCCGAGCTCAGCGTGGGGCCGGGTTGCCCTGGTGGGTGAAGGCGGCCCACAGGTGGATCCGGTCGAGGTCGGCGCGGGCGGCCTCGCGGCGCAGCGGGTCGCCGAGGCCGGGCGGCGGTCGGCGGTCCGGGTCGAGCATCCACAGTTGGGCGGCGCGCAACGCGTCGGCGGGGGCGAGGCCCTGGCCGGTGAGGAAGTCGTGGAACACGGCCATCATCAGCGCGGTCGCGCTGTCCCTGACGGCCCAGCGGGAGCCGACCACGTCGGCCGCGCCCCGGGCGACCAGGGCCGTGGCGAGGGTCAGTGCCTCGTCGTGGTCGCCCGTGCTCAGGTCGGTCTCGCAGGCGCTGAGCACGACCAGCGGGCCGTCCGCACCGGGTGCCGCGGCCTCGGCGTGGTCCAGGATCCGGGCGACGGTCAACTCCCCGTCGGCCAGCGAGAGCGCGGACCGGGTGGGGCTCGGGCCCGCCACGCCGTGGCAGGACACGTGCAGGACCGCTGCCGGCCGGCCGCCACCGGGCAGCACGGCCAGCAGGTCCGCGCAGCTTCCCGGCGCGTCCGGCACACCCTCGGCGGCCACGAACTCGCCGTACCGGTGGGCGTCCGGGTAGCAGGCCGCGCGCAGGGCCTCCGTCTCGATCTCCGCCCAGGCCAGGCTGAGTCGCGGGTCGGTGACCAGCACCCGGTGCCCGGCGGTGGGCAGCCGGTCGCGGGCGGCGGCCTTCAGGAACTGCGCCCCGGAGGGGGCGTAGCTGATCACCGCGTCCTGGCAGGCGTACCGGTCTCCCCCGAGCAGGATGCGCTGGCGCGCCGCGTGCCAGGGGACGACGCCCAGCGGGCCGCAGGGGACCAGCACGATCCGCGGCGGCCGGCCGAGGGGTTCGAGGGAGCCGAGGACCGGCCCGACGGCGGCGGCCCAGGCCCAGTCGCACAGGTCGCCGAGCGCCGCCTGCCACTCCGCCTCGGCGGCGTCGCGCGCCGCGGGCGACGCGTCCTGGGCGGCGGCCTGGCGGGTGCGCTCGGCGGTGGCGGTGAGGTAGCGGTCCAGCTGGTGGCTGCCGGGGGAGAGCAGCAGTGGGAGGGCGAGCACGGTGAGTTCGACGGATCCGGGGCGCAGCACCAGGGCGCGTCCCGGGATGTGGGGGCGGAAGCCCTCGCCGGGGACCAGGTAGACCAGCGCGTCGGCCCCCGAGGCGGCCAGCGCGGCGCTCAGGGCGGCGATGTCGGGGGTGCCGAGCAACTCCCGGGCGCCGGCGCCCTTCCCGACGCCCAGCGCGGCGAGCGCCCTGCGTCGCAGGCTGCCGGGCAGGCCGGGCCCCGGGTCCCGCGCCGTCTCCTCCGTGCCGCTCGCCGGCCGGAGCGGATGCCGGGGTGCCTGCGCCCGCCATCCCTCGGCCAGGTCGGCGTGCCCCCGGTCGGCCAGCAGCCGCGGCACGCTGGGGGCGGCGGCGGCCGTCCTGAGCACCAGGGCCCGGCCCAGCTCGAGCGCCTCCACCGCCTCGGCCGGGCGACGGTCCTCGGCGCACCGCAGGGCCAGCCACAGGGCCTCGCCGGTCGCGGCCCTGGCCACCGACAGGGCGTCCTCGGCGCCGAGTTGCCGAAGCACGTCGATGGCCATCACCTCGAGCGCCTCGCGGCGGAGGGCGCGGCTGGCCTTCCGGTCCTCGCTCGCGTGCCCGCCACCGGTCATCGCGCTCGTCCAGTGGGCCTTGGACAGCTCGATCAGCACCTCGACGTGCAACGGGGGGCCGTGGCCCTCGGCGACCAGGGCGCGGGCCCGGCTGAGCTCCGCGATGCACGGGTCGAGCAGGCTGAGGTCACTGCGGTGGGTGATCGCGCGGAGCATGGCCCGGCCGAGCTCCAACCGCAGCCGGCCCTCCTCGCGGCGGTACATCCTCGATCCCTCGATCACCGCGTGGGCCTCGGCGACGGCGCGGTCCACGACCTCCCGGCGGGGGTCCACCTCGGCCAGGGCGATCATCAACTGGGCCCGGAAGACGGGGTAGTACGGGGCGTACCGGAGCGGGATCGTGGCGGGGTCGATGTCCACCGCCTCCCGCAGGTAGCGGGCGGCGGCGGAGCGGTCGGCCGGGTCTCCGGTGCGGCTGGCACGAGCCTTGTAGGCGTGGCCGAGCCCGCCGGCGACGGTGACCCGGACGCCGGCGTCCGGCGCGGGGGTGGCGTACCAGTCGGTCAGCCGCTTGATCTGTTGCTCCGTCAGCCGGTCCATCGCCGCCTGGTCCAGGCCGCGGCGCGCCACCTGCTCCCCGGCGATGAGGCTCAACACGGCCACCATGTTGTCGCGTTCGTCGGCGACGGACAGCCCCTCGGCCATGGTCAGGGCGGCCACGCCGTCCTGGAGGCTGCCTTCGAGCCGGCCGGCGGTGACGAGGCGCTGGGCGAGGAGGTAGGACAGGAACCGCCGGGTGGTCGCGGCCCTCCTCCCCGTCGTGGGCAGGGCGTCGATCGCGTCCCGGAGCCAGGCCACGCTCCGTTCCAGGTGATCGATCTCGCCGCTCGCCCCCCACAGGTTGTCGATCATGACGTTGAGGTACCACTCCGCGCTGATCCTGCCCGGCCAGGCCGCACGTGCCTCGGGGTCGGGATCGCGCCGGGTCACCGCCGCGTCCATCTCGGAGAAGTCCAGCGACTCGGGCAGCAGGAGGTTTCCCTGCACGAGCAGGGCCGCGTGCAGCTTGGCGAGGCGGATCCGTCGCGTCCCCTCGGCGGGCAGGGCGAGCAGCGTCTCCCTGACGGCTCGCGCGACGCCGCCGACGCGCGCGGCGAGCGCCCGGGGGTCCCGCCCGTCCGTCCTGAGCGCGGCGAACAGTTCGCGCAGCGGCGTGAGGACCGGCCGGTCGAGCCCCAGGTCGGCGAGCTCCCGCTCGGCGTCCGCCTCGGCGACCCGGGTGCGGTCCGCCGTGTGGCACAGCCAGAACAGCAGGCGCATGCACCACACCCCGTCACGGCCCGCCAGGTGCGCCACCTCCCGCACGGCGGCGGCCAGCGCCTCCCCCGCGGCCTCGTCGTGGGGCGGCGCGGGGGCCGTGGTCTCCGCCGCCTCGGCCGCGCCGAGCGCCGGCGCCGGCGGGCTGTTCTCCGACGGGCCCGGGAGGGAGGACAGCAGCGCGGCGACGCGCTCCATGGCCGGCAGCACCGTCTCCCGCATCGCCAGGTCGCCGGCAACGACACGCGAGAGCACGTTCAGGGCCTCGGTGAGCCGCGCCCGCAGGGACTCGACCAGCTCCGGCGGCCCCGAGCCGTCGCGCGCCTCCGGGGGGATCTCGGCCGGGACGAGCAGTCCGGTCAGCTCGGTCCTGGCCCGCATGGCGAGCCGGTCGTCCAACGGCCTGGCGCGGTCGGTCCACCGCAGATGGTCGAGGGCGGCCGCCAGCTCCCCGGGATCGGCCTGCGGCTGGCCCTCGGCCCACGCCTTCATCAGCAGCCCGAGCCAGGGCACGACGGTCGCCCGGGCCGGGTCCTCCGCCGGTAACAGCCGTTCGACGGTGGCCAGATGCTCGATGACGAACCGCACCACGGCCATCCGCGGGTTCTTCCGCGCGTGCGGCCACAGCTGTTGCGCCTGACGGACGGCGACGGCGGCCCAGGCGCGGAACGCCGCGACCTCGTCGTCGCGCTGCGGGATCGTCATCGGCCGGGAATCCCCGGGGTGCTGGGGAGGTCGAGGTCCAGCCGCATCCGCTCCCGCAGTTCGGGCAGGCCGGCGCTCCACAGCTCGGTGATCCGGGCCTGGGCCGCGTCCGGCGAGTCGTCCGGGCCCGGCGTTCCGTTGGTGAGGCGCATCAGTATCCCGTAGGTGTGGTTGAGCCGGTGGTTCACCGTCCGGGCCGCGGCGAGCACGGGGGTGGGGGCGATGAGTTGGATCTCGGCGTAGGAGTCGGCGTGCGCGGCGCGGGCCCGGTGGAGCTCGGCGGTCGTCGTGTCGAGCCCGGTTCCGAGCCGGAGCGCGTGCAGTTGGTTGGTCAGGGCGGCCAGATAGCGTCGGGCGGCGGTGTTCAGGGCGGTGTAGCCGGCGCGGTGGACCAGGAGGGCGTCGTGCTTCGCCTGCTCCTCGCGGTCGGCGGTGCGCCACTGGTCGAGTCGGTTGAGCTCCTGGGTGATCGAACGGTTGGCCTGACGTTGGGTCAGCACCGCGGATATCAGGGTGCCCAACACCGCCATCCCCGTGACCAGCAGGGATTCCACCGTCCCGTTCACGTCCCCTCCCTGGTGCGGCGGCCTCCGGTGATGGTTCCGATCTCCATTGAAACCGGGAGGGGGCCCGGCTCGCAGCGTGCCGGCTGGGCATAGACAGGTCATTTTCTGTCCGAACGCCCGTTGGCACCTTTCGCGGTGGCCCAGGATCCCCAAGATGAACGGGAGGGCACTGTCCGGAGGAGGGGCCATGGCGGGGGTCGAGGAAGCGCTGCGGAGAGCCGACGACTTGCTGCCGAGGCTCCCGACGAGTTCGAACGTCGCGGCCGCGTCGGGGGGGCCTCCGGCATCCGGTGCCACCGATCCCGGGATCCTGGACTCGACCGTCCGGGAGCTGGCGGAGGCCGAAGCGCGACGGGCGCCGGACGATCCCGGGGCGGCGACGCTCCGGGCTCGGCTCGGCTGCCTGTACGGCAAGCGCTACCTGCGGGGGGCGGACTCGGCCGGGGACCGGGAGGAGGGGATCCGGCTGCTCCGCGCGGTGCGCGGAGCAGCCGGACTCGGGCCCGAGGACCGGTTCCGGGTCCGGCTGACGCTGGCGCTGCTGCTGAGCCGGATGCCCCAGTGGGGACCCAACGGCGAGCAGCCCGGCCTCGACCAGGTCATCGAATGGTCGATGCGGAATCCCATGAACGACGCGCGGCTGCTGGCCGAGATGGCCGAGGCGAAGGAAGTGCTGGCCGAGCTGCGGGCGACGCTGCCCCCGAGCCCGCTGGATCCCGAACTGTCCCGGCTCGAGTCCGTGCTGGCCACGTTCCACCGGCTGGCGACCGGCGGGGACTACCAGGGGATGCTGGGGTTCTTCGAGCGGACCCTGGCCGAGCAGCGGGATCGGGTGCCCGACGCCGAGCAGACGCTGGCGCTGCTGCGGACCATGCGCACGATGCTGCCGACGCGGGTCACCGGGCCCACGGAGCCTCCGCCGGCGCCAACCGACGGGCTGCCCGCCCGGTCCGACCCGGCGAGCGAGGAGAAGGCGAGACGGGAGACGGCGGCCATGTTGCTGGGGGTCGAGACCCAGACGCCGGGACTCATCGGGACGGACCAGCTGGGCCAGCTCGTCGAACTCCTCGGCGCCGCGCCCACGTCACCCGCCGAGGGCGCCGACGCCTCGGCCGACGTGCTGCTCGGCGGACTGGGCAGGGCGCTCCTCGCGGTGCGGACGGGACAGGCCGAGCACGCCGTCGACAGCGTGGCACAGCTGCGCCGGGGGGCCGAGAGCCTGCCGCCGGACCACGAGCTCGTGGACCTGGCCCGGACGGGAATCGCCGCGTTGCCGATGCTCACCAGGATCACCAGGGGCGGCAACATCCAGGACATCGAGGCGGCGCTGCGGAGGTTGGCCGAACTCGCTCCCGGGCCGACGGACGATGTGGCCGCGCTCCTCGACGCCCCGGCGGGGGAGCTTCTCCTGTCCGCCAGGTTGTCGTACCTCTTCCTCCAGCTGGCCGGGCTGTCCGGCGCACGGGAGGACGTGGAGAAGATCGACGAGGTGATCCGCGAGTTGCTTCCCGTCGTGGAGGGGACGGGGCTGCCGCCGGTGTTGTCCTTCCAGGCCGGCTACCTGCTCGCGCTGGCCCATCTGACCCGGGCCAGTGTGCTCGGCCTGGTCACCGACGTGCGACGCGCCGTCTTCCACCTCGAACGGCTGCTGGAGGGGAACGACGCGTTGCCGCCGACGCTGCGCACGTTGCCGACGATGATGCTCCTGCCCCTGTTGGCGTTCACGGCGCAGTTGGAGCGTGACCCGGAGCGGCTCGTCGGGGTGATCGAGCGCTTCCGCCCGGGTCTGGACGGTGCGTCGTTGGCGGCGAACCAGCGCGCGGTCGCCCGTGCGCTCCTGGCGCTCGCCCTGTCGTCCGCGTACGAGCTGACCGGTGACCGGGCCCATCTCGACGACATGATCCACGAGTTGGAACGGGGCAGGGCGGCGCTCGCCGAGGGCGGAGACCTGTGGAGCACCGGCCAGGTGCTGTGGCAGCTGGCCGAGGCGTACGGCACCCGCGGCGACCCGACGCTCGACGACCGGCGGAACGCGATCGCCACCGGCCTCGACGCACTGCGCGTCGTGGGCGAGGACGTGCTGATGCAGCTGGGGGCCGAGCACGGGCTCCAGGTGGCCAGGGACGCCGCCAGCCGCGCGCTGCGCGTCGCCGCCTGGTCGGTGGACGAGGGGGACGTCGAGGCGGCGGTCGCGGCACTGGAGGCCGGCCGCGCGCTGGTGCTGCGGGCCGCGGCCGCCTCGTCGGGGGTCCCGGAGCAGCTGGCTGCCCTCGGTCACCGCCAGCTGGCCGAGCAGTGGCGGCGAGCCGTGCCCGAGGGTGGCCCATGGCCCGGCGGCCCGGCGGGAGCCGAGGGCCCGCGGCACACGGTCAACGCGCTGCTGGCCGATGTCGACGGCAACTCGGCCATCCCCAGCACCCTCCGCCGGCGGGCCCTGGACGCGCTGCGTCAGGGCGGGGACGGCCGGCGTCCGCTGCTGTCCATGCCCGGCGTTGCCGAACTGCTCGCCGGCCTCGCCGACTGCGGCGCCGACGCGCTGGTCTACCTGATCCCCGGGGACGGCGACGCGGACGGCGCCGCGCTGGTCCTGGACCGGGCGGGCGGCGACCCGGTGCTGCGGCTGCCCGGGCTGAGCCGGATCGCCCGCGGCCCGCTGGAGGACTACCTGCGCGCCGGTGAGCGCCGCTCCACCCGTCCGGGACCCGAGGCCGAGGAGCGGTGGGAGGCCGCCCTCGACGAGCTGTGCTCCTGGGCCGGGCGCGCCGTCGTCGGGCCGCTGCTCGACCGGCTCGGGCCCCGGGACGCGCCGCCCCGCGTCGTCCTCGTGCCCTGCGGCAACCTGGGCGTGGTTCCCTGGCACGCGGCGCGACTCAGGAGCGGCTTCGCGCTCGCGCGAGCCGTCTTCTCCTACGCGGCCTCCGGAGCCCAGTTCCTCGACGCGGCCCGCCGCCGGCGGCTGCCGCCGCGCGACCGCGCGGTGCTGGTCGCCGACCCCCGTCTCGACCTGCTGTGGGCCTCCGAGGAGGTCACCACGCTGCGCGACACCTGCTATGAAGAGGCACTGCTGTACGGGGGGTTCCTTGACGAGACGGTACGGGTGCGGGGCCCCGGCACCCCGGACGAGTTGCTCGGCGTGCTGCCCGGCGCGGCGGGGGGCGAGGCGGCCTCGCTGCTGCACATCGCCTCGCACGGTTCGGCGGGCCCTCGGCCGACCGTCTCGGCGCTCGACCTGGCGGAGTCACCGGACGGTCCCGGCACGCTGAGCGTCACCCGCATCCTGGACCGGACGGGCGGGCCTGGCCCCGGCGAGCGGGGTCCGCTGGTGGTGCTCAGCGCCTGCGAGACCGATCTGAGTCAGCGGGACCACGACGAGGCGCTCACCCTGACCACCGCGTTCGTGGCGCGCGGCGCGGCGGACGTGGTCGGCACCCGGTGGACGACCCGGGACGGGGTGTCGGCGCTGCTGATGGCGGTGTTCCACCACCACCTGACGGCCGGCTCGCTGGCACCCGCCGACGCGCTGCGCGCCGCCCAGCTGTGGATGCTGGACCCGGCGCGACAGGCCCCGCCCGGGGTGAGCCCGGAGCTGCGGCGCGAGGTGCGACGGCCGTCGCTCGGCCGGATTCCGGCCTGGGCGGCCTTCATCCACCAGGGCAGCCCACGCCCGTTCGGCCCGGCGGAGGGCAAGGGGAAGGCAGGGGATGGGAGGGCAGAGGGATGAACGCCGACGCGCTGCTCGATCTCATCGGCCGGCACGTGCACCGGATCCGTGGCGAGCTGACGGAAGGCCAGTTCGACCAACTCCTCGCGGCGGTGCGGGCGCTGTCCGAGTCCGGCGGGGACGGGACCGCCGCGCGCCGCGCGCTGCTCCTGGTCAGGCGGGCGCTGTTGCCGCTGCCCGACGGCGACCCGGTGCGGGAGGCCGCGGTCGACCAGCTCCGGCTGAGCCCGGCCGGGCCCGGCTCCGCGCCGGAGCGGGCCGGGACTCTGTTGCCGCGCCTGCTGGCCTCGCTCGGGCACGGCGAGCCGGGGCAGGAGGAGGCCGACCCGGGGGAGGTCATCGCCGCGGTGCGGCGGCGGCTGCTCGCCGCGCCCTCCCGGTCCGCCGCCGAGCTCGATCCCCGGGTCGCCGTGGATCCGCTGGCGGCGGGGTTGATCCGGCTGAACGACCCCGAGCGCGGCCCCCGTTACCCCGACTTCCAGTTCGATCCGGACGACGGCGGCCCGTTCGCCGTCGTGGCCCGGATCAACCGGCTGCTGCTGGCCGACCAGGACCCCTGGGGGGCGGCCGACTGGTGGCTCGCCGGCAACCGCTGGCTCGCGGACCCGCCGGCCAGCCTCATCGGGCGGGTCCCGGACGAGTTGCTCACGGCCGCGGCCCGGGCGCTGGTGGAGGGGGACTGATGCCTGCCTTCCCGCCCCCGCCCGGACTGACCCCGCACCGGCTGACCCTCGACGCCGACACCCCGCTGTGGCGTTGCCACCGCACCCAGCACCCCGTCACCGGCTTCAACCCGGTGGCCGCTCACCCGCACTTCGGGGGCAGCCGCTTCGACGGGACGGCCGACGACCCGTTCCCCTACCTGTACGTCGCGGAGGAGCCGGCCACCGCGCTGGCCGAGGTCTTCCTGCGCTCCGTGGAGTTCGACCCGCTGGCCAACGCCCGGCTGATCCCCCGGGCGCAGGCGGCCCGCTACTCGCTGTCCCGGCTGACCACCTCGGCGCCGCTGGAACTCGTCGCGCTGGTGACCGAGGAGGACCTGGCCGCGGTCTGCCAGGACTCCTGGCTGCTGGAGACCGAGGGCGCCGGCTACGCGCAGACCAGGCACTGGGCGCAGGCGCTGCGCCGGGACGCCGTCTGGGCGCAGGGGATGGTCTGGCAGTCACGCCGTCACCGGCCGCGCCTGGCGTACGTGCTGTTCGGGGACCGCCGCAGCGAGGCGGCGCTGAAGGCCGATCCCGAGTACTCCTTCGACCTGGGCACCGAGGCCGGCCGGCGGGAGGCCAACCGGCTGCTGGCGGGCCTGCGGGCCGCGATCGCACCGCCCGAGGCGCCGCTCTGAGCCGGCCGGGGCCGGCCCTGTGCCGCGGCTACGCCGGCGGCACGTGGAGCCACACGGTGCCGCGCACCCGCCGGCCCAGCGTGAGTTCGTCGCCGCCCCGCAGCGGGTGGCGGCCGGCCGGCTCGACGCGGCGGCCGTTGACCCAGGTGCCGTTGAGGCTGCCGGCGGCCTCCTCGGTCACCCAGGCGGTGCCGTCCCGCTCCACCGTGATGGTGGCGTGCCGGCGGGAAACGCCCGGTGAGCCGCCGAGCGGGGCGGCGGTGGCCGGCGCCCACTCCGGGTCGCGCCCGAGCCGCAGTGGCCGCCCCGGCCCGGCCGTCGCGCGCAGGCAGGGGGTGTCGAGTCGCAGTTCGAGGTGGGTGCGGGGGCTCAGGCAGGAGGGGCAGTCCGGGGCCCGGCCGGCGACGGGCTCGCCGCAGTTCCAGCAGCGGGCCCCGGCCTCCGCGGTCCGCTCCGGCGGCGGTTCCGACGCCGTCTCGGGCACCGCCGCGGGCTCCGCCTCGGGTTCGCCGGGTAACGCGTCGTCGGCGAACGCGTCGCCGCGGCCGCGGTCCAGGTCCGGATCGTCCCAGTCGGCCCAGTCGTCGGCGTCGACGGGCTGTTCGTCGGTCACGATCCGGCGCTCCGCTCGGGCTGTCGGGCGATGTCGAGACCGAGCCGCACGGTGCCGTCCGGCTCCTGCCCCACCGCGTCGACGGTGACCACGGTGTCCTCGGGCAGCGCCCCCTCCTCGAACAGGGCCCGCGCCAGCGGGTTGATCAGCATCGTCTCCAGGGCGTTGCCGATGCCCCGGCCGCCGTTGTCCAGGTCGGCGGTGCAGCGCTCGGCCAGCCACTCGGTGGTTTCCTCGGTCAGTCGCAGGTGCAGCCGCTGGTCCCGCCGCATCAGCGACCTGATGTTGTCCACCTGGAGGTCGAAGATGGACCGCGCCACCTCGGCGCCGATGAAGTCGAACACCACGATGTTCCCGCCCAGCCGGTTCATCAGCTCGGGCCGGCCCACCACCTCGACGAAGTGCCGCTCCACCTGGGCGCGCACCGTGGCCTCCAGCTCCTGGTAGTCCGTGCCCGGCTCGACCACCCGCCGCTTCAGGCCCGTCGCCGGGTCTTCGGTCATCACCCCGAGGTTGGAGGTGAAGATCAGCACGCACTCGCTGAAGTAGGTGGTGATGCCCTGGCCGTCGGTGAGCCGGCCGTCCTCCAGTACCTGGAGGAACTTGTCCAGCACCCCCTTGTCCGCCTTCTCGATCTCGTCGAAGAGCACCACCCGGAAGGGGTCGGTGCGCACCGCGCTGGTCAGCTCGCCGCCCGCCTCGTAGCCCACGTAGCCGGGCGGCGCGCCCACCAGGCGGTCGGCGGAGTGCGGGGCGGAGAACTCGCTCATGTCGAAGCGGAGATACGCGTCCTCGCGCCCGAAGAGTACGGTGGCCACCGACTTGGCCAGCTCGGTCTTGCCGGTGCCGGTGGGCCCGGCGAAGAACAACACGCCGCGCGGCCGGTGTCCGGGATGCGCGGCCTGGGCGCCGGAGAGGCCGAGCGCGGCGCGCTTGAGGATGTCCATGGTCTTGCCGATCGCCGGCGCCTGGCCCCTGACCCGGGCGCGGATGTACGCCTCGCCCTCCCGGATCTGGTGCCTGATGTGGCCCCGGCGCCACGGGTTGTCCTCGACGCCGAGCCGGTAGATGCGGACGGCGTCGGGCATCCTGGCGAACGGCAGTCGACGGTCGGCGGCCAGCCGGACGGCGTCCCGCATGGCGCGCAGTGTGAGCCCGGCGGCGGCCCTGGCGAACTCCCGCGTCTCCCGGTCGGCCTGGTGGGCGGCCGGCGGCCGCTCGCCGTTCTTCAGCAGCGAGAGACCGGTCCCGGGCGGTACCGTCGCCGCGCTCTGGGCGTGTTCGGCGGCCTGTAGGCGGGCCATGCGCCGGCGGTCCTCCATGTCGGGCAGCGGCACGCCTATGGTGCGGATCCGGTCGCTGCCGGAGACCAGCCAGGTGGGCAGGTCGCGTTCGCCGTCCGCCAGCCAGATGATGGGGTTGAACAGGGTGCGCCCGGTGCGGTGGTGGAGGATCGGCTCCACGTCGTCGGCCAGCTTGAGGCAGCCGAGGAAGAAGTCGCGCTCCCGCTCGCTGAGCCGGTTGACCTCGGTGGGGATGCGCGCCGCGTAGTCGATCAGCAGGGCCAGCCGCTGTGGGCTCTCCTGCTCGACGGGCCCCGCGCCGAACTCCCCCCGGTCCGCGCCCGGTCTGGGCCGCCGCGGCGGTTCGAGCCCGGTGGCGACGGCGCGCAACAGCGGTTCGAGGTCCAGCAGCGCGGGCTGGTCGGCCCGCAGCAGCCGACCGCGGAAGCGGCGGCCGACCATGCCCCGGCCGAGCAGTCGTTCGACGTTCGGCAGCGCGTCGGCGGGGTGCACGGTGAAGCCGTCCACGACGTCGTAGCGCACCAGGGCGTCGAAGCCGCGGAGCCGCAGGGTGTGCCAGACCAGGCCGGCCAGGCTGAAGTAGCGGTCCTGGCCGTGCCGGCTGACGAGGTAGTCGTCCCGGACGTTGCCGTGCAGCACGTACTGCGCGTGCACGCTCAGGGTGCCGACCAGCTCCTGGGCGAAGGCCGGGATCTCCAGGCCCGCGGTCTCCTCGGGGCCCGGCAGGTGCTGGCTCATGGGCGCTGCTCCCCCGGGTGGTGCCGGCGGGCCCGGGGCTCCTGGTCGTCCGGGCGCCGGTCGGCGGCGGGGGCGGGGGTGTGGTCCAGGACGGTGTCGGCGGTGACCCGGTTCCCGTCGAACACGAGGTCGAGCGAGAGGCCGGCCTCGGCGGCGGTCTCGGCCAGCCGGGCGACGTGCTGACCCGCCTCGTGACAACGCCGCCGGTCCAGCTCCCTGGCCTCCCTGGTGTCCTCGTGCGCGGCCCGGGCCCGGTGCACGGTCTGGACCCGCAGGGTGCCCCCGGTGTCCAGGGCGAAGCGCAGCCAGTGCTCGGTTCCCCAGCCGGGCGGCACCCACTCGATGTGCTCGACGCCGGGCGCGGCCTGCCGCGTCCTCGGCCGCGCCCCGGTGGCCAGTGCCGCCAGCTCCCTGCGCAACAGCTGGGAGACGTAGGCGCGTTGGAGCGCGGCCTCGCGGGCGGCGACCCGGGCGCTGATCTCCGCCCGCTGCCGCGGGTCCGGGGCCTCACCCGTCGCCAGGATCCTTTCCAGTGCGGCGAGTTCCGCCCCCGGCTCGGGCCGCGGGTCGACGCCCTCGGGCAACGGCTGCCGCAGGAACCGGAGTTGCTGGGCGGCCCACTCCGCGGTCTCCCGCCGGTCGGCCGCCCGCCAGTTGGCGGCGAAGGCCAGCTCGCGGGCCTCGGAGAGATGGCGGGCCGCGGCGGCCGGCCGGGCTTCGGCCAACTCCACGGCGTGCCCGACGGCCCGCTGGATCGCGACGCACTCGGCCACCGGAACCGCCGGGTCGAGGCCGGCGAGCAGCTCGGCGCCCAGCTCCGTGGCCCGCTCCTCGCCGAGCGCGCCGGCGTCCGGCAGCGGGGTGGTGTACGCGGGCAGCGCCGCGCCGGCCGCCGTCTCGGTGTCGGCCCCGGCGTAGCCGGCCAGCGCGCGTTCGCGGCGCGCCCTGAGCCGGGCCGCCCGGCGGGCGGCCGCCTCGTCCCCGGCACGCGTGCCCAGGGCGGCGGCCGCCGCCGCCATGGTGCGCCGGGCGAGCTCGGCCTCCACCAGCCGGACGGCCCGGTCGGTGTCGCCGAGCCAGCGGTGCACGTCGTCGAGACGCAGCCCCACCGGGTCGAGGGCGGGCGGCAGTTCGGGCAGCGGTGCCGGGCCCCGGCCGTCGGGCCCCGGGCCGCCGGCCGGCCCGTCACGGTCGATCCTGGCGCGCAGCGCGTCGATCCTGGCGTTGGCCCGGCACACCGCGAAGGCGGCGTCCCGCCAGAGGTCCCGGGACGCCCGGGCGCGGCGCAGCTCCTCGCCCCGCAGGCACTGGGCGTCGGCGGCCCGGACCGCCGCGTTGGCCAGCAGCCGGGTGCCGGCCATGGCCGCCCGGGCGGCCAGCAGCGCCCCGCTGAGCGCCCCGAGGCCGAGCACGGCCGTGCCCAGCACGTCCAGCACCTGATCGGTGATCACGTCGGCGGACGGCAGGTCGACGAGGTCGAGGGCGGGCGCCTGGACGGCGGGGAACTGGACGTCGGGGGCGACGAACGTCACGTCGGGAACCGCGTATCCGCTGCTCATGGGGTCTCTCCTGTCGGGCTGGCCGGGCGGTTGCCGAGCGTGGGGCCGGCCGGCGCGCCGGGGCGCCGGAGCGGCCACGCCCGGTGTCGCCGCCAGGTCCACCAGGCCACCGCGAGCACGGTCCCCGCCGGCCAGGCCCAGGCGGCGAGGACGAGGGTGGCCAGCAGCAGGCCGACCACGGCCGCGACGGCCAGGGTGCCGAGCACCCGGTGCCGGAGCACGGGCCTCGCGGCCCGTCCGGCCTGGCGGATCACCAGCCCGGCCAGCGAGTTCTCCGGGTGGTAGAACAGGTAGCCGACGCGGTAGGCGGCCCAGAGTTCCAGGGCGAACGTCGCCGCCGCGGCGGGCACCGCGTAGCCCCAGGCGGTGACCACCGTGGTCTGGGGGGCCAGGTTCGCGACGTCGGCGAGACCGACCAGGAAGATCCAGGGGAGGGTCACGGCGCCGGCGCCGCCGACCGCCCAGCCCAGCGTGGCGGGCAGCTCCTGGACGCCGAGCCAGGCCGCCGCCGCGTCCATCCGGCGCGCCTCGTGCTCCCTGAGCCGGTCGGCACGGGACCGGTGGGACTCCTCCTCCGCCAGGCCGGCGAGCCGGTCGGCGAGCAGCAGCCGCAGCGGATCCCGCCGGTCGCCGGTCAGCCAGCGGTACCAGTCGACGGGCTCAGGCAGCGACCGCAGTCGCCGGGTGACGTGGTCGTCGAGCACGTCGCGGCAGCGCTCGGGGGCCGCGGCGATGTGCAGCAGCTGGGCCGTCAGGCGCCCGTCGCGGGCGGTGAGCTCGGGGTGGTCGCGGATGCGCCGGCGCAGCGCGGGGAACTCCGCGCACAGGGCCTCGACGCCCGGCTGCCAGCGGCGCCGCGCCGCCTGCCAGTCCCGGTGGATCCCGGCCAGCCCCTCGCCGCCGGGGCGGGCGTCGAGCAGCGGCAGGATCTCGTGCCCGGCCAGGTCCTCGACGATGGCGAGCGCCCGCTGGTCGTGCTCGGCGCGGGCGGCCAGATCGGCGAGGCCGTGGGCCGGGTCGACCGGCTCGCCGCGGAAGGCCGGTTCGAGCGGCGGCGCGAACCAGGACAGCAGGCGCACCAGGGTGGCCGGCCCCGGCCGGCGCTGGAGCAGCTCGATGAGCGCGGCGAGTTCGTCCCTGGCGGCCTGGTCGTAGCGAGGCGCGGCGAGGAACTGCCGTAGCCAGTCGGTGAACGCGCCACGGCCGCGGCCATGGGCCAGGGCGCGCTCCATCTGCCGCCAGTAGCCGTCGAAGGCCATGCCGAGCCGCACCGGGTCGGTGAACTCCTGTCCCATGAAGGGGAACGCCCTGACGTCCCGGCCGTCGGGCGCGGCGGGGGACGGCCAGTCGGCCGGGGCGACCGGGGGCGAACCGCCGGCCAGCCACTCCGCGACCTGCGCCGAGCCCCAGCGCCGGTCCGGGTCCCGGGTGAGCAGCCCGCGGCAGAGCGGCAGCAGCCGGGGGTCGGTGACCAGGGACAGGTCGGGCGGTCCCGAGGACAGTTCGAGGTCCACATAGCCCGAGTGGCTGTGCCGGATGGGGTGCCGGCCGCCGGCCAGCTCGGCGACGATCATCCCGAGGGCCCACCAGTCGGCCTGTGGGTGGATCACCTGCCGGCGCGCCACGGCCTGCGGGGAGAGGTAGAGCGGCGTGCCCGCCCAGGCGTCCCGGTCGGCGAGCCGCTCCTCGGGGGCGTACTCGGCGATGGAGAAGTCCACGAGGGTGAGTTCGGGGTCCGCCGGGTCGAGGGAGCCGAGCACGATGTTGGCGGGGCTGACGTCGCGGTGCACGATGCCGAGCCCGTGCACGGCGGTCAGGGCGGCGTGCAGCTGCGTGACGACCGCGCGCACCAGCCGCGGGTCGGCGGGCCCCGGATGGTCCCGCAGGTACTGGGCGAGGTCGGTGTCGCCGTAGGACGGGGCCACCTCGTAGGGGTGGCCGCCGATCCGGCCGGTCTCGGTCAGCCAGACGACGTTCGGGAGTTGTCGGGTGCTGAGGATCTCGCGGACCCGGGGGTTGCCCGCCCGGCCGCGGTCGTACCACTTGACGACGTGGCTGCCGGTGTCGTCCAGGACCCGGTAGACGGCGGCCTGGTCGGGTCGTTCCGGGCGGCGCAGCAGTTCCCGGAGCCGGAATCGGGCCCGCAGCGGCGGCGGGAGTCGGGACGTGTCGCCGCGGCCGGCGTCCGCCGGGCCTCCGGTCCCGCTCTCGGTCTCCGCCTCGGTGGCCGGGATGCCCCCGGTTTCCGGCCGCGGCTCGTACTCGGTGGGCGGCGGCGGTTCCTGCGGCCGTCCCGGCCCGCGCGATCCGCCGTCCGCCGCCGATCCTTCGGGATCGGTCATGGCGATCACCGTAATTCCCCTCGGAAACAGGCGAGTTGAATTCTAGCGAAACGCGCCCTGCCGCGAATGGGTGAACGCGGTCGGCCTCGGGTGCTTTTCCGGGCGGAATCCGTCGGATTTCCGGGTGGGTTCGGATGGAATTCGCGGCGGCCGGGCACCGATTCCGCGATTCGGCAGGGAGGGATCTCGATGGTTGACGAAACGCCCGACCCACCGGGCGCGGCCGGTGCGGCGGCGCGGATCAGCGGCACCCACTTCCCGGTGACGACGCTCGGCCCCGGCCGGCGGCTCGGCGTCTGGTTCCAGGGCTGCCCGTTGGCCTGCCCGGGCTGCATGTCCCGGCACACCTGGGACCCGGCGGGCGGGCGCGCGGTCGGCCTGCCGGAACTGCTCGACGAGTGGCGGGCGGCACTGGCGGCCGGCGCCGACGGCCTCACCGTCAGCGGCGGCGAGCCGCTGTCCCAGCCGGTGGCCCTCTCCCGGCTGCTGGCGGGCGCCGCCGCGCTGCGGCGGGCGGCGGGCGCCGGGGGGCGCCCCGCGGACATCCTCGTCTACACCGGTCTGACGGAGGCCGAGCTGGCGCCCGAGCCGGGGCTGCGGGAGGCCCTGCGGCACGCGGACGCGCTGATCAGCGGCCGCTACGTGGCCGCGGAGCCGACGGACCTGGTGTGGCGCGGCTCGGCCAACCAGCGGCTGCGCCCGCTGACCGAACTCGGCCGGCAGCGGTACGGGCCGCACCTCGCGCGCACCGCCGCCGGGCCCAGGGTGCAGGTGGCCTGGGCCCCGGCCGGCGGGGTCCTGCTGTACGGGGTGCCGGGGCGCGGCGAGCTCTCCGCGCTGGAGCGGCGGTTGCGCGCGGCCGGCGTCCGTCTGAGAGGCCCGAGTTGGCGTCAGTGACCGCCTGGGCGCGGGCGGCCGAGATCGGCGATGGCCTCGGCCGTGGCCCGGTTCTTGACGACCATGTGCACCGTCCAGTCCGGGTCGCGGAGCAGTTCCTCGTGGACCGCCCAGCCGATCCAGCTGGCGCTGACCTCGGGCGCGAGACGGGCGCGCCCGGCGCCCATCAGCGGGAAGCAGATGGAGGACAGCGGCGGGTCGAACGCCTCGCGCTCGGCCCTGGCCAGCGCGAACGCCTCGCGCACGGCCCTGGCGATGTCCCCGGGCGCCACCTCGTAGCCGTCCCGGTCGGCGAACGGCACCGCGACGGCCGCGTGGTAGATCCGGCGGATGCCGTGCGCCCGCATGGCGCCGGACGAGGTGGCCGCGACCGTGCCGGGGCGGACCGGCAGCCCTGGCCGGCCGTGTTCCCGTACCCAGGCGGCGAGTTCGTCGGCGAGCACGTCGTCCACCAGTTGGCCGGCGGCGTCCCGGACGGCGCCGGCCCGGCGCAGCGCGCCGGAGAGCGTGGGCCCGAAGGTCCTGGCCATCTCCAGGTAGACGTTCTCCGACGAGACCAGGATGTCGATGTTGCGCAGCAGGTCGACCGGGGAGACGTGCAGCACGAACGGCGCGGGCGCGTCCGCCACGGTGGTCTCGATGCGGGTGGGCGGCGCCGGGTCGACCCGCGGCGGGGTGGCGCCCGGGGCGGTGGCGGCCACGTCCCCGGCCGGGCCCGCCGGCCGGCGGGCGGTCTCCCGGCACAGCGCCAGCACGGCCTCGGCGAGCTGGTCGAGGACCTGGCCCTCCTGCCGCTTGCGGAACGTCTCGGTGCTGACCCCGTACACCAGGGCCGCGGCCTTGCGGCGGTCCTGCGCCGCGGCGCCCCGGCCGCCGGGCACCAGGCCGAAGCTGCGGGCCGCGGCCAGCCCGAGGGCGTCGCGCTCGCCGAGCCGTTGGACGGCCTGGCGGAGCAGGGCCTCGACGCCGGCCGGCACGTCGTCGGAGTCGGCGCAGAAGCCGCAGGAGAGCGCGGCCCTCCGCAGGGCCGGCACGGGGACGGTGCGCAGGCCGGTCAGTCCGGGACGGCGTAATGATCGTAAATCTGCCAGGAGTTCGGCGTGAGAGGGCGAGCTCGCCGCGATGTCCGCACCCATGAGGACCACAGTAGACGGGTCGTCCGCCGGACAGGAGAGGGCGGCGGGCCACGCCGTGCTCGTCCGGCTCCCGTCGACCGCGCGATCCGGTGGCCCGCGGGCGGGTTCCGGGTGAACGCGGGGCGTTTTCCGGGCCCTTCGGGTCTCTTCCCACCGCGACTCTCCCGAGCCTGCTAAGGCTTTCGACAGGAAACGCGTCGTCCCCCTTTTTTTCCCTTACGCGAAACGGGATCGCCACGCGCAGTCGGTCGCTACCTGACCGAAACGGAGGAATGAGCGAGCGTGATCAGAACAGAGAACGTCAATCGTGTCGTCCGGCACGCGGCACCACCGCGAACGGCGCTCTGGGCCGCGCGGATCCGGGGCTGGCGGGACGGCCGCAGGGGCCTGCCGCACGTGCCGCCGCCCACCGACATACCGCTGGGGCCTGGCACGGTCGTGACCGCGTTCGTCCGGGAGCAGCGGGCCACCGCGGACCGGGCCGTCGAGCAGTTGCGTTCCCGGATGCTCGACCGGGAGCGGCGGCTGATAACCGGCATCAGGTACCAGGCCGTTCACGTGGTGGAGCAGTACGACGGGCGGAGCCGGCCGGCGCCCGCCGCGCTGGCGCGGTTCGGCGAGCGGGTGGGCGAGTGGCGCGCCAAGGCCGATGTCTGCCGGTGCCGGGCCGTCGCCGTCACGGAGCGCGCCAACCAGGTGATCTCCTGCTACTGGGACGCGGTGCGGCGGTACCACCGCGACGTGCCCGATCCGGCGCCCGCGCACCTGGCGCACTGGGCGCCGGCGCGGCTCGAACTCGACGTGTCGTGGCGGGAGTCGGACAGCTGGCTGGTCGAGCCCGCCACCGGCAGGACCTCGGTCACGGCCCGGGCCCTGGAGATCCTGGACACCCGGCCCACGGCCGGGCGCACGAGGGGAGGTCGGTGAGATGGCGGCGCACCACACCGGGTCCCGCCGGCGGGCCCTCGGGGCCGCGCTGCCGGCCGCGACACTGGCCGCGGCGCTGGTCGTGGGCACCACGGGCTGCGGCGCGATCGGCGAGGCGCTCGGCACGAGCGTCGACCGCTACTCGGCCGCCTGCGCGGTGGTGGTCGACGGCTCGGGTTCCGGGGATCCGGCCCCGGAGGGATTCGACGCGGAGGTCAAGCTGCACACCACGCTGCCCGACTTCCTGGCCGACCTGGAGTGCGGCACGCTGGCCTTCGCCCCCATCACCAGCGCTTCGCAGTTCTCCTCGTGCCAGGCGGAGGAGGTCGAGCTGGATCCGGAAGGGGATCCCACGCTCGACCGGGAGGAGGTGCGGGCCGCCCAGCGGGCCGTGGCCGAGGGCGTCGCGACGGAGCTCCTCGACTGCGCCAGGACGACCCAGCCGGGCTCCGACGTGCTCGGCGCGCTGAACCGCGTCTCGGGCTCCGCCCCGGGGGACGGCGAGGCGTTCCACATCCTGGTGGTCAGCGACTTCATCCAGTCGGACGTCGGGTCAGGACTGGACGAGCAGGACCTGACGACGCCGGAGTCCCGCGCGGCGGTCATCGACGGACTCGCGGAGCAGGGGCGGCTGCCCCGGCTCGCGGACGCCGTCGTCTACCCGGCCGGCTACGGCATGCGGTTCAGCCGCCAGCCGGCCGACTACGCGGACTTCGACGCGTTCTGGACGGAGCTGTTGGAAGGACGTGCGGACGCGGATGTCGACGACACATACCGGCGCTGACGACGGCGGGCGGCGGATACCGCGGCCGGGCGGCCGGCGGGCCGGCGGGCGCGCGCCGACGCCGGGGCGCGCGCCGCGGCCCGGACAGCGGGGCGGGTCCGCCCGCGAGGACGGCCGGCACGAGACGCGCTCCGCGCTGCTCGCGCGGTGCCGCAAGGAGGGCCGGAGAGCGGCCCGCCGTGGGGTCTTCGACGCCTGGGTGCTGGCCGGGGACGGCCTGCCGCCCTGGCTCGCCATGCTGGCCGCGGAGCGGGACCGGGTCCGGCACCGGTTGTTGAGGGACGCCGCCGTCGAGCGGGCGGCGGCCGAGCGGGCGGCGGCGGAGGCGCGGGGCGACGCGGAGGCGGCCGAGGCGGCGATGCGGCGATGCGGTGAGGCCAGGGAGGAGCGCTCGGACCACCTCGACGTCACCCGCGCCCAGTTGGACCGGCTCGCCGAGCAGGCCGCGCGCCGGCGGCAGCTCAGGGACGCGGTGGCCCGCTGGGTCGAGCGGCGTCCCGGTGGGGCCGCCCCGGCGGCGGGCGAGGAACCGTTCCCCGAGCCCACCGCCCGTCCGGCGGCCAATCCGGCGGCCGACGTGGCGCGTTGGGAGGGGCCGAGCACGACGGGCATCTCCCGGCGCGGCACGCTCGCCCTGCTGGGCAGCCTGATGCTGGTCGAACTCCCCATCTACTGGAGTTCCTTCCGGCGTGTCCACGGCACCGGCGACGCCTCCGCCAACCTCCTCACCGCGACGTTCACCCTCGCCGTGGGGATCGTCATGATCAGCGTCCCGCACGTGCTGGGCCGCATGCTGCGGACGTTGCCCGCCACCGGGTCGCCCCGGCTGCTCGCGCTGCCCGCCCTGCTGCTGTTGGGCGCCTGGACCCACGCGTGCTGGGTGCTCGGGGGCCTGCGGGCGAGCCTGCTGGCCGAGGACCGCGACCTGCTCCTCGATCCGGACCAGGCGCGTTACCTGGACCCCGAGGTGCGGGACGCGGGCAGCGTCCTCGACCAGCTCGGCATCGGCGAGCAGACGATGAGCCTGCTGTTCACCGCCCTGCTGCTGCTCTCCGGCGGCGTGGCCTTCCTGCTCGGGCTCGGCAGGACGCACCCCTATCTGGCCGCCTACCGGGCCACGTCGCGGGAGCGGGAGCGGCTGGCGGCGGCGGAACAGGCGTCGACCCTGGCCGCGCGGCGGGCCGGCCAGCGGGCCGCCGCGCACCCCGCGGAGGTCCAGGCCGGCAGGGACGCGCTGGACGCGGCGCTGCGCGAGGTCGACGACCGGTACGAGGCGGCGGCCCACGCCTATCTGGACGGCCTGGCCAGCGGCTCGCGCGATCCCGCCGTGACCGAGGCGGCCATGCGGCTGTCCGGCCAGTGGCCCCTGCTGCCCCGGCCCGCCACCGCCTGAGCGCCGGCGCCCTCTCCCCACGGTCGTCGTCCGGCCGGGGGGTTGGGCGCCGGCGCGCCGGCGCGAGCGGCGTTGACGGTTCCGACGCGTGGTTCTACATTCCGCCCGAAGCCACGAATGGCATTCGACATACCGAACGAAACGCCGGTGGTGAGGACGTCGCGGCCACCCTGGGAGCGAAGGAGTTCGACCATGCGCCGACCACCCTCCTTACCGCGCCGGAGCCGGAGGGGGCTCGGGTCGCTGCTCGCCGCGCTCGTCCTGCTGTTCACCTCGTGGTCGGTGACGGCGGCGGACCGCGCCGCGGCCCTGGACCCCTTCACCGGCTACCTCATGGCCCACTTCACCGGTGAGCACGCCAACGGGGAGCAGGTCTACTTCTCCCACAGCCGCGACGGGCTGCACTGGACCGACCTCAACGACGGCGCCCCCGTGCTGCTCTCCACCGTCGGCACCCGCGGCGTGCGCGACCCGTCGCTCCTCAGGTCGCCCGCCGGGGACCGCTACTGGATCGTCGCCACGGACCTGCGGATCGCCAGCGGCACGTCCTGGGACGACGCCGCCAACCGGGGCAGCACCTCACTCGTCGTCTGGGAGTCCACCGACCTGGTCACCTGGTCGGCGCCCCGGCTGCTCGACGTGGCCGGCGCCATCCCCGGCGCCGGCAACGCCTGGGCCCCGGAGGCCATCCACGACCCCGCCACCGGCGACTACGTCGTCTACTGGGCGACCAACGCCCCGCGGAACGGCGTGACCAAGCACCGCGTCTACTACGTGCGGACCCGGGACTTCCGCACCTTCACGGCGCCACAGCTCTACATCGAACGGGCCGGCACCCGCGGCATCATCGACACCCAGATCGTGGAGGTGCCGGACGCCACCGGCGGCTACCGCTACTACCGGGCCTCCGCGGACGGGCAGATCACCATCGAGGCCGCCAACGCGATCCTCGGCCCCTGGACCACGCTCGGCGACCTCTCGCACATGGGCATCTCCAACGGCGCCACGGGCGGGAACGTCGTGGAGGGGCCGATGTGGATGCCGTTCAACGGCCGGGGCGAGTGGGCCCTGTGGCTCGACCAGTTCGCCACCGGCCGCGGGTACATGCCCATCACCTCGACCAACCTGGGCAGCACCCGCAACTTCACCACCCGTGGCGACTACTCGCTCGGCACCAACCGCAAACGCCACGGCTCCATCCTCGCCCTCACCGCCGCCGAGGAGAGCCGGGTGCTGGCCAGGTGGGGCACCAGCACGCCGGTGAACCGCATCCAGTCCTACAACAACCAGGACCGGTACGTGCGGCACGCGAACTTCGACGTCCGCGTCGACGCGAACGTCAGCCCCGCGCAGGACGCGCAGTTCCGCGTCGTCCGGGGCCTCGCGGGCGGCTCGGGACACGTGTCCTTCCAGTCGGTCAACTTCCCCGGCTACTACCTCAGACACCGGGACTTCGACTTCGTCCTCGAACCGGACGACGGCTCGGCGACCTTCCGCGCGGACGCCACGTTCCTGCCGGTGGCCGGTCTCGCCGCCTCGTCGTGGACCTCCTACCGGTCGTACAACTTTCCCGACCGGTACATCAGGCACTGGGACTACGAGCTGAGACTCGACCAGATCACCGACGCGACGGGCCGCGCCGACGCCACCTTCCGACTGACCGGCTGACCCCTCCCCCGCCCCCGTCCCCGCCCACCGCCGGCGGCCGCGCGCCGCGTGGTCACCGGCGGTGGGCTCGCCATTCGGGGGCCAGGACCGCCCAGATCTGCTTGTCGTACCGCTCGCCGCCGTAGCGCCAGAACTGGCGCCGCACGCCCTCCAGCGTCATGCCGAGCCGCTCGGCCACGGCGGCGCTTCGCTCGTTGTCGGCCCGGCAGTGCCACTCGGCGCGGTGCAGGCCCCGGTCGGTGAAGGCCCAGTCGAGCAGGACGCCGCACGCCCTGGTGACCAGCCCCCGCCCCTCGGCGGCCGGCTCCAGCCAGCAGCCGAGCTCGCACCAGCCGGCGGCGGCGTCGAACTCCGTGAACATCACGCCGCCGACCAGCGTGCCGTCGAGCCAGAGGCCGTACAGCCGGGCACCGTCGGCGGCCTGCCGCTCGGCGTAGCGGCGCAGGGTGCCCCGGGCCCCTGCCACGTCCTCGGTCACGAAGCCCGGCCCGACCCACGGCCGGATGTGCTCGCGGGCCCGGTCCAGGTGGGTGGCGAACTCCGCCGCGTGCCAGGTCTCGAGCGGCCGGAGGAGAGCGTCGTCCCGGAGCGGGAGGGAGAACATGATGACCCCACATTCGCATAACAAGCGTTATGAATATGTACGGTAGCAGCATGCCACGCACCAAGGGCGACCACGAGGCCCGTCGTCGCGACGTATCGGAGGCGGTCTGGCGCGTGTTGGCCGCGCACGGCTTCGGCGGCCTGACGCTGCGCGCCGTGGCCGCCGAACTCGGCGCCACCACCGGCCTGCTCACCCACTACTTCCCCGCCAAGCGCGATCTGGTGGCACACGCCCTCGACCTGCTCGCCGAGCGCACCGCCGCCCGCCCCCGGCGCCCCGCGACCCCGGGCCTCGCCGCCGTGCGGGCCGCCCTGCTGGACATCCTGCCGCTGACCGCGGACGCCATCGCCAGCAACCGGATCTGGGTGTCCTCCTGGGACACCGCGCTCGCCGACCCCGCCCTGAGCGACGACTACGCCCGCAAGTACGCCCGGGGCCGCGCCCGGCTGACCGACCTGATCGCCGCCGCCCAGGACCTCGGCGAACTGCCCCCCGGCGACCCGGCCCGCCTCGCGGCCGGCGCCCAGTCCTTCACCCTCGGCCTGGTCGTGCAGGCCCTGTTCGACCCCGCGACCTTCCCGCCCCCGCGCCAGGTCGAACTCCTCGACGACTACCTGGCCTCGCTGACTCCCCCACCCTGACCGCGGGCCCCCCGCCCCCGTCCGCCCACCACGCCACCGGACACCCGCCAGGTCTCCTATGCTTCTTCACGAAAGATCCGGACGGGTTCCCGGGCGCCGCTGTTCGTGGGGAGCGGGCTCGACCAGCCGGCGTTCAGGGGAGGGGCTGCTGCGCATGAGTCGTCGGTCTGGTGGTCTGGTCGGTGTCTGGGCCGAGGTGCAGCGCCAGCAGCAGCGGCGGATGGAGGCCGAGGCCCGGCAGCGCAGGGAGTGGGAACGGCAGGCCCGAGCGCATCAGCGGCAGGTGGCACAGGGCTATCGGGAGTACCGGCAGGCGGAGGCACGGCGGCGTACCGAGGAGTTGGAGGAGCGGGTCGCCCGCTTACAGGGGCTGCTGGCGACCGGCTGCCAGGCTCCTGCCTTCCGGTCGGCTGCCCTGATGCGGCCCGAGGAGGTTCCGCGCTTCGACCCGGGGGCGCTCGCGCAGCCCGTGGTGATGCCGGATCCGAACCGGTACCAGGCGCAGGGGGGTTGGACGGCGAGCCGCCGTGCCCAGGCGCAGGCCGAGGCGCGGGCGCGGTTCGAGCACGACTGGCAGGCGGCACAGGTGGCGGAGGCCCAGCGTCAGCAACGGTTGGCGGCGTACCGGCGGGAGTACGACGAGTCCGTCCAGGCGCTGCTGGCGGAGGTGCGTCGGCACAACGCCGGCGTCCTGGACGTGGTCGAGGGCGTCGGCCGCCGGGATCCCGAGGCCGTGGTCGAGTACTTCTCGGCCGCGTTGTACGCCTCCTCGGCATGGCCCGAGGGGTTCCCCCGGCAGGTCTCGGCGGCCTACGACGCGGCGGGGCGGCAGTTGGTGCTCGACTGGGAGCTGCCCGGGTTCCACGTCGTCCCCGAGGTGAAGTCGGTGCGGTACATGCCGACGGCGGACCTGGACCGGGAGACTCCTCGGCCGGTGGGGCAGCGACGCGCCCTCTACCGGGAGGTGCTGGCGCAGTGCGCGTTGCTGGTGCTGCACGAGCTCTTCGCGGCGGACGAGTTCGGCTCCCTCGACTCGGTGGCGTTGAACGGCTTCGTCGACGGGCACGATCCCGCGACGGGGCGGCGGGGACGAATCCACCTGGCGACGGTCATGGCCCCGCGCTCCACGTTCGCGGAACTGCACCTGGCCCAGGTGGAAGCCGTCAGCTGCCTGACCGACGGTCTGCGAGGGCAGCTCGCCGCGCGGCCGGACCAACTCGTGGCGGTACGGCCGGGGCGCCGGCCGCAGGACGTCGGGAACCGTGTCGTCACCCATGGCGGCGACGAGGAACCGGACCTCCTCACCATGGACCCGATCGCCTTCGAGTCCCTCATCGAGAGCCTCTTCCGGGCCATGGGGATGGAAGCCGTGACCACCGAGCGCTCGGGTGACGGCGGAGTGGACGTCGCCGCGACGGATCCCACGCCGATCCGGGGCGGCAGCATCGTGGTGCAGGTGAAGCGCTACCGGAACACCGTGCCGCCCACCGCCGTGCGCGACCTGTACGGAACCGTCCAGCACAGGGGCGCCAACAAGGGCGTCCTGGTGACGACCTCGGGGTTCGGACCCGGCTCCTACGAGTTCGCCGCCGGCAAGCCGCTGGAGCTGGTCTCGGGCACCGAACTCGTCGACCTGCTGCACCGGCACGGTCTTCGAGGACGCCTGGGCGACGGGGGGTCACCGGCACCGGCGCGGCCGACGACCGCCCAACCCGGGCCGCCGGCCGAGGAGTACAACGTGCTCGGCCTGTCCTGGGCGGGCGATGTCCGTCTGGACGTGTGCGCGCTGGTCTGCCGGGGGAACCAGATCCTCGGCGACGACTACTTCGTCTTCTTCAACAACCCGGGCACGCCTGACGGTTCCGTCCGCGCCTTGTCGGCCGCGGCGCCCGACAAGGCGGCCATCCGCGTCACCTTCGACGCCCTGCCGGCCAGGGCCGACCGCCTGGTCCTGGTGGCCGCCGTCGACCCGGAGGCCGACCCGGCGGCCGACCTCTCGGGGTTCACCGGCGCCTGCGTTCGGCTGCTCGACGCCACGCGGACGGAACTGGGCCGGCTCGACGTCTCCGACGGTCGCCCGGGCGAGACCGCCCTGGTGCTCGGATCCTTCCGGCGCAGGTCCACCGGCGACTGGGACTTCGTGGCGGGCGGAAAGGGCTATCCGGGCGGACTCGAACCACTGGTACGGGAGTTCGGCATCGACGTGACGTCGTGAGGCGCGGCACCCCGCCCCGTGTGGCCGAACGGCGCGGGGCTACGCCCGAGGCTCAGACCGTCGTGACCCCGGCCGCCCGCAGTCGGGAGAGGTCGCCGCTCTCGGCGACGCGTTGGAAGGCGTAGGCGCTCGGCTTCGGCTGGCGCCGGAATCCCGCGGCGTGGTCCACGGCGACGAGGCCGAACTTGGGCCGGTAGCCCTCGGCCCACTCGAAGTTGTCGAAGGCGGACCAGTGCAGGTAGCCGCGCACGTCGACGCCGTCGCCGATGGCGCGCAGCACCGCGCCCAGGTGGCTCTCCAGGTAGTCGATCCGTTCCGTGTCGTCCTCCGTCGCGATGCCGTTCTCCGTGACGTAGAGCGGCAGTCCGGTCCTGGCGGCCCGGCCCAGGACCTCGCGCAGGCCCTCCGGGTACACGGCCCAGCCCATCTGGCTGGTCGCGAAGCCGCGCGGCGGCGGCACGAAGATGGTCGGCGACGCGGGGTCGACCCAGTTCTTGCGGTAGTACTGCACCCCCAGCCAGTCGCCGCCGTCGCCCGGCCGAAGGTCGTCGAGGTAGAGGTCGACGATCTCCGCCCGCAGTTCGTCGCGGTACCGCCGGGTCACCGCGTCCTCGCGGGCGGGCGCCAGTACCGGCAGTTGGACGACAAGGCCGGGCGCGGCGTCGGCGTGCGCCCGCGTCGCGGCGACGGCGCGGTGGTGCGCCTCCAGGAGAACGCGCCCGACGCGCTTCCAGTGGCCGGCGTGCGCGATGCCGGGCGGGTGGTAGCCCTCCAGGTAGCCGTGGAGCGCGACCATCTGCGGTTCGTTGATCGTGCAGACGAAGTCGGCCAGGTCGCCGAGCGCCGCCACGACGCGTGCGCAGTACCGTTCGAACACGGTGAGCGCGTCCGGGGCGAGCCATCCGCCCCGGTCGGCGAACCAGGCCGGGAGCGTGAAGTGGTGCAGGGTCACGAACGACCGGAGGCCGCGCTCGCGCAGCGCGGCGAGCACGCGCCGGTAGTGGGCCAGCGCCGCGGCGCTGAACTCGCCGGGCGCCGGCTCGATGCGCGCCCACTCCACGGAGAGCCGGTGCGCGGTGTGCCCGAGCGAGGCCAGGAGGTCGAAGTCCTCGCGGTAGCGGTGCAGGTGGTCGATGCCGTCGCCGGACGAGACGTGCACCCCCGAGGCCGGCTCGTGCTCGAAGCGCCACCAGTCGGAGTTGACGTTGCCGCCTTCCACCTGGTGCGCCGACGTCGCGGCTCCCCACAGGAAACCGGGAGGGAAGAGGGTGGTCACGGTCCTCCTTCGCCATGCTCCGCACGCCGCCCGCCAGCCAAAGGCTGTCAATGACTGGTTTTACGATAGCCTACCGCGCTGTCATGAGCACGGGTCTCGCCACGATCACCCGTCGAGCCTGCGGCTAGCATGTCCGCATGGCAGCGCGGAGACCGTACGCGAAGGGCGAAGCCAAACGCGCCGAGATCGTCGACGTCGCGCTCGAGCTGTTCAGCCGCAAGGGCTATGACCGCACCTCCTTCCGCGAGGTCGCTCGTCTCGTCAACCTGAGCCAGGCCGGCCTGCTGCACTACTTCCGAACGAAGGAGGAGCTCTTCGTCGAGGTGCTCCGTCGTCGCGACGAACGCAACACCCGCTTCTACGACCAGACAGTCGACCGCGACGTCACCGTCGAGGGCCTGATCGAGATCATCAAGCACAACGCCGTGGAACCCGGTCTCGTGCGGCTGTATGTCGCGATGTCGGCCGAGAGCACGGACGCGGCGAGCTCGGCGCGGCAGTTCTTCGTCAAGCGCTACGAGATGCTGCGCGCGAACATCGCGGCGGACATCCGCCGCAAGCAGGCGGCGGGCGAGCTCCCCGACGCGCTGGATCCACAGACCACGGCCAGCCTGGTCATGGCCGCCGCCGACGGTCTCCAACTGCAGTGGCTGCTCGATCCGGAACAGGTGGACATGGGCGCCATGCTCGAAGAGCTGGTCACGCTGCTGCGCGGCACCGCGACCTCGCCAGGCCCCGAGGCCTGATTCCCGAGTAGGCAGGCGGCCCGTGGCTGACGCCGCCGGGCCGCCCGGCTCAGCCACTCAGCCGCTCAGCCCTTGATCGCCCCCTCGGACAGCCCCTGGACGAGGCGCCGTTGCACGAACAGATAGACGATCACGAGGGGCAGACTCGTCAGGACGACATGCGCGAAGACGAGGTCCCAGCGGAACGCGACGACCTCCGACGAGGCCGAGGCGAACCGGAAGAGACCGAGCGGAAGGGTCGCGCTCTCCTCGCCCCGCAGCAGGAACAGCGCGAACAGGAACTCGTTCCAGATCGTGATGATCAGGATGACGCCGCCGACCAGGAGCACCGGCAGCAGCGACGGCACGATCAGGAGCCGGAAGATCTGCGGCTTCGAGGCCCCGTCGATCGCCGCCGCCTCCTCGATCTCCACCGACATCGCCCGCACGAACCCGGTGGCGAGGAAGACCACGACACCGAGCCGGGTCCCCACCATGACCAGGAAGTAGCCCAGCCGGGTCCCGTCGATCCCCAGCGTCTGCAGCTCGTAGATGGTGGGCAGGACCGCCGGCGGCAGCAGCACCGACAGCACGCAGACGTTGTAGGCGACCTTCATCGAGACGCGCCGCGACCGGGCGAAGGCCCAGGCGGCCATCGACCCGAACAGCAGCACGGACGCGAGGGTCGGCACGGCGATCGCGAGGCTGTTGAGCAGCGCCGTGGGGTAGTCGCCCTCCTCGAAGACGACCGCGAAGTTGTCCCACCGCCACTCCCTCGGCAGGGCGAGGTCGAGCTGGCTCGCCTCGCCGTAGGGCTTCACCGAGTTGACCAGGAGCAGCCACATCGGGATCAGCACCCAGGGCAGCGCGATCACACCAAGCACCACCACGCGCAGCAGTTCCGAGCGCGGCGTCGCCGGCCGGCGCCGTCGGGCGGTCGTTCCGTGGGTCGTCACGCCTCCACCTCCCGTCGCCGCAGGAACGCGATCAGTGGCACGCCGAGCACGACGACCAGGATCGTGACGGTGAGGCTGATCGAGCTGGCCATGCCGAAGAACCCGCCGTTGTACTGCCGGTACATGGCGATGTTGAGGACCGACGTCGTGTCTCCTGGACCGCCGCGGGTGGTCGCCTGGACGATGTCGAACGCGTTGAGCGCGCCGAGGAAGCTCACGACGACGCTGAACGTGAACGAGGGCGCCAGCAGCGGGAACGTCACGGACCAGAAGGCCCGCCACGCGTTCGCGCCGTCGATCGTCGCCGCCTCGACGAGCGACCGCGGTATGGCGTTCAGCCCGGCGATGTACACCAGCGTCACGATGCCGCTCCACTTCCAGACGTCGATGAACGCCACGGCGACGAGCGCGGAGGTCCCGTCGCCCAGCCAGGCGTGGTCGAATCCGGGCACGACGAGCCCGATCGCCTGGTTCAGCGGTCCGCGGGGTTCGAGGATGGCGCTCCAGATGTAGCCGGCAGCGAGCGGTGAGATCAGCACCGGGAGGAAGTAGAGCGCCCGGAAGAAGGAGTTGCCCCGGTTGGAGCGCTGCATGAGCAACGCGAGCCCGATGCTGATGACGTTCTGCATCAGCATCGCGACGACCGCGTAGGTGACGGTGACGCGGATCGCGACCGGCAGCACCCCGGAGTCGACGAGGTTCACGAAGTTGTCGACGCCGTTGACCGAGATCCTCGACGAGAACCCGGTCCACTGGGTGAAGGCGAAATAGACGTTGAGGAGGAAGGGCAGCAGGAAGAAGGCCACCGTCAGGACGAGCGTCGGCACGACGAACGGCCACCACCGCCCCCGGGCGCTCCGCCGGGCCGGCTTCGTGTGGTGAGGCATGACGCCGCGACCGCCTATTCCCAACCCGGCAGGCCGGCGGCCCGCGCGGCCTGCTCGAACACCGTCTGCGAACGGTTCGCGACCGACTCCGGCGTCTCGCTCCCGCTGAGCAGGCCGGTCAGGTAGTTCGCGAACTCCGAGTTGAAGCCGGAGAGGTTGCTGTTGAAGGCGAGCGCCGTGCTGTCCTCGTAGGCCGCCCTCAGCTCCTCGCGAACCCCGGTGTACCCGCCGGCGGGCGGCTCGGCGCCCGCCAGCACCGGGAAGGTGCCCGACTCATCCACGAAGTCCTGGTAGCCCTCCTCAGTTGCCCACTGGATGAACGCCAGCGCCGTGCTCTCGCGCTCCGCGTCGCCGGTCCTCGGGACGTACCAGGTCCCGGCCACATTGGGCGCCCAGGCCGAGACGGCGCCCTCCGCGGCGGGGTAGGCGAAGCCGATCTTCTCCGCCGTGCGCGCGTCGTCGCGGCCGAGCTGCTCGGTGAACATGTCCAGCAGACCCGACGGCAGGGCCACCATCGCGGCCTGGCCCTCGCTGACCGCCACGATCGAGTCTCGAACCTGGCGGTCGTCGCGTCGGAGTTGAAACAGCCCGACTCCTAGAGGCCCTGGTACGCCTCAAGGCCGGCGACGAAGGGGCTGCCCTCGGCGTCGAAGGTCGTCTCCCCCTCGAGCACCCGCTGCGCCCAGTCCTCGGACTGCTGCGCGGACCCCATGTACATGAGGCCGCCCAGGATCTGGGTCGGCCAGGTCGACCCGCCGCTCTCGAAGATCGGCGCGATGTCCGGCGCCTCCGTCCGCAGGGTGTCGCAGATGGCGGCCAGGTCGTCGTAGGTCTCGGGTATCGCGAGACCGTACCGGTCGAACACCTCCCGGTTGTAGAACAGCCCGAAGAGCGAGGGCGAGTCGGTGATCGCGGCGTACACCTTCCCGTTGAAGGTGCCCGCGCTCCGGAGGATCTCCCGCTCCCGTTCGACATAGGGCATGGCGGAGAGGTCGTAGAGGTTCTGCTCGGGGTTCAGCTGCCAGAACCCGGACGTCGCGTGGTACTCGAGGAGGTCCGGCCGCTCGCCGGAGGCCCACCGGGTCTGCACGCCGGACTCGAACGCGTCCGAGGGCATCTCGATGATCTCGAACTCGACGCCCGTCTCCTCGGTGAAGCGCTCGTAGACGTTCATGACCGCGTCGGGATCGGACGGATTGACCCACACGGTGAGCTCGTCGGCCTGCACCTCGGCCGTCCCGTCCGCCGGGACGCCCCCACCGGAGCTGGCTCCGCCGGGGGTGCTGCACGCGGACAGGACGGCCAGGACCGCGACGCACACGCCGATCGACACTGATCGCTTCATGGAGGACTCCCTCGGCTTCTGAACCGCGCGATCGGCACACCGAGACCGCGATCGCCGGATGCGATGGGCGGCGAGCCCACAAAACCAGTCATTGACAGGCAAGAGTCTCGACGCCCGGGAACATCGCGCTACCGTGCGACCGCGGCCTCGGCGCGCCGGTCACTCACCGGGTGTCCACCAGGGGCGGCTGGTCGTCCGGATTCAGCCAGAAGTCGGGGCATTCGGTGTTCTCGGCGCGCGGCAGCGCCCGCTCGATGACGTCCCGGTACTCGTCGATCCGGTCGCCGCGGAAGATGTCCGGCACGTCGTCCCGCAGCACCGGGACCATGAGCAGGACGTGCTCGCCCACGCGCAGGGGCTCCTCGGCCCGGGCCCGCCGCGGCCCCACCAGGTTCAGTTCCACCTCCGCCGGCCCCTCGGCCGGCTTGATCCACTCCCCCACCCGGAGAGTCACCAACTCCCGGTGGTACAACCCGGACGTCGGGCGGATATCCAGGACGTCCCCCTCCAGGATCATGGTCGAGCAGGCGACCCACTCGTGGTCCCGCAGTGTCCGGCCGCCCCCGCCCGCCATGTCGGACGAACCGTCGGAGTCACCGCTGTCGTTCGCGGTGACGACGGCCAGCACGCCCAGCGCGAGCGCCGCCGCCAGGGCCAGCGGGCCCGCCAGCGCCTCGCGCCGCCGCCGACGGGCGGCGCGCGGCGGGCCGGCCGGCTCGGGCTCCGCCCGGCCCACCTCCTCGCCGATCAGCCGCAGCGCCAGCCGCAGCCGCCGCTCCTCCTCGGGACCGACCGGCTCAGGCCTCTCGTCCGTCACTCCGGATCACCTCCTTCTCACCCAGCCGGTCCCGGAGCACGGCGACGGCCGCGTGCAGCCGGCTCTTCACCGTGCCCTCCGGAACGCCCAGCACCAGGGCGATGTCATGGACGGTCAGGTCGACGTAGAAGCGCAGCGTCAGCACCTGACGCTGCGGAAGCGGCAGTTCGGCCAGACAGTCGGACACGGCGAGCGCCAGGGCCCGGTCCTCCTGCGGGTGCGGCGGCGGGCGCACCGCCCACCGGCTGGCCAGCCGGTCCCGCAGGCCCGCCTCCCGGGTCCGCTCCCGGTGCCAGTCGGCCGCCACCCGCGAGGCGACGACCGACAGCCAGGCGGCCGGGTTGCGGATCCTCGCCCGGGCCGGATCGGCCCCGGCGGCCAGGAACTTCACCCTGACCTGCTGGACCGCGTCCTCCAACTCGTCCCACGGCACGCCCCCCCAGGACGAGCACCGCCCGCACCCGACCGATGTCCTCGTCATCCGTCAACGGCCTTCCTCCGCCCTTCTCCGTTTCCCCAATGCCGGAGCAGCGGTCCGGAACGTTCGCCCTCCCGGACGCGCGCGGTCAGTCGTGCAGCCCGCGCAGCACCTCGTACAACGCGGCCTTGCCCTCGAAGCCGATGCCGGGGAGGTCGGTGAGACCGACCCGGCTCCTCTCCACGACGGCGTCGTCGGCGAAGCCGCCGGTGGGCTGGAACTCGCCCGGGTAGGACTCGTTGCCGCCGAGCTTGAGCGCGGCCGCGATGTGCAGGGAGAACTGGTGTCCGCCGTGCGGGACGCAGCGGCGGGAGGACCAGCCGTGCTGGCGCAGCATGTCCTGGACGCGCAGGTACTCCACCAGGCCGTAGGCGAGCGCCGGGTCGACCTGGATGTAGTCGCGGTCGGGGCGCAGGCCGCCGTAGCGGATCAGGTTGCGGGCGTCCTGGAGCGAGAACAGGTTCTCGCCGGTGGCGATGGGCCCGGGGTAGTGCTCGGCGACGGTGGCGTTGAGTCGGTAGTCGAGCGGGTCGCCGATCTCCTCGTACCAGAACAGGCCGTAGGGCTCGATGGCCCGCCCGTACTCCAGGGCGGTGGCGAGGTCGAAGCGGCCGTTGACATCCACGGCGAGACGCGACCCGTCACCGCCGAGCACGTCGATGACGGCCTCGATGCGGCGCAGGTCCTCGGCCAGGTCGGCGCCGCCGATCTTCATCTTGACGACCTCGTACCCCAGGTCGAGGAAGCCGCGCATCTCGTCCTGGAGATCGGCGATCGTCTTGCCGGGGGCGTAGTAGCCCCCTGCGGCGTAGACGAAGACCGAGTCGTCGGGGCGGCCGTCGCCGTGGCGGTCCGAGAGGTACCGGTAGAGCGGCTGGCCGGCGATCTTGGCCGCGAGGTCGAACAGCGCCATGTCGACGACGCCGACGGCCACCGAGCGTTCGCCGTGACCACCGGGCTTCTCGTTGCGCATCATGACGTCCCAGGCCCTGGCGGGGTCGAGCTCGCCCCGCTCGTCCAGCAGGCTCTCCGGGTCCGCGGCCAGCAGCCGCGGCAGCACGCGCCGCCGCAGGATCTCGCCGGCGCTGTAGCGGCCGTTGGAGTTGAAGCCGTAGCCCACCACGGGCCGGCCGTCGCGGACGACGTCGCTGACGATGGCGACGATCGAGCAGTCCATCGCGCTGAAGTCGATCCACGCGTTGCGGATCGAGGAGCTGATGGGCACGACGCCCTCGTAGGCGGCGGTGATCCTCATCGTGGTCCTTCCTGGTCCGTCGAACGGCGCGGCTCAGAGCAGTTCGAGGAGCTTGTCGGTGAACTCGGCCGTGGACGCGGTGCCGCCCAGGTCGGGGGTGCGCAGGTCGGTCCCGGCCAGGATCGCCGCGATGGCGTCGGTGACGTCCCTGGCGGCCTCGGGATGGCCGAGGTGGTCGAGCATCATGGCGGCCGACGAGATCGCGCCCAGCGGGTTGGCGATGCCCCGGCCGGCGATGTCGGGGGCGGAGCCGTGAACCGGCTCGAACATCGAGGGGTGGGTGCGCTCCGGGTTGAGGTTGGCGGCCGGCGCGACGCCGACGGAGCCGGCGACCGCGGCGGCCAGGTCGCTGAGGATGTCCCCGAAGAGGTTGGAGGCCACCACCACGTCGAAGCGGGCCGGGTCGAGGACGAACTTGGCGGCCAGCGCGTCGACGTGTTCCTGCTCCCAGACCACCCGGGGGTGGGCGGCTCCCCGTTCGGCGACCAGTTCGTCCCAGAAGGGCATGGTGTGCACGATGCCGTTCGACTTGGTGGCCGAGGTGAGCCGGCCGCCCCGCCGCTCCGCCAGGTCGAAGGCGTAGTCCAGCAGGCGGGTGACCCCGGCCCGGGTGAACACGGCCTCCTGCACTGCCATCTCCTCGGGGAACCCCCGGTTCAGCCGGCCGCCGATCTCGCTGTACTCGCCCTCGACGTTCTCCCGCACCACGACGAAGTCGACCGCGCCCGCAGTCGCCCCGCGCACCGGGCTGTCGATCCCCTCGAAGACCCGGATCGGCCGCAGGTTGACGTACTGGCGGAAGCCGCGGCGGATGGGGATCAGCAGTCCCCACAGGGAGACGTGGTCCGGCACGCCCGGGTAGCCGACCGCGCCGAGCAGGATGGCGTCCTTGTCGCGGAGCTGGTCGAGGCCGTCCTCCGGCATCATCGCGCCCTCGCGGAGATACCGCTCGCAGGACCAGTCGTCGTAGGAGGTGTAGGAGAAGCCGAAGCCGTGGCGGCGCCCGACGGCGTCGAGGACCTGTCGGGCCGGCGGCAGGACCTCGGTGCCGATGCCGTCACCGGGGATCAGGGCGATGCGATGGTCGGTCATGCCGTCGATTGCAGCAACCGGCGCGCCCGACCGTCCAAGACGGAGTGTCGATCTGCTCCATAAGTCGCGCCTATCAGGGCTCGCGGCTGCCGGCCGGGAGGGCGGTCGACACGAACGCCTCCGCCGCCGGCGACAGCCTGGTGCGGCGGCTGACCAGGCCCACGGTCAGCGCGGTCTCCGGCTCGATGTCCAGCACCCGGGCGCCGGCCCGCCGCGCCAGCCCCTGCCACGACTCCGTGACGACGGTCAGGCCGACGCCGGCCAGCACCAGCGGGATGACGGCCACCCGGTGCTCGGTCTCGGCCGCGACCGTGAACTCGACGCCGCGCTCCCGCAGCGCCTCCACATAGGCGCGCATCCCCGTGCCCCGCTGCCCCACGATCAGCCGCTGGCCGGCCAACTCCTCGCACCGCACGGAACCCCGGTCGGCGAACGGCCCGCCGGGCGGCACCACCAGGACGAAACGCTGGCGGCCGACCGGGCGGGAGACCACCTCCTTCTCCGGCAACGCGCCGGCGGTGGCCAGCAGCCCGAGTTCGACGGCGCCCGTCCGGACCAGCTCGACGACGTCCGGCACCGTGAAGGCGGCCCTGATGGCCACCGACACCCCCGGGTAGCGGCCGCTGAAGGCCCCGATCATCGTGGTCAGCGGCTCCACCGCCTGCGACGGCATGGCGGCGACGTCGAGCCGCCCCTCCCGCAGCTCCCGCACGGCGGCGACGCTCGCCCGGGCCGTCTCCAGACCGCGCACGGCCTCCCGGGCCGGCTCGATCAACGCCTCACCGGCCGCGCTCAGCACCGCCCGACGACCGACGCGGTGGAACAGCTCACTGCCCAGGTCGCGCTCCAGCCCCCGGATCGCCTGGGACAACGACGGCTGCGACACGTACAGCGCCGACGCCGCGCGCCCGAACCCGCCGTGGTCCACGATCGCGAGGAAGTACTGCAGCTGCCGGACGTCCATACCGGGATTCTCACCCCTCCCGGCCAGTGGCCCGCCGAGCCGCCACCGATAGGTGCCACCTATCGGGGGCATCGCTTTTTGGTCATGGACCCCTGGTCGAGCGGCCCGGTTCACTGTGGCGCGAAGCTGGCGCGTGCCGACGGGACTCGGTCTCGCGGGATCAGGGAGGCTGCAATGACGCAAACCCCGGACGACGAGCGAACGGCCCGAGCCGTGGGCCGCACGGCGAAACCGTGGTACCGGCAGTTGTACGTCCAGGTGCTCGTGGCGATCGTGGTCGGCGTCGTGGTGGGCTGGCGGTGGCCGGACGTGGGCACCGCCATGGAGCCGATCGGCACGACGTTCATCACCGCGATGAAGATGCTGATCGGCCCGATCGTGTTCCTGACCATCATCGGCGGCATAGCGGGCGTCGCGGACCTGAAGCGGGTCGGGCTCACCGGGATCAAGGCGCTGACCTACTTCCAGGTCGGCACCATCGTCGCCATGGCCGCGGGCCTGGTGGCCATCAACGTCTTCCGGCTCGGCGAGGGCGTGCACGCCGACCCGTCGACCCTGGACACCTCGGGCGACGCGGCCGAGTACATCGAGGCCGGCGAGCACCAGCAGTGGTGGGAGTTCCTCACCCACATCGTGCCGGACAGCTTCTTTGGCCCGTTCGTCGAGGGGGACATCCTCCAGGTGATCTTCCTGGCGGTGATCTTCGCCATCGCGCTGAAGGCGGTGGGGACGGCCGGGGAGCCGATCATCGAGGGCGTGGGCCGGCTGACCGAGGTCGTCTTCAAGGTGCTGTCGTACGTCATGAAGGTCGCGCCGCTCGGCGCCTTCGGCGCGATGGCGTACGCCATCGGACGGTTCGGCCTCTCCACGCTGACCAGTCTCGGCTCGCTGATCCTGCTCTTCTACGTCACCTCGATCCTGTTCGTCGTGGTCGTGCTCGGCGGCGTGCTGGCGGCCTACGTGCGGCTGAACATCTTCCAGCTCTTCCGCTACTTCAAGGAGGAGTACCTCCTGGTCCTCGGCACCTCCACCGCGGAACCCGCGCTGCCGGGGCTGATGCGCAAGCTCCAGCACATGGGCGTCGAGAGGTCCACCGTCGGCCTGGTGGTGCCCACGGGCTACAGCTTCAACCTCGACGGCGCGGCGATCTACCTCTCCCTCGCCACGCTCTACATCGCCCAGGCCACCGACACGCCGCTGTCCGTGCCCCAACAGCTGGGGCTGCTCGCCGTCATGCTGCTGACCTCCAAGGGCGCGGCCGGTGTCGCGGGCGGCGGCTTCATCGCGCTCACCGCCACCCTCTCCACGGTCGGCACCGTTCCCGCCGCCGGCATCATGCTCGTCTTCGGCATCGACAAGTTCATGTCCGAGTGCCGGGCGCTGGTGAACTTCTCCGGCAACGCCGTCGCCACCCTGTTCATCGCCCGGTGGGACGGCACGCTGGACCTGGCACGGGCGCGCGAGGTCCTGGCGGGCGGGGCGGGGCGGCCGCCGGCGGCCACCGAGGCGGCGGAGGAGCAGGCCCGACCGGCCGTGACCCGGAACGCGGAGGTGGCGTCCTGACGCCCTCCGTCCTGGTCACCCCGGCCGGTAGGTTGGCCTCGCACCGCAGCCGCATCCCAGAACGACCGGGAGGCACCCTTGGACGCCCGGCAGCTCGAGTACTTCCTGGCCATCGTCGAGCACGGCGGGTTCAACCGGGCGGCCGCCGCGCTGCACGTGGCCCAGCCCTCGTTGTCGCAGGCGATGGCGAACCTGGAGGCCGAGCTCGGGGTGGCCCTGTTCCACCGCGTCGGTCGGGGCGTCGTGCCGACCGACGCGGCGCGGGAGCTGCTGGAACCGAGTCGGCGCGTGCTGCGGGACCTGGCCGCCGTGCGGGACAGGGCCGCCGGGCTCGCCGGGCTGCGGAGCGGCACGGTCGAGGTGGGCACCATGCCGTCCCCCGGCATCGAACCGCTCACCACCCTCATCCGCCGCTTCACCGAGGTACATCCCGCGGTGACCGTGAGCACACGGGCCGCCTTCACCCCGGACGAGGTCCTGTCGCTGGTCCGCGGCGGCTCCTGCGAACTGGGCCTGCTGGGCTCCGCCACGCCCGTGCACCCGTCCGGTCTCGACGTCCTGCACGTGGAGGACCAGCCGTTCGTGGTCGTGGCCACGCCCGGCGGCCGGATCGAGGACGACGTCGCGATCAGGCCGGAGGACCTGGCGGGGCAGAAGCTCATCGCGTCCCGGCCGGGCAGCCTGATGCGCAGCCTCGTCGACGGCATCACCGCGGACGGCGTCGGCACCAGGATCGTCAGCGTCGTCGACCACCGCACGTCGATCCTGCCGCTGGTGCTCAGCGGGGTGGGAGTCGCCATCCTGCCCTCCTCCTGGACCCGGTTGGCCCGCCGCTGCGGCGCCGTCGTCGCCCCCGTCGAGCACACCGCCCGCCTCCACGTGACGATGGTCAGCCTGCCCGGGCACCTCACGCCGGGCGCCCGGGCGCTCCTCAAGCTGACCCGGGCCTACGCCCGGCGCGGAGATCCGGCGGACAGGCCCTGAGCGCCCCACCGATCGGCCGCGCCTATACGTCACATCAGAAGCAGGTCTTGGACGCGCGACCGCCGTCGTGTGTTGACTCGAACCGACCACACCCCTGCGAGCCGGAGGCAGCCATGACCGCGCCCCACACGTTCCGCATCGCCGCGATACCCGCCGACGGGGTGGGCAAGGAGGTCGTCGCCGCGGGACGAGCCGTCCTCGACGCCCTCGCCGCGGACTCCGCGGGCTCCCCGCGGCCGTTCGCCTTCTCCTGGGAGGAGTTCCCCTGGGGGTGCGAGTACTACGAGCGCACCGGCAGGATGATGGACGACGACGGCCTCGACCGGCTCAGGGAGTTCGACGCCATCTACTTCGGCGCGGTCGGCTGGCCCACCGTCCCCGACCACGTCAGCCTCTGGGGGCTGCGGCTGAGGATCTGCCAGGGCTTCGACCAGTGGGCCAACGTCCGCCCCGTCCACTTCCTGCCCGGCGTCACCAGCCCGCTGCGCAAGGCCGACGACACCGACCTCGACTGGGTCGTCGTCCGGGAGAACAGCGAGGGCGAGTACGCCGGCCTCGGCGGCCGCAACCTCGCCGGCCGCGGCCCCGGTGGCGAAGTGGCCGTCCAGACCGCCCTGTTCACCGAGGTCGGCTGCGAGCGCATCATGCGGTTCGCCTTCGACCTGGCCCGCACCCGCGCCCGCCGCAAGGTGTCCTCCGTCACCAAGAGCAACGCCCAGCAGTACGGCATGGTGCTGTGGGACGACGTGTTCCGCCGGGTCGCCGCCGACTACCCCGACGTCGAGACCGAGAGCGTCCTGGTCGACGCCATGTCGGCGAAGTTCGTCCTGCGCCCCGAGGAGCTGTCGGTCGTCGTCGCCTCCAACCTCCACGCCGACATCCTCTCCGACCTCGGCAGCGCCCTCGCCGGCAGTCTCGGCCTGGCCGCCAGCGCCAACCTCAACCCCGAACGCCGCCACCCCAGCATGTTCGAGCCCGTCCACGGCTCGGCACCGGACATCGCCGGCCGCGGCCTCGCCAACCCCGTCGGCGCCGTCGGCAGCGCGGCCCTGATGCTCGACCACCTCGGCCTGCCGGACCAGGCGGCCCGGCTGCGCCGGGCGATCGAGACGACCACGGCCGCCGGCGTCCGCACCCGGGACGTCGGCGGCACCGCCTCGACCGAGGACGTCACCAAGGCCCTCGTCGAGGCGCTGAACGCCTGACCCGACGGGCCGGACACTAGGGTGGCGGCATGGCAACGTACGCCGCGCTGCTGCGCGGGATCAACGTCGGAGGGCACCGCAAGGTCCCCATGGCGGAGCTCCGGCAGTTGCTGACCGAGCTCGGTCACGGCGCGGCGCGCACCTACCTGCAGAGCGGGAACGCGGTGTTCACCGCGCCCGCCGCCGACCCGGCCACGTTGACCGGCGCGCTGGGGGACGCGGTGGCCGAGCGGTTCGGGTTCCGCGTCGACTGCCTGGTGCTCGGTCGTGCGGAGTTGCGGGCCGTCGTCGAACGGTGCCCGTTCCCCGCCGCCGAGCTCGACCCGGCCAAGCTCGTGGTCGTCTTCCTCAGCCGCCCGGCCGCCGACCACCCGGTCGCGGGTTCCGACCCGGCGCGGTGGGCGCCGGACGAGTTCCGGGTCGGCGAGCGGGAGCTGTTCGCCTGGTTCCCCGGCGGGATGGGCCGCAGCAGGCTCGGCGAGGCGCTGTCCAGGCCGGGCGACGACGTCGTCGCCACCGCCCGCAACTGGCGGACCGTGACCGCCCTCGTCTCGCTCGCCGATCAGCTGGCCGCCGCCGACCGCTCGGCGTGAGCTCGGCGGCGCGGCCGGCCCGCGCCGTTTCAGTGGACGTCGTAGGTCAGGTGCGTCGCGGTCGAGGTCGTGACCACGTCCCGCTGCGCCAGCGTGCGCGGCGCCGCGCCGGTGAACAACGGCGTCCCGGCGCCCAGCACGACGGGCGCGAGGTGCAGGGTCAGCGTGTCGACCAGCCCGGCGTCGAGCGCCGAGGCGATGGTGGCGCCGCCGCCCATGAGGACCACGTCGAGGTCCTCGCCGCGTCCGCGGAGGCCGCCTCGGCGCGCTCGCGCGCGGTGGCGACGGCGTCGCGCAGCCCGGTGGTGACGAACGTCCAGTCGAGGCCGGTGAGCCGCACCGACTCCGGCGGTGAGCTCGTCACCACGACGAACGCGGGCTTGCCGACCTCGCCGGCGCCGTAGCCGGTCGTGTCGTCCCAGCCCTTCGGCCCGTCGACGATGTCGAAGAGCCGGCGGCCGAGGACGACGGCGCCCGAGCGGGCGGTGCCCTCGCGCAGCAGCCGGCGGTCGTCGGGGTCGTCGGAGAAGGCCCAGGTGTGCAGGGCCTCGCCGCCGGTGCCGAGGCCGTTGTCCTGGCTGGGGTCCGGGCCGGTGACGAAGCCGTCGAGGGAGACCGAGATGTCGGCGATGATGCGAGTCATGTCAGGGTGGACCCGGCGCGCCGCCCGAACTCATCGCCCACGACGGGTCCGTCGATCCGGTCAGGATTCGAGAAGCGCCGACATCGGGGCCACGACTAGCGTCGGTGTCATGACCTCGATCGATCACGTCACCCTCGAGGTGACAGACGCCACCGCCGCCGGCACCTTCCTCACCACCGCCTTCGGCCTGGACGACGGCCGGATCCGCGTGCGGGCCGCCGGGACTCCGACGACCGGCTTCCGCGGGTTCACGCTGTCGCTCGTGGTGCCCCGGCCAGCCGATGTCGACGCCCTGGTCGACGCCGCCGTGGCCGCCGGCGCCGCCACGCTGAAGCCGGCCGCCAGGTCCCTCTGGGGCTACGGGGGCGTCGTCCAGGCGCCGGACGGGACGATCTGGCAGCTCGCGTCGGCGAAGAAGAAGGACCCCGGCCCGGCCACCGGGCGGATCGACGAGATCGTGCTCCTGCTGGGGGTCGCGGACGTGGCCGCCAGCAAGCGGTTCTACGTCGACCAGGGCCTCGCCGTGGCGAGGAGCTTCGGCAGCAAGTACGTCGAGTTCGCCAGCGAGTCGGGTTCCGTCAAGCTGGCGCTGTACAAGCGCCGTGGCCTGGCCAAGGTCGCCGGCGTCTCCCCCGACGGCACCGGCTCGCACCGGATCACGATCGGCGGCGACGCCGGCGCCTTCACCGATCCGGACGGGTTCGCGTGGGCGACCGCGGCGGAGACCGCCTCGCGGTGAACCGCCCGGGGGGGGGCGCGGCCAGAGCCGACTTGGCCACAGGTCAACGTGCCACTTCTTCGACCGGCGGCCGTAAGACGGGACGTTACCCGGAAGCTTCGGGTGCGTTTTGAGACTGTTTCGACAGACCGAGTCAAAAGCATGGACGCGTCAAGAACAAGTCCCTAGTCTCTCCGGCGCTGAGCCTGGGCCACAGGTTCCGTCCCGCTCCACTCGCGTCAGGAGGAGCAATGGTCAAACCGTCGAATCTCCGGTTCCGTCGAAGACTCCACAGCCGCCTGGGGGCGCTGCTCGCCGGGGCCCTGCTGGCCGGGGCCGGCTGGGCGGCGCCCGCCGCAGGGCAGGAGGTCGGGCCGGCCGCCGACCTTCCGCCCCAGGAGCCCGGGGTGACCCTGCGCACCTACGACGTGCAGGTGCCGTTGGAGGAGATCTGCACGCTCAAGGCCGGGCAGACGCCGAACGTCGACCGGCTGATGCCCACCATCGACTGGACCACGGCCGACCAGTTCGGCTTCGAGAACCGCTTCGTCACACACGCCATCGCCAACATCGACGTGCCGCAGGACGGCACCTACGCCTTCCGCCTCACCAGCGACGACGGCTCGCGGCTCGCCGTGGACGGCCAGGAGGTGATCGACCACGACGGGCTGCACGGGGCGACGTCCAGGGACGGCTCCGTGGAGCTGACGGCCGGTTACCACTCGCTGTTCGTGGAGTTCTTCGAGCGCGACGGCGGGCAGCAGCTCACGCTCTCCTGGCGGCCGCCGGGCGCGGCCGAGTTCTCCGTCGTGCCGAACTCGGTGCTCAGCACCGACGCCGGCGTCGTCCGCGTCACCGCCCCCGGCCGCAAGGAGTGCGAGGGCAACGACGACTCGCCGGGTGACGGCCTGCCGCTCGACGGCGTACACCCCGACTACCAGCTGACCGACCTCCGGCCCGAGGGCTTCGAACCGCAGGTCACCGCCATGGAGTGGCTGCCGGACGGCCGCCTGGCCGTCGCCACCTGGGGCGGGGGCGGCTCGCCCGACGAGCAGCCCGCCGAGGGCGAGGTCTACCTGCTGGACAGCGTCACCGGCGACACGGGACCCGACGAGGTCACCACGGTCCGGATCGCGGAGGGGCTGCGGGAACCCCAGGGCCTGAAGTACGTCGAGGGCTCGCTGTACGTCTCGCAGAAGCACGAGCTGACCGAGCTGGTGGACGTCGACGGCGACGAGGTCACCGACGAGTACCGGACGGTGGCCACCTGGCCGTGGGGCGGCAACTTCCACGAGTTCGCCTTCGGCCTGCTCTACCGGGACGGCTACTTCTACCTGAACCTGTCCGTCGCCATCGACCTCGGCGGCGCCACGACCAACCCGCAGCCCGCCGAGAACCGCGGCACCACGGTCCGGGTGAACCGCGAGACCGGCGAGGTCGACTACGTCGCGGGCGGGCTGCGCACCCCCAACGGCATCGGCTGGGGTCCGGACGGCGAGCTGTTCGTCACGGACAACCAGGGCGGCTGGCTGCCCTCCTCCAAGCTCGTCCAGGTCGACCAGGGCGACTTCTTCAACCACTACACCAACCCCCCGGGCCCCTTCGACGACCAGCCCGTCACCCAGCCCGTGCTGTGGCTGCCGCAGAACGAGATAGCCAACTCGCCCAGCACGCCGCTCTACCTGGAGGAGGGCACGTTCGCCGGGCAGCTGCTCTTCGGCGACGTCACGTACGGCGGCATCCAACGGGCCTACCTGGAGGAGGTCGACGGCGCGTACCAGGGCGCGGTCTTCCGCTTCACCCAGGGCCTGGAGGCCGGTGTCAACCGGATCAGCGTGGGTCCCGACGGCGCCATCTACGCCGGCGGCATCGGGGCCGGCGGCAACTGGGGCCAGGACGGGAAGCTGACCTTCGGCCTGCAGAAGCTGACGCCGACGGGGAGCGACGCCTTCGACATCCTGGCCATGCGCGCCACCGGCGACGGCTTCGAGCTTGAGTACACCAAGCCGCTCTCGCAGGCGACGGTGGACGCGCTCGCCGCCAGCTACCGCGTCACGCAGTGGCGTTACCTGCCGACCGCCCAGTACGGCGGGCCGAAGGTCGACGAGGAGACCCTGACCGTGCGTTCGGCCACCGTCTCACCCGACGGCCGGACGGTCACCCTGGACATCCCGGGGCTGAGGCCGGGACACGTGGTCCACGTGCGCTCGCCCCGCCCGTTCACCGACGCCAGCGGCCAGGAGCTGTGGAACACCGAGGCGTGGTACACCCTCAACCGGATCCCCGGCGCCCCGGAGCCAGAACCGGCGTACTACGAGGCCGAGGAGGCGCGGCTCGACGGCGGCGCGCGGCTCGCCGACGACCACGACGCCTACTCGGGACGCGGCTTCGTCGCCGGCTACGGCACCGCGGGCGCCAGCACCACCTTCACCGTGGACGCCGACCGGCGCGGCGCCTACGACGTCGGGCTGCGCTACTCCAACGGCCCCGACCCCTTCACCGGCACCAAGACGGTGAGCGTCTACGTCAACGGGGAACGGGTGGGACAGACCAGCCTGCTGTCCACCGGCACCTGGGAGCAGTGGTCCACCCGGACCGAGCGGCTGAACCTGCGCCGTGGCCGGAACACCATCAGCTACGTCCACGAGGCGGGCGACACCGGGCACGTCAACCTCGACCTGCTCACCGTCCACCGGGCCGGCAGCCGGGTCGCGCTCTTCGACGGCACCGACCGGTCCTCGTTCCAGCACGGCGACGGCCGCATGGTGGAGTGGCCGCTGGTCGGCGACGAGGCGATGGAGGTGTGCTGCGGCGACATCCGCAGCAAACAGGCGTTCCAGGACTTCCGACTGCACGTGGAGTTCTGGCTGCCCGAGCTGCCGCCGGACGTGACCGGGCAGGACCGCGCCAACAGCGGCGTCTACCTCCAGGACCGCTACGAGATCCAGATCCTGGACTCCTACGGCGACGACTCGCCGGCCGCCAACGAGGCCGCCGCCATCTACGAACAGCGGGCCCCCGACGTCAACGCGGCGCGACCACCGGGCACCTGGCAGACCTACGACATCACCTTCCGTGCCGCCCGCTTCGACAGCGCCGGCACCAAGACGGAGGACGCCCGCGTCACGGTGGTGTGGAACGGCGTCACCGTGCACGACGACGTGGCGCTCACCGGGCCGACGGGAGGAGGCGCCCCCGAGGGCCCGACGGCGGGGCCGATCCGGTTGCAGGACCACGGCAACGCGGTCCGCTACCGCGACATCACCATCCAACCGCTGCGAAGCCGCGGCTGAGTGGCTCGCGGCCACTGATCACGGTCGACGGGCGGCCACGCGCCGCCCGTCGACGGGTCGTGCGTTTCGCACGGTCCATTCATGACAGCCGCCACTGTCCGCCCTCCCGGTCTCCTGGAACCCTCTTGTCCGTGCCGAAGGAGGGCGATGGACAAGCGGTACGAGGTCTTCTGCCTGATCGACAGGTGTTTCTACGACACTCCCGAGCGCCTCGCGCTGCGCTCGGACGGCCGGCTGCGGGACGAGGAGTCCTACGAGACGGCGCGGCGCCCGGTGCCCGAGGGCTGGCGCGCCGCACGCTCCGGTGACTGGCTCCAGCTCCAGCCGGTGGCCGCTGAACTGCCCCTCCAGGGCTGGAAGATCCATGTCTCCGCCACCCTGGACGGCGCGGACAAGACGGCCGCCAGGATCTGGGAGTACTGCGTCCCCCGGGGCATCCCCTTCAAGTTCGTGCCGGCCCGCCACCTGCTGTTCCTCCGGAACTCCAAGTACGCCGGGCGCGACAACAGCGGCAAGTTCGCCACCGTCTACCCGGCGGACGAGCGGCGCCTGCACACGGTGCTCACGGAGCTCGGCGAGCTGCTGGCGGGCGAGCCCGGGCCCTATGTCCTGACCGACCTGCGGTGGCGGGAGGGCCCGCTCTACGTGCGGTACGGCGCGTTCGCCCCGCGCTACTGCGACAACGGCTCGGGCACCCTGGTGACGGCGGTCGAGGACGGCACCGGCCGGCTGGTGCCGGACCGCAGGACCCCCACCTTCCGCGTCCCCGACTGGGTGACGCTCCCCGACTTCCTCGCCCCGCACCTGGCCGCCCGCAACCAGGTCACCGTGGCCGACCTGCCGTACCGCGTCGACCGCGCCCTGCACTTCTCCAACGGCGGCGGCGTCTACCGCGGCACCGACCTGCGGACCGGCGCGGCGGTGGTGCTCAAGGAGGCCCGCCCCTACGCGGGGCTCGCCGCCGACGCCGCCGACGCGGTGACCCGGCTGGAGCGGGAGAAGGCCGCGCTGGAACGCGTCTCGGGCCTGGGGATCGCGCCCGAGGTACGCGACTGGTTCATGCTGGGCGACCACCGCTTCCTGGTGATGGACGAGCTGCCGGGCCGCACCCTCAACTCCTTCTTCGCCGAGCGGCATCCGCTGCTCGCGGTGGCGCCCGACCCCGAGGAGGTGGCCCGGTACACCCGGTGGGCGCGCACCGTGCTGGCCGGCACCGAGCGGGCCGTGGCGGCGCTGCACGGGCGCGGCCTGGTCTTCAACGACCTGCACATGTTCAACATCATGGTGGCCCCGGACGGCGAGTCGGTCGCCCTGCTGGACTTCGAGGCCGCGGCCCCCGAGTCGGCGGCGGCCCGGCAGACGGTCGCCCACCCCGGGTTCCTGGCGCCGGCCGACCGCACCGGCTTCGCCGTCGACCGGTACGCCCTGGCCTGTCTGCGGCTCGCCATGTTCATCCCGCTGACCTCGCTGCTGGCGATCGACCCGGGCAAGGCCGCGCACCTGGCCGAGGTGGCGGGGCGCGAGTTCCCCGACCTGCCGGCCGACTTCCTCGCCGAGGCGGTGGCCGAGATCGTGGGCCGCGACGGGCCGGGGACGGCCGCCCCACCCCGGACCGCGCCGGTGCCGGCGGACGGACCGACCGGCCGGGAGTCGATGGTCCGCGCCATCCTGGCCTCCGCGACGCCCGACCGGGAGGACCGGCTGTTCCCCGGCGACATCGCCCAGTTCTCGCCCGGCGGCGGGCTCGGCCTCGCGCACGGCGCGGCCGGCGTCCTCTACGCGCTGGCCGAGTGCGGCGCCGAACGCTACGCGGAGGGCGAGCGGTGGCTGCTGCGGCAGGCCGCCCGGCCGCCGCGTGGCACCCCGCTCGGCCTGTACGACGGGCTGCTCGGCGTCGCGCACGTCCTGCACCGGCTCGGCCGCACCGAGGCCGCGCACGAGCTGGCCGGCCGGGCCCTGGACGAGCGGTGGGAGCGGCTGCCGGGACATCTCTTCGGCGGCCTGGCCGGCATCGGTCTGGTGCTGGACGAGTTGGCCGCGGCCACCGGCGACGACGCGCTGGCCGACCGGGCCCGGCGGGCCACCGAGCTGGCCGCCGCCCGCCTGGCGGAGCCGCCCGAGCCGCGCGGGCGCAGACGGGCCGGGCTGCTGTACGGGGCCACCGGCATCGCGCTGCTGATGCTGCGCCGGCACGAGCGCACCGGCGACGGAGCACTGCTCGACCTGGCCGCCACCGCCCTGCGCCGGGACCTGGCGCACTGCGCGGTGGACCGCCGCGGCATGCTCAACGTCGACGAGGGCGACCGGGTGCTGCCGTACCTGGGCGAGGGCAGCGTCGGCATCGCGGCGGTGCTCGACGACTACCTGGCGCACGCGCCGGACCCGGAGTTCGAGCGGGCCAGGGCCGCGATCCTGCCCGGCGCGGGCTTGCGCTACTACGCGCAGCCCGGGCTCTTCCGGGGCCGGGCCGGCATGGTCTGGCACCTGGCCAGGACCACGACCCCTGGCGCCGAGCCCGCCGCGCTGGCCGCGCAGGCGGCGGCGATGGACTGGTACGGCATGTCGTACCAGGGCGAACTGGCCTTCCCGGGCGACCAGATGATGCGGCTGTCGATGGACCTGGCCACCGGCACCGCGGGCTGTCTGCTGGCGCTCGGCGCCGCCGCGGCCCGGGCCGCGTCGCCCGCGAGCGGCCCCGGGCACGGCCCGCGGCTGCCCTTCCTGCCGCCCCCGGGGCGGCCCTGAGGACCGGCCCCGGCTCGCCGGGGTCGCAGCGAGACCCGCCCCGCGCCCGCGGTGGCGGCCCGACGGGTGACGACGTCACCGACGAAAGGGAGAACACCCCATGTCCCTGCTCGACCTGCAGTCCATGGAGCCCGAGACGGCCACCGACGGCGGTGGCGGCGGCGGTGGCGGCGACACCAGCAGCCTGAGCCTGCTGGTCTGCGACACCCACAGCTCCAACAGCTTCCTGCTCTGTCTGTGAGCCGTCCCTTCGGACGTCGGCGGCCCCGCGCGAGCCTCGCGCGGGGCCGCCCCCCTCGACCGCTCGACCCGCTCGGCACCGCCGGGCACGGCGCGGCCCGCGTCGCCGTGCTGCTCCCGCTGACCCTGGCCGGCTCGGCCGTCGCGCTGACGCTGCCCGCGGCCCTGGGCCACACCCTCGACCTGCTCCTCGACGACGCGCCGGCGGCCGGCCGGTGGAGCGCGCTGGGCGCGCTGCTGCTGGTCGCCCAGGCCGCCCTGAACGCCGCCGGCAGCCTGCTCACCGCCACCACCGACGCCCGCGCCGCGGCGTGGCTGCGCGGCCGGCTGGTGCGGCACGTGCTGGAGCTGGGGCCGGACGCCGCGGCCCGCTTCCCGGCCGGTGACCTGGTCGCCCGGGTCACCGTCAACGCCGCGCACGCCGGCGCCACCCCGGCCGCCCTGGCCGCCGCCGGCGCCGCGCTGGTCACGCCGGTGGGCGGCGTGGTGGCGCTGGCGCTGCTCGACTGGCGGCTCGCCGTGGCGTTCACGGCCGGCGCCCCGCTCCTGGTGCTGCTGCTGCGGGTGTTCGCCCGCTCGTCCGCCGACTCGGTCGCCCGCTACCAGCGGGTCCAGGGGCGGTTGGCCGGCCGGCTGCTCGAGACGCTGGGCGGCGCCCGGACCATCGCCGCCGCGGGCACCGGACGGCGGGAGCGCGAGCGGGTGTTGGCGCCGCTTCCCGAGCTGGGCGCCGAGGGCCGCCGGATGTGGCGGATCAATGCCAGGGCCGGCGCCCGCGCGGCGGCGCTGGTCCCACTGCTCCAGCTGACGGTCGTCGCCGTCGCGGGACTGCTGCTCGCGGCGGGCGACCTGTCCGTCGGCGGGCTGCTCGCGGCCACCCGCTACGTGGTGCTCGCCACCGGGATCGGCGGCTTCGTCGCCCATGTGCACCGGCTGGTGCGGGCCAGGGGCGCGGCCGAGCGGCTGGCCGAGGTGTTCGGCGTACCGGCGCCGCGGCACGGGGCGCGGTCGTTGCCGGCGGGCGGCCCGGGGGAGCTGGCGTTCGCCGGGGTGACCGCGCGGCGCGGCGGCCGGGCGGTGCTGCGCGATCTGGACCTGGTGGTGCCCGGGGGCAGCACGGTGGCGGTGGTGGGCCGCTCGGGCTCCGGCAAGTCGCTGCTGGCCGCGCTCGCCGGCCGGCTGGCCGAGCCGGACGCGGGGCGGGTGCTGCTCGACGGCGTCCCCGTCGCCGAACTGCCCCGCCGCGAGCTGCGCGAGGCGGTCGGGTACGCCTTCGAGCGGCCGGTGCTGCTGGGCGGCTCCGTCGCCGACGCCATCGGGCTCGGTCCGGTGCCGGTCGAGCGGGAGCGGGTCGTCGCCGCGGCGCGGGCGGCCGACGCCGACGGCTTCGTCAGGAGGTTGCCGGACGGCTACGACACCCGGTGCGCGACCGCCCCGCTCTCCGGCGGGGAGCGGCAACGCCTCGGGCTGGCCAGGGCGTTCACCCACCGGGGGCGGCTGCTGGTGCTGGACGACGCCACCTCGGGGCTCGACACCGTCACCGAGCGGCGGGTCACGACGGCGCTGCACCGGGCGGCGAGCGCCCGCACCCGGCTGGTGATCGCGCACCGCCCCGCGTCCGCCGCCCGGGCCGACCTGGTGGCCTGGCTCGACGACGGCCGGGTCCGGGCGCTCGGCACCCACCGCGAGCTGTGCGCGCGGGCCGACTACCGGGCGCTGTGGAGGGAGTCCGATGGCCGCTGAGGTCACCGCCGGGCGGCAGGTGGCCGCCGGGCTGGGCGCGCTGCGGCGCCGGCCCCGGGTGGTGGCCCGGCTGGCCGGCTGGTCGGCGGTGCAGGCGGGGCAGTCGTTCCTGCTCGGCTACGGCGTGGCCAGGGCCGTCGACGGTGGCTTCCTGGCCGGCCGCACCGGCGCCGGCCTCGGCTGGCTGGCCCTGGCCGGGGTCGGGGTGCTGGCCGGCGCGTTGAGCACGGGCCGGGTGTACCGGGCGGTCGCCGAGCTGGTGGAGCCGCTGCGCGACACGCTGGTGCGCGCGGTGGTGGACCGCGCCCTCGACCGGGCCGTGCGCGGCGCGGAGCGGGACGACGCGGCGGCGGTCTCCCGGCTGACGACGCAGACGGAGATCGCCCGGGACAGCCTGGCGGGTCTCGTGCTGGTGGCGCAGACGTTCGTCTTCACCACCGCGGGCGCGCTGTTCGGCCTGCTGCTGCTGGCGCCGGTGCTGCTGCTCGTGGTGCTGCCGCCGCTGCTGCTCGCGCTCGCCGTCTTCGCGGCCGGTCTGTGGCCGCTGGCCGCGCGGCAGCGTGCGGTGCTGGCGGCGGACGAGGCGCTGGCCGGCGAACTCGGCGGGATCTGCGCGGGCTTGCGGGACATCACCGCCTGCGGGGCGGAGGACGGAGTGGCGGCCGGGGCGGCGGCCCGGGTCGACGGCGAGCTGCGGGCCGCGCTGTCGCTGGCCCGCTGGGGGACCACGCGGGTGGTGGCGCTCGCGCTCGGCGGGCAGCTGCCGCTGGGACTGCTGGTGTGTCTGGCGCCCTGGCTGCTCGACCGCGGGGTGACGGCGGGTGAGCTGGTGGGCGCGGTGACCTTCGTGCTCCAGGGGCTGCTGCCCGCCCTGACCAGCCTGGTGCGGGGCGTCGGCGGCGCGGGCGCCCGGCTGGCCGTGGTCACCGGGCGGCTGCTCGCCGAGCCGCCCGCCGCCCCACCCGCTGTGCCACCCCCTGTCCCACCCGACGGACCGCCGGCCGGGCCGCCGGCGGGCGGGCCGGCGCTGGTGCTGCGCGGCGTCTCCTTCGCCTACGGCGGGCGGGCGGAGCCGGTGCTCGACCGGCTCGATCTGACGCTCCCGACCGGCGGGCACCTGGCCGTGGTGGGACCGAGCGGCACCGGCAAGTCGACGCTGGCGCTGCTGGTCTCCGGGCTGCTGCGGCCCGGCGCCGGCGAGATCGTGCTGTGCGGCGAGCCGCTGGCCGGCCGGGGCGCGGCGGAGCTGGCCGGGCTGCGGGTGCTGATCCCGCAGGAGGCGTACGTGTTCTCCGGCACCGTCGCCGAGAACCTGGGGTATCTGCGCCCCGGACCACCGGACGACGACGAGTTGCTCGCCGCCGCCGCGGCGGTCGGCGCGGACGCCCTGGTGGAGCGGCTCGGCGGCCCGGGCGGCCGGGTGACGCCCGCGGCGCTGTCCGCGGGCGAGCGGCAGTCGCTCGCGCTGGCCCGGGCCTATCTGTCGCCGGCACCGGTGGCGGTGCTCGACGAGGCGACGTGCCATCTGGACCCGGCCGCCGAGGCCCGCGCCGAGCGGGCCTTCGCGGCCCGGAACGGCGGCACGCTGATCGTCGTCGCGCACCGGATCAGCTCCGCCCGCCGGGCGGGCCGGGTGCTCCTGCTGGACGGCGGATGCCACGCCCTCGGCTCACACGAGGAACTGCTCGAACGCTCCGCCGCTTACCGCGATCTGGCGGCCGACTGGTCAGACCCAGCCGGCGCTGCGGGATATGCGGATCGCGTCGACCCGGTTGCGGGCACCGGTCTTCCGGATGATGGCGGCCAGGTAATTGCGCACCGTGCCCTCGGCGAGCCACAGCCGCTCCGCGATCTCCGGCACCGGGGCGCCGTCGGCCGCGAGTGAGAGAACGTTCAACTCGCGTGGCGTGAGCGGCATATGCGTGGCGCTGAAGAAATCGAAGGCGAGCGCGTCATCCACATAACGGCTGCCGCGCACGACGCTTCTGATGGCGTCCAGCAGGCATGCCGGCCGGGCCCCCTTGCTGACGAATCCCAGCGCGCCGGCGGTGAAGGCCCGGTGCAGCAGCCCCGGCCGCCCCGTCGGCGCGAGCACCACCAGGCCCGGCGCCCGCCCCCCACCGCCCTCGCCCCGGTGGCCCACTCCCCCGCCGGCCACCACCGGGTCCTCCGCGGTCAGCGCGGCGAAACCCGCGCAGTCGGTGTCCACCAGCCACGCGTCGGCGGAGTGCGCCGGCGCGTCCGGCGGCACGACCTCCCGCCAGGACGCGGCCGCCACCTCGATGTCCCGTTCGACGGCCAGCAGCGAAGCCAGCGCACAGCGCAGCAGATTGTCGTCGTGCACGAGCAGTAATCGGATCACGCCTGGTGCCTCCCCGGCAGTCGTTTCCCACCTCTGTCGAGTGCCCCCAACTCACACATCCTCACCCGTCACCGTCGCATTGCACACACGAATCCGCGCTCCGGGGAAGCACAAGGGCGCGCGGGGGGCGCATACCTTTATGAAACGCGCCCCCGGGACGAACTCCGCAGGAAGTCGGGCGACTTCGCGGCCGCTTCCCGACGTATTAGGCGAGACGCCGGGGCCCTGTTATTCACCGGCCCCCCATCGCCGGACATTTCGATTTTGGAGGGGCGCGCGGAATTCGTGGACATCACGGGTGAGCGCTCCACGATCGCGTCACATACCGCCGGTCGTCGCGCCGGCGCCGGGAACCGGACGTCCTCCCGGTCCGACTGCCCAGGTGTCCCGCCGAAACGCCGAAAGCCGCTCAGAGAAGGTGGACTCCGATGACAGACGCCGCGCGACCACCCGTCCCCTCCTCGGGAAGGCGAAGCGGCACGCGGCGTTTCGACTGGCCCGGGCTGCGGGCCGACGCCCGCGCCGCGATACCGGACGCCAGCCTGGCGCTGCTGGTCACCGGCCTCGTCTTCTGGTGGCTGTGGGCCCGGATCGAGAACGGCAGCTCGCCCAGCATCCGGATGATGCCGCCCTTCGAGGACGCGTCCGAGTACTGGTGGTACTGGCTGTGCCAGGCCTTCGGCTGGTCGGCGCTGCTGTGGGCCTACATCACCGTCGCCTTCGGCCTGCTCAGGTCGGGGGCGCGCCCGCCCTGGCGCTGGCTGTCGGCGGCCCGGGTGGAGAGGTGGCACCGCACCACCAGCCTGACCACGATCGGGCTGATGTTCCTGCACATGGCCACGTTCTTCGGCGCCGAGCTCCAGACCAACTTCGAGAACCAGCCGATGGGCGAGCTGGTGCGCGAGACCCTGGTCAAGGTGTTCGTCCCCGGCGGCTACGCCACCGGAACGGGCCGGGTGGCCGTCCTGATCGGCCTGCTCGCCTTCTACCTGGGGATCGTCCTGGGTCTCGCCTTCTATGTGCGTCAGACCACGGGTTCCCGGCTGTGGCGGGCGCTGCACCGCTTCGTCATCGTCGTCTATGTGCTCAGCGTCTGGCACACCCTGCTCTACGGCACCAACGTCTGGTTCGACGGCTCGTTCCGCACCCTGGTGTGGGCGCTCCAGATGCCGCTGGCCGGGCTGCTGTTGCTCCGGCTGCTGGCGCCGGCCCGCCCCAGCGAGCGGCTGCGGCTGCGCGGGCCCGGCCGGGAGTCGCGCCCGCTGCCGCTGACCGCGCGCGCCGCCGGCCGACTCGCGGTGCTGGCCACGATCGCCGGCCTGGCGGCCGTCATCGCCTCCGGGGCCGACGGCGGCCGGCCCGACCACGGCCACTCCTCCGCCGGCGTGTGGCCCGAGCGGTGGGTGATCTGGACGGGCCTCCTGGTGCTGACCCTGCTCCTGGTGGCCGTCGCCCACCGGCTCCGCCCGTCCCGGCCGGCCGGTCACTCGGTCGCCGGCTCGTCCCGCTGGTCGAAGGGGTAGTCGACGAAGGCGAACGCGGATCCGTCCGGGGCCCAGCTCGGCACGTTGATCGTGCCCTGCCCGCCGAGGAGGGCGACCAGCGTGGTGGGCTCCCGCCAGGCGCCGACCGTCACCAGCCGCAGTTCGACGGGCAGGTCCGCCGGGTGCCCGGTCGTGCCCGGCGGGTAGCTGAGGTAGACGGCGACGTCCCCGGTCGGCGCGACGTGCGGGAACCAGTTCACGCGCTCGTCGAAGGTGAGCTGTTCGAGTTCCGTCCCGTCCGGCCGGATCCGGGCGAGCTGGGCGTGGCCCGGCGTGTCGGAGAACTGCTCGGTGTTGAAGACGATCCACTCGCCGTCCGGCGTCCACGCGCACCCGTCCGCCGGTCCCGGATCCGTGGTGACGGCGACATCGTCCTCTCCGTCGAGGCCGACGGTGTGGATGGTGGCCGACGCCCACCAGTTGTCGCCCTCCGGATCGAGGCGGACATAGCCGAGACGCCGTCCGTCGGGGCTTATGCCGTGCAGGAAGTGCATCCCGCCGTCGTCGGCGGTGACGCGGCGGGCGAGGCCTCCGTCGAGCGGGACCTCCCAGATGTGCCAGTCGTTGGCCGACGCGAACACCGTCGCCCCGTCGGGGGCGAGGACATGGTCGTTGTTGACGGCGGGCAGCCCCGCCGTGGGGATCTCCCGGGGCGGGCCAGAACCGTCGGCCGGGAGCAGCCAGAGCCTGCCGTCCCCGTTGACCAGCAACTGGCCGTCGGGGGTCCAGTTCGGCGCCTCGTAGAGGCGGTCACGCGACTCGAAGACGGTGCGCACCGCCCCGGTCGCGCGGTCCCAGACCCGGACGCGGGCCAGCTGACCGGCCGCCAGCCGCCGGAACGATCCCTGCTCGCTCATATGGTGTCTCCCTCGGTCAGGAAGGCGCGAACGCCCGCCACGATCAGGTCATGATCCCTCAGCGAGGTCAGCCCCGAGGCCGCTACCCAGCGAGGTTCGCGGACAGGACGCGGGCGAGCCAGTCGGTGCGGGTGCGGCGGGCCGTGGCCGAGATGGGTGCCTGCGGGTAGAGAGCGTCGAAGCCGTGGCAGCCGCCCGCCCAGACATGGAGTTCGGCCTGGCCGCCGGCGGCCCAGACGCGGGTGGCGTAGTCGGTGTCCTCGTCGCGGAATACCTCGGCGGAGCCGGTGTCGACATAGGTCGTCGGCAGTCCGGAGAGGTCGTCGGCCAGCGCGGGTGAGACGTACGGGGGCACCTGGTCGTCGGCGAGGTCGCCGAGGACGCAGCGCCAGGCGAACGCGTTCGTCTCGGCGGTCCACACACCCGGCACCCCGGAGTACTGGCGGCTGGAGGTGGTGGCGCCGCGGTGGTCGAGCATGGGGCAGATCAGCAGCTGCGCCGTGATCCTCGGTCCGGCGAGGTCGCGGGCCAGCAGGGTGACGCCGGCGGCCAGGCCGCCGCCCGCGCTGGCGCCGGCGACGACGATCCGGGTCGGGTCGACCCCGAGTTCGGCGGCGTGCGCGGCGATCCAGCGCAGGCCCTGGTAGCAGTCGTCGACCAGGGTGGTGCCGGTGGCCTCGGGGGCGAGCCGGTAGTCGACGGAGACCACGACCGCGCCGAACTCGTCGAGCCACTCCAGCGGGATGTCGAGTTGCGAGAAGCGGTCGCCCATGACCATCCCGCCGCCGTGCATCCAGTAGACGCACGGCGCGAGGCCGGTGCGGTCGGTGTCCTTGGGCGAGAAGACCGACAGCGGTATCGGGGTGCCGTCCGGGGCGGGCACGGTGACTTCGCGCCGGTCGACCCGCCGATGGGCGAGGAGAGGCTCGACGGGCGTGGAGGGGAGCTGTCGCAGCCGCGCGAGGATCTCCGGGGTGAGCTGGACCGTCAGCGGCATCTCGGCCAGCAGGGCACGCAGTTCGGGGTCCAGGTCGGGCCTGGCGGTCTGGGTGACACGCATCGAAGGCTTCCCTCTTCCGGGTCGATGGAGTGAGCTGTTTCCCATTTAACCCATGTGACCTGCGGAAACGTTAGAACGATGCTCCTGTGCACCTGCATGATTCTCTCGCCCCGGGGAGCATCGCCCCAAAGGGTGCTGCAATGGGGGCATGCACCTCGACGAGCTTCGCGCCCTGCTGACCCGGCACGCCCGCCCCGACTGGACCACCGCCATCGACGGCGTCCTCATCTCCAGGGTCGACCGCCCCGACCCGCCGGCGTTCTCGATGTCCGGCACGGTCCTCGCGGTCATCGCGCAGGGCACCAAACGCCTCGCGCTGGGCGAGCGGGTCTTCGAGTACGGCCCCGGGCAGTACCTGGTCGCCTCCGTCGACCTGCCCGTCACCGGGCAGTTCACCCAGGCCGAGCCCGAGCGGCCGGCCCTCGGCTTCGGCCTGGTGCTGGATCCGTCCGCCGTCGCCGAACTGCTCCTCCAGGCCGGCCCCGGCGACATCCCCCGCGCCGGCGGAGGCACGCCCTCGGGCATCGCCGTCAACGACGCGCCACCCGCACTGCTGGACGCGGTGCTCCGGCTGCTGCGCCTGCTCGACGAGCCACGCGACCGGGCGGTGCTGGCCCCGCTGGTCAAACGCGAGATCCTGTGGCGCCTGATCACCGGCGAGCAGGGCGCGACCGTCCGCCAACTCGGCCTTGCCGACAGCGGCCTCAGCCACATCTCACGGGCCGTTCGGTGGATCCGCGAGCACTACGCGCAGCCCTTCCGCGTCGAGGAGGTGGCCCGCATGTCCGGCATGAGCGTCTCCGCGTTCTACCGCAACTTCCAGGCCGTGACCGCGATGAGCCCCATCCAGTTCCAGAAGCAGATCCGACTCCAGGAGGCCCGACTGCTGCTCGCCACCCACCCCGGCGACGTCACCGGCGTCGGCCAGCGCGTCGGCTACGACAACCCCTCCCAGTTCAGCCGCGAGTACCGCCGCCAGTTCGGCGCGCCACCCAGCCGGGACGCCCTCCACCTCCGGCACACCGCCCGCACCCCGGCAGGCGCCCTCACCTAAACCAGCGGAGACACGATGGAGAATCGTGCAAGCACAAGCGAGGATCCTTCTACTATTCCAGCAGGTCAGAGCGATTCAATGGGATCACAGGCTCTCCCGCCAAGCAGGAAAATGCCTGTCCATCGTCCGCATCCCACCGCGTCGCAAGGGACCACACCATGAAGACCGTGCTCATCACCGGCACCTCCTCCGGATACGGCCGGGCGACCGCCCTCCACTTCCACGCCCAGGGCTGGAACGTCGTCGCCACCATGCGCACCCCCCGCCCCGACCTCCTCCCCGCATCCGACCGCCTGCGCGTCATCGAACTCGACGTGACCGAGCCCGACAGCATCACCGCCGCCCTCCAGGCGGCCGGCCCCGTCGACGCCCTGGTCAACAACGCCGGCGTCCCCTCCATCAGCGTCTTCGAGGGCACCCCCATGACCCACGTACGCGAGGTCTTCGAGACCAACACCTTCGGCGTCATGGCCACCACCCAGGCCGTCCTCCCCCAGTTCCGCGAGCGCGGCTCCGGCGTGGTGGTCAACGTCACCTCCAGCGTCGTCCTGGGCCACATGCCGCTCTCCGCCGTCTACAAGGCCAGCAAGATGGCCGTCGAGGGATTCACCGCCTCCCTCGCCCTCGAACTCGCCCCCTTCGGCGTCCAGGCCAAGACCGTCGAGCCCGGCGCCTGTCTCACCACCGGCTTCGCCGCCAGGGCGACGGGCGGCGCCTCCCCCGACCAGCTCGTCCCGGCGCCCTACGCGGCGTTCGCGAAGAAGACCATGGAGGGCTTCATGGCACAGGACGTGTTCACCAAGGAGAGCGACGTCGCCGAGACGGTCTGGCGAGCCGTCCACGACACCACCGGCCAACTCCGCTTCCCCGCCGGCCCCGACGCGATGTGGCTCGCCCAGGCGAAGTGAGCCCGAACCTCCGGCTCAGAAAGCGGCGGCTGTAGGTCCGTTTCGCCGGGCCGGGTCGCCGCTCGCGGTCGGCGTCTGCTCGGTCGCGGGGGTGAGGAGGGCGCGGAGGTCGATGACGCGGTAGCCGTGGGCGGTGGTCGCGTCCAGGATCCGTGGCAGGGCCTGGGCGTCGAGCACCTCGGTGCCGCCCCCGGGATCGCCGATGTGCATCTGCAGGATCATCCCCGGGCACAGGGCGTCCAGTGCCCTGCGCACCGCGTGGTCCACGGTCATGCCGCCCGCGGTGCCCTGCCAGCCGTTGGTGTCGGCGGTGTACTCGATGTCCGCGTATCCCAGCTCGTTGACCTCTCCGATCTGCTCGGGGGTGGTCTCGCCGTAGGGGAACCGGAAGAACGGGGTCAGCGCCTCCCCCGCCCCGGCCGCGCGCAGGGCGCGGTCCGCGGCCAGCACCTCGTCCCGCCGGCCAGCCGCGGTCAGCTCGCTGAAGTAGGGGTGACTGTAGGAGTGGTTGCCAAGACCGTGCCCCGCGGCCGCGATCCGCTCCACCACCTCGGGACACCGGTCGGCGAAGTCGCCGGTCAGGAAGAACGTGGCGGGCGCGCCCCGGTGGGCGAGTTCGCCGAGGACGCTGTCCAGGCCGGAGTCGTTCCAGGCCGCGTTGAACGTCACCGCGAGCACGTCCTCGTGCGTGGAGATCACCCGGTTCTCCGACCCGAACAGCGCCTCGAGACCTTCGGCGTCCGCGGCCGCCGCCCGGCGCGGCGCGAGCGCGCCGGCCGTCCCGGCCAGGGCTCCCGGCACCACGAACCGACAGCCGCCGGCCAGCCCGGCCGCCCCGAGGAGACGGCGGAGCAAAAGACGGCGTGCGAGGTCGCGAGCAGACGTTTCCATGCCACCGCCATCGGCCGAGCGGTACCTCCCCTTGAGTCGAACCCGGCACCATGTCCCCGGCCCACCTCACCGGGAACCTCAGGGCGGGCGGCGTCGGCTCATTCCGCGGGCCTGGGCGCGGGGTCGGACCCGGCGCGCGGCACGGCGTGGGCGGTGGCGTGGTCGAGGGTGAGGTCGAGGACGGGTGCGACCGTTCCGCCGAAGGCGGCTCTCGCCTCGGCGGCCGGCAGCTGTCGGGGGTCGCTGCCGTCCGGGAGGAGGTAGTTGACGAAGCTCACCACGCTGAGGTCCCCGAGCACCCACCAGGCATAGGCCTGGTCGGGGCGCGTCGGTGGGTTGCGCACGACGAGCCCCGAGCCGTTGAGGGGTTCGTAGGGGCCGGTCAGGCTGGGCGCGACGAAGCCGTAGAGACCCGTGGGGGCGCCCGGCGGATGGAACGACTGGCGGCTGGTGCAGAAGAAGAGGTGGTAGCGGGACCGGTGGACGACGACGTGCGGGCGTTCGATCTCGTGGTTGACGCCGTCGGCCACCAGGAGTGGCGGGCACAGGCTCCAGCCTTCGGCGGTCTCCCGGGCGAGGGCGACGGCGCCCATGAAGCGGTCGCGCCACGGCACGCTGGCCGCGACGAGCAGGTATGCGACCCCGTCGGCCGGGTCGCGGAACCAGGCAGGGTCGCGGAAGGCCCTGATCCGGCCGGGGCCGCCGGCGATCTCGTCGGCCGGCAGGTAGGAGAGGCCGTCGGAGCGCAGCACCACGCGGTGTTCGGCGTCCCGTGCCAGCCGGGTCGCGCCGCCGTCCGTGATCAGCCTGGGGCGTGCCTCGACGACGCGTTGGTGGAACGTGGGGCGGGCCTCGCCGCGTTCGCCGGTGGCGGTGTAGATGACGGACACCGTGCCGTCGGGTCGTAGGAGGGCGGACCCCGACCATTCGCGGCTGCCAGGGGACGCGCCGTCGGGGAAGACGTGCCCGAGGTCCGTCCAGCGGTCGCCGGCCCTGGCCAGCAGGTGGAGGCGCGCGATGTCGTGGCGGTGCTCGGGATGGCCGACGGCGGGCGCGGAGAGCGTCATCCAGAGCTCGCCCTCCCGGACCGTGGCGGTGGTGCCGTCCTCCCGCTGCACCGGCCACAGGTCCCAGATGTCGTGCTCGGGGAGGACGCGGGGCGTGGTGGCGGGGTCGATGACGGGCGCGGTGGTCGCCGGTTCCCCGGCGAGCCGATCGAGGTCACGCCGGGTCCACCGGGTGGGGCGGGTGTCTGTCACGCCTGTCCTGTCGTCGGGCCGTTGTCGTTCGGCATCGCTCGGTCAGCCCTTCACTGAGCCCTGCAACAGGGCGGAGACGAAGCGGCGTTGGAAGATGAGGAAGACGATGAGCGTGGGCGCGAGGATCAGCAGGGATCCCGCGCACAGCAGGGGGATGTCCGTGCCCCACTGGCCCTGGAAGGCGCCCAGCGCGCCGGCCATGGTGCGCCGCGCCGGATCGTCGACCAGGACGATGGCGAGCAGGAACTGGTTCCAGGTCCACAGGAACAGCAGGATGGCGAGGGACGAGATCGCGGGCGCGGCCAGCGGGACGTGGACGCGCCAGAAGAGCTGCCACACGTTGGCGCCGTCGAGTTGGGCGGCCTCGGACAGGTCGTCGGGCAGGTTGATGAAGTGCGCGCGCATCCAGTAGACCGCGAAGGGCATGAACAGGCCGATCAGCGGCAGGATGATGGCCCATCGGGTGTTGAGGAGGCCCATGTCGCGCACCACGTAGTACAGCGGCGTGATGATGCCCTCGAAGGGCAGGGTCAGGCCGAGCACGAACATCAGGAACACCAGGTGGCGCCCCGCCATCCGGAGGTGGCCGAGGGCGAAGCCGGCCATCGTGGCCAGCACCAGCGAGACCGGCACCACGCCGAGCACGATCAGGGTGCTCGACCACAGCAGGTCGCCCATGTGGGCCGCCCGGAACGCGTCGGCGAAGTTCCCCCACCGCGGCTCGCTCGGCCACTCGAGTCCGGAGGGGTAGCTGCCCGAGGGGTGGAGCGCGGTGACGAAGAGGCTGACGAACGGCACGATGGTGAAGGCCATCAGCAGGACGAGGAACAGCCGCCCCGTCCACGCCTCGCGCTTGCCGACGATCATGGCCGCTCCCTGGTGAGCCGCTGGATGGGAAGGACGCACAGGAGCACGAGAGCCATGAGGACCACGGCGAGCGCGGAGGCCACGCCGATCTCCCGGTCGGAGAACGCCTGGTAGTAGATCTCCAGGCCGGGGACCATCGTCGAGTTGCCCGGTCCTCCCTGGGTGGAGATGTAGATGATGTCGAAGCTGGCCAGGGCCGAGATGACGGTGACGGTGACGCACACGCCGATCTCCTGGCGCAGGCTGGGCACGGTGACGGAGCGGAACTCGCGCAGCGGACCCGCCCCGTCGAGCCGCGCCGCCTCGTAGAGCGCGGGGTCGATCTTGCTCATGCCGGCGAGCAACAGCAGCGTGCACAGGCCGAGTTGCACCCAGGCGCCGATCAGTCCGACGGCCGGCAGCGCGGTGGAGAGGTCGCCGAGCCAGGCCCGGGTCACCCCGCCGAGCCCGATGGCCGACAGCAGCTGGTTGACCAGGCCGTTCGACGACAGCAGCCAGCTCCAGGTGATGCCGGCGGCCACCAGCGGGATGACCTGGGGTATGAACACCACCGTCCGGGCGACGACGGCCAGCCGGCTGGTGGCGATCCGCCGGATCGTGGCGGCGATCGCCAGACCGAGCAGCACGGGTATCACGCTGAAGAACACGATCAGCCGGAAGGCGTTGAGGATCGTGTCGAACAGCTCGGAATCGGTGAAGACCCGCCCGTAGTTGTCGAGACCGACCCAGGTCGAGGGTCCGATGCCGTTCCACTCGTAGAGCGAGTACTGCGCGGTGAGGACCATCGGCCACAGTACGAACACGGTGTAGGCCGCCAGCGCCGGGGCGACGAAGGACCATCCGACCCACCACCTGGTGCGGAGTCCGGGCCGGCGGCTCCGGCCCGGCCGGAGCCCTGGGCCGGGGCCGGGGCCGGGCTTCGGGTCCGTGGTCGGCGATGTCATGCCGCTCAGCTCCCGGCCTCGATCTCGTACTCGCGCTGCACCGCCGCCAGCAGCCCCTCCGGGTTCTGGTCACCCGCGAACAGCCGCTGCAACTGGGGGGTCCAGCCCTTGGCGTAGACGGAGCCCGTGGCGTTGGCGATGAAGTCCATCGCGCCGTCGTCCTCGGCTATCCGGGCGCCGGCGGCGAGGGTCTGCCCGGTGACGCTGTCCTCGGCCACCTCCGGCATGTGCGCGTCCGGGGGGCCCATCGGGTGGGATCCGCCGACCTCGACCACGATCTCGCGGGCGCGCTCGTCGGTGGCCGCCCAGTCGAGGAAGAACGCGGCCTCGTCGGGGTGCGCGGCGTTCGCGCTGATCCCGTACGTCAGGGGCGCGGACATCGTCGCGACGGGCCCGCCCGCCTCGGCCGGCGGCATCAGGAAGAAGCCCACCTCGCCCGGCATCTCGCCGTCGAGGTTCCCCGACTCCCAGTCGCCGTTGAACATGAGCAGGGCGTCGCCGGCCATGAACGTGCTCATCATCTGGGCGTACTCCATGGCGTTGGCGTCCGGGTCGAAGTAGCCCGCCTCGATCCACTCCTGGAGGTGCCGCACCGCGGAGAGGTTCGACGGGGTGTCGATCGTGACGTCGGGCTTCTGGAAGATCCAGTCGTTGATCGGGCCCGGCTGTCCGTACGCCGCCATCAGGTTCTGCAGCGGGAAGGCGAATCCGCCGGTCGCGCCGCCGTTGAACTGGACGATCGGCACGATGCCGGCGTCCTTGGCGCTGGCGAGCAGCTCGTCGAACTCGGCGAGCGTGGCCGGCGGGGACGCCATGCCGATGCGCTCGGCGAGCGTCCGGTTGTAGAAGACGCCGGTCATGCTGAAGTTCAGGCCCATCGCGTACAGCGAGCCCTCGCCGCGGGGCCGGCCCTCCGGGGCCACGCGCAACTGCTCCAGCTGCGACGGCGGCCAGCCGTCCCAGCCGAAGACCTCCGCGTAGCCGTCGAGGTTCAGCAACAGGCCGTCGCCCACCAGCTCGGACACCTGGGGAAGCCGCATGAGGTCCGGCGGGTCGTCGGCCAGCACGCGCGGCGCGTTCTGGGTGATCACCGCGAACTGGTCCTCGCGGATGTCCCAGGTGACGTTGGGGAACTGCCGGGTGAACTCGTCCGTCAGAGCCCGCGCCATGGGGAACCCGGTCTCGAAGTAGGCCTTCAGCGTGACCGGTTCGGTGCCGATGGTCGGCGCCGCAGAGGGCGACGGGCCGGTGTCGGACCGCCGTGGCCCGCTGCCGCCCGGTCCGCCGCATCCGACGGCCAGTGTCCCCGCGAGGGCGAGGAACCCGAGCGCGGCCTCCCGACGGCTGATGGAACGCGTCATTGCGCACACTCCGTTGGATTCGTGGCTGACCGGCCGAGGGCCAGACGTCCCGAGCCGGTTGCTAAATCGTGTTAGCGGCGGTTAGTGTTACCGCCGCGCTGTCGACTGTCAAGATGTTGGTCGGATGTGATGCCTTGGAGGTCCGCCGGTGAGCCCACGACGGGTGACCATGACCGATGTCGCCGATCGCGCGGGCGTCTCGCGCACCACGGCGTCCCTGGTGCTCTCCGGACGCGGCCGTGAGCTGCGGATATCGCGGAGCGTCGAGGAGCGCGTCCTCCGGGCCGCCCAGGAGTTGGGGTACCGGCCCGACATCGTCTCGCAGAGCCTGCGCACGGGCACGACCCGGACCATCGGGTTCGTCTCCGACACCGTCGCGACCTCGCGGCTGGCCGGCGACATGATCAAGGGGGCGCTGGAGGCCGCGCGGGAGCGGGGCGTGATGCTGTTCATCGGCGAGACCGAGGGGGAACCCGACCTGGAGCGCGGCCTGCTGGAGGCCATGCAGGACCGCCGGGTCGACGGCATCGTCTTCGCCTCGATGTTCACCAGGACCATCCCGGTCCCCGCCGCCCTCACCGCCGCCCCGGCCGTGCTGCTCAACGCGCTGCCGACGGAGCCCTCACCGCTGCCCTCGGTCGTGCCCGACGAGACCGAGGCCGGCCGCGCCGCCGCCCGACTTCTGCTCGACGCCGGCCACCGGGCCGGCATCCACCTCGTCGGCGCCGGCCCCGGAATCCACGACGTGCCTCCCGGAACCGTCGCCGGCGTCGAACGACTCACCGGCATCCGCGACGTCCTCGGGCAGGCGGGGGTGGAGATCGCCAGCGGCCGGGTGTGTCCCGACTGGCAACCGGAGCACGGGTACGCCGCGACCGCCGAGCTCCTGACGGCCGAGCGGCCCCGCGCACTGGTCTGCCTCAACGACCGGCTCGCCCTCGGCGCCTACCAGGCGCTCGACGGCGCCGGCCTGAGGGTGCCCGACGACGTCTCCGTCGTCTCGTTCGACGACCACCCCATCGCGACCTGGATCCGACCGAAGCTCACCACCGTCGCCCTCCCCCACTACGAGTTGGGCCGCAAGGCCGTCGACGTCCTCTTCGCCGAGATCGACCGGCACCGCGAGGGACTCGAACCCGACGGCGGGTCACACCGGGTTCCCATGCCGGTCCGTCTGCGCGGCTCGGTGGCCGCACCGGCCCGCTGACGGCACGTCACGTCGCGACGCGTATCGGGGCCGACGTGCGAGAACCCGTCGATCCTGCGATGGCTGCTGCGGCGGGAGCGCCAGGGCGGGTGAGTCTCCCGGCTCACCCCGAGTGAATTCCAGCGAAAGAATCGATCATTTCGCTGATATCCCCTCACGCCGAGCCGCACGCATGGGCGCCTTGTCCCCATTCGCCGCCCGCACACGATCACATTCGCTCAATTTCTCGAAACCACCAGCCGACGGAGAGGTTGACACTCCCCGCGAGACTCCTATGCTCCATGTCTGACGCCCCGACTGCTGTTCGTGGTCTCGAACGGCACTCGGAGTTGCCCCGCCGGCCAGCGGGCCATCGCACGACACAGCACGCGCACCAACCACCTTCCGTACCGGTGGCCCCCACCACACGTGCGTCACGATGTTGAACGCCTGAGGACGACAGGCGCTCTCGTGTGTCGGGAGCCTCCGGCAGAGCCGCCATGGAGCCGTCCGTGCCTCTCCCCCGCCATGCCGTCGCGGTCACGCGCGACACCGCCTCGGACGCGTTCCCGGCACCAAGGAGAGCCATGTCAGGCATGTCGACAGTCAAGGAGTCACGCGATGTCGCTGCGTAAGCTGTTATCCGTGCCCATCGTGGCCGCGGCGCTTCTCGCCCTGGTCATGGGCGGCCAGGCGGCGGCCGGCACCCCCGGCGCCGACTCCCCGTCCGCCGAGGCCGACGGCACCGCCGTGACGTCCGCCGCCTGCGGCCAGGCACCCACCCTCGGCGACGGCACCCACACGATCCAGAGCGGCGGCACCAACCGCTCCTTCATCCTGGACGTCCCCGACGGCTACGACCGCAACCGCCCCTACCGACTGGTCCTCGGGTTCCACTGGTGGGGCGGCACCGCCACCGACGTCGCCACCGGCCAGACCGTGGAACGCGACGTCTGGGCCTACTACGGCCTCAAGCGACTGGCGAACAACAGCACCATCTTCGTCGCCCCCCAGGGCATCAGCAACGGCTGGGCCAACACAGGCGGCCAGGACGTCACCTTCGTCGACGACCTGCTGCGCCGCGTCGAGGCCGACCTGTGCGTCGACACCAGCCGGCGCTTCGCCCTCGGCTTCAGCTACGGCGGCGCCATGAGCTACTCCCTGGCCTGCTCCCGCCCCAACACCTTCCGCGCCGTCGCGGTCTACGGCGCACCCGGCCAGATCAGCGGCTGCAGCGGCGGCACCGGCTCCGTCGCCTACTTCGCCGCCCACGGCGTCAGCGACAACATCGCCAACGGCCGCTCGATGCGCGACCGGTTCGTGCGCAACAACGGCTGCACCGCCCAGAACCCGCCAGAACCGCCTCAGGGCAGCCTGCGACACATCACCACCACCTACTCCGGCTGCGCCTCAGGACGCCCCGTCACCTGGGCCGCGTTCGACGGGGGCCACATCGCCGCCCCCCAGGACGGCGCCCCCGGCGACAGCGGCTCCCGCACCTGGCTCCCCGGCGAGACCTGGCGCTTCTTCACCCAGTTCTGACCCGTTCCACCCCCACGCCGCTCCACCCTCCCGCCTTTGGACGGGCCAGCGGGCGCCGTCCACGGCGCCCGCACCGGGAGGGTGGAGCCCATCGGCGTCCCGTCCGTCGAGGAATCGAGAAAGGGCCACAGATGCGCACCCTGATCCGCGGACGACTGCCCCACCTGCTGGCGGCAGCGGCGGTCGCGATGACGATGCTCTTCACGACGCCGGCCCCGGCACCGGCCCAGGCCGCGCCGGCGCAGCCGCCGGCCCAGGCCGCGCCGGGCAGCCCGGCGCTCACCCCGCCGCTGGGCTGGAACAGCTGGAACAGCTTCGGCTGCAGCGGGGTCAACGAGACGGTGATCCGCCAGGCCGCCGACGCCATGGTGAGCTCCGGCATGCGGGACGCCGGCTACGAGTACGTGGTGGTCGACGACTGCTGGTTCGACCCCCAGCGCGACGCCCAGGGCAACCTGCGCGCCCATCCGACCCGGTTCCCCAGCGGCATGCGGGCCCTGGGCGACTACATCCACAGCCGTGGGCTCAAGTTCGGCATCTACCAGGTACCCACCGAACGCACCTGCGCCCAACGCGTCGGCACGCACCCCGGCTCCACCGGGAGCATGGGGCACGAGGTGCAGGACGCCAACACCTTCGCCTCCTGGGGCGTGGACTACCTCAAGTACGACTGGTGTTCCCCGGAAGGCACCCGGGAGGAGCAGATCGCCCGGTTCACGCTGATGCGGGACGCCCTGCGCGCCACGGGACGTCCGATCGTCTACAGCATCAACCCCAACAGCTTTCACGCGATCACGGGCGCCACCTACGACTGGGGCCAGGTCGCCGACCTGTGGCGCACCACCGAGGACCTGCTGGACATCTGGCAGAACGGCAACACCAACAGCTACCCGATGGGCGTGGGCAACGTCGTCGACATCAACGCCCCGCTGGCCGCCCAGGCCGGGCCAGGGCACTGGAACGACCCGGACATGCTGGTCGTCGGCCGGCCGGGCCTGACCCTGACCGAGGCGCGGTCGCACTTCGCGCTCTGGGCCCTGATGGCCGCGCCGCTGATGGCGGGCAACGACATCCGCACCATGTCCGCCGACGTCAGCGCCATCCTGCGCAACCCGCGCCTGCTGGCCGTCAACCAGGACCCCCTGGGCGCCGGCGGACGACGGGTGCGCGACGACGGCGACGTCGAGGTGTTCGCCAAGCCGCTCGCCGACGGCTCGGTGGCCGTCGGCCTGTTCAACCGCGGCGGCGCCACCACCACCATCACCACCACCGCGGCCCAGATCGGCCTGTCCGGCGGCACCTTCACCCTCACCGACCTGTGGACCGGCGGCACCGCCACCACCGGAGGCCAGATCTCCGCCAGCGTGCCGGCGCACGGCGTCGCGGTCTACCGGGTGTCCGGCGGCACCCCGCTGGAGAACACCACCTCCCGGCTGCGCGGCGCCGGCTCAGGACGCTGCCTCGACGTCGACAACGCCTCCACCGCCGCCGGCGCCACCGTACTGATCTGGGACTGCCACACGGCCGCCAACCAGACATGGACCACCTGGGCCGGCGGCGAGATCCGCGTCTTCGGCGACAAGTGCCTGGACGCCTACAACCAGGGCACCACCAACGGCACCCGGGTGATCACCTGGACCTGCAACGGCCAAGCCAACCAACGCTGGACCCTGGCCGCCGACGGATCCATCCGCAACGCCCACTCCGGCCTGTGCCTGGACGTCAACCAGGCCGGCACCGCCAACGGGACCGCCGTGATCCTGTGGACCTGCAACGGCCAGCCCAACCAGCGTTGGACCCGCTCCTGACAAGCCGCCACCCGGCCCGGGGGCGCGACGGCGCGCCCCCGGGGCCCGGGCCCCGACCGCACCGAGAAACGGAACGCCAGGTCGTACACCTGGCCCGCGTCGACGCCTGTCCGTTCGACACCTACCCCCCGACTCACCGTGGCGCCTGGTGGCCGGGCTGGCGAACCCGGCCGGCGTCTCCACCACCGGAGGAGTGATCGTGACACCGAGAACACCGCTCCTGGCCCGTCGGACCGCCAGGCGCGCCGTCGCCTGGCTGGTGAGCCTGCTCTGCGTCATGACCCTGTTCCAGGGCGGCACAGCGCGGGCCGACAACCCCATCGTCCAGACCATCTACACCGCCGACCCGGCGCCCATCGTCCACAACGACCGGGTCTACCTCTACACCGGCCACGACGAGGACGGCTCGACCTGGTTCACCATGCGGGACTGGCGGGTGTTCTCCTCCTCCGACATGGTGAACTGGACCGATCACGGCTCGCCGCTGAGTCTGGCCACGTTCAGCTGGGCGAGCGCCGACGCCTGGGCGGGCCATGTCGTGGCCAGGAACAACCAGTTCTACTGGTATGTGCCGGTGACCAACCGGGCGACCGGGCGGATGGCCATCGGCGTGGCCGTCTCGGACAGCCCCACCGGGCCGTTCCGGGACGCCCTGGGACACCCGCTCGTCGAGAACGGCGAGATCGACCCCGCCGTGTTCATCGACGACAACGGCCAGGCCTACCTCTACTGGGGCAACCCCAACCTGTGGTACGTGCGGCTCAACCCCGACATGGTCTCCTTCACGGGCGGCCCCACCCAGATCCCCCTCACCACCGCGGGCTTCGGCCGACGCGACGGGAACCCGTCCCGCCCGACCCTCTACGAGGAGGGGCCGTGGGTCTACAAACGCAACGGCCTCTACTACCTGGTCTTCGCGGCGAACTGCTGCTCGGAGTCCATCGCCTACTCCACGGCCCCAGGACCCACCGGGCCCTGGACCTTCCGCGGCACGATCATGCCCACGCAGGGCAGCAGCTTCACCAACCACCCCGGAGTCATCGACTTCCGCGGCAACTCGTACTTCTTCTACCACAACGGCGCCCTGCCGGGAGGCGGCGGCTTCACCCGCTCCGTCGCGGTGGAGAGGTTCCAGTACAACGCCGACGGCACCATCCCGACGATCAACATGACCACCGCCGGGGCGCCCCAACTGGGCACGCTCAACCCGTTCGTCCGCCAGGAGGCCGAGACCAGCGCCTGGGCCTCCGGCGTCGAGACCGAACCGTCCAGTGAGGGCGGGATGAACGTCGGTTACATCGACAACGGCGACTGGCTCAGGATCAGGGGCACCGCCTTCGGCACCGGAGCGAGCACCTTCACCGCCAGAGTCGCCTCGGCAGCCGGCGGCGGCACCATCGAAGTGCGCCTGGACAGCACCACCGGCCCACAGGTTTCGACGTGCACGGTGCCCGGCACCGGAGGCTGGCAGACCTGGACCACCGTCTCCTGCCCGGTCACCGGCGCCACCGGAACCCGCGACCTCTACCTCCGGTTCACCGGCGGCAGCGGCTTCCTCTTCAACGTCAACTGGTGGCAGTTCACCCGCTGAGCCCACCGCACCGCCCCTCTCCCTCCACCGCCCCGGCGCGGCACCACCCGTGGGCCGCGCCGGAGGCGATCCGTCGTGCCCCCTCACCAGGAGCCGCCATGCCTCCCCGCCCGAACCGCCGGCACTTCCTCGCCCTCTCCGCGGCCGCCGGTGTGGCCGCCGGCGCCACCGCCACGACCGCACGGGCCGCCACCGGCGGTTCCACCACGACCGACCTGCCCCTCGCCGAAGAACCGCTGCGCCTGCGGTACACCGGCCCGGCCACCGAATGGCTGCGGGCGCTGCCCATCGGGAACGGACGGCTCGGCGCCATGGTGTTCGGCGGCGTGGAGAGCGAGCGGCTCCAGCTGAACGAGGACACCGTCTGGGGCGGCGGGCCCTACGACCCGGCCGACCCGGACGGCCTGGCCAACCTGCCGGAGATCAGACGCCGGGTGTTCAACAACGAGTGGTCCGCCGCCCAGTCGCTGATCGACAGCCAGTTCATGGGGACCCCCCGAGGCCAGATGCCCTACCAGACGGTGGGGAACCTGCGGCTGACGTTCCCCTCCGGCGGCACCGCGAGCGGCTACCACCGCGAACTCGACCTCGCCACCGCCATCGCCCTCACCCGCTACACGCGCGACGGCGTCACCCACACCAGGGAGGTCTTCGCCAGTGCGGCGGACCAGGTGATCGTGGTCCGGCTGACCGCGTCGACCGCCGGCCGGATCTCGTTCTCGGCCGCCTTCGACAGCCTGCAGCCCAACACCTCGCGCCACTCCCCCGACCCGCTGACCATCGGGCTCGACGGCTCGGGCGAGACCGTGGACAACCTCACCGGCCGGGTCAGGTTCCGCGCGCTGGCCAGCGTGCGCACCAGCGGTGGAACGGTCACCAGCCAGAACGGCACGCTCACCGTGGCCAACGCGGACGCGGTGACCCTGCTGATCTCGGTGGGCACCAACCACACCAGTTACCGCGACCTGACCGGGGACCAGAACGGCCGCGCGCTCACCCCGCTCCAGACCGCCGGCAACCAGTCCTACGACCAGCTCAGATCCCGCCACCTCGCCGAGTATCAGCGGTACTTCGGCCGGACCACCCTCGACCTGGGCACCTCGCCGGCGGCCGAACTGCCGACCGACCAGCGGGTGGCCGGCTTCGCCGGCGGGAACGACCCGCAACTGGTCACCCTCTTCTTCCAGTTCGGCCGGTACCTGCTGATCTCCAGTTCCCGGCCCGGCACCCAGCCGGCCAACCTCCAGGGCGTCTGGAACGAGGCGCTGCGCCCGTCGTGGAGCTCCAAGTACACCGTCAACATCAACACCGAGATGAACTACTGGCCTGCCGGCCCCACCAACCTCGTGGAGATGATGGAACCGGCGCTCAGGCTGGTCGACGACCTGTCGGTCGCCGGCACGACCACCGCCCGCCTGCAGTACGGCGCCGGCGGCTGGGTGTGCCACCACAACACCGACGCCTGGCGCGGCACCGCGCCCGTCGACGGGGCCCTGTGGGGCATGTGGCAGACCGGCGGCGCCTGGATGGCGCTGCACATCTGGGAGCACTACCGCTTCACCGGCGACCTGTCGGCCCTGCGGGCCCGCTACCCCGCTCTCCGGGGCGCGGCGCAGTTCTTCGTCGACACCCTCGTGCCGGACCCGGGCACCGGGTTCATGGTGACCAACCCGTCCAACTCCCCGGAGAACTCGCACCACTCGGGGGTCTCCGTGTGCGCCGGCCCCACCATGGACATGCAGATCCTCCGGGATCTCTTCCAGGCGGTGGCCGACGCCGCCGCGCTGCTGGGCACCGACGCCGACTTCCGCACTCGGGTCCTGTCGCTGCGCGACCGGCTCGCGCCGACCAGGGTGGGCGCGCAGGGCCAGATCCAGGAGTGGCAGGCCGACTGGGACGCCGGCGCCCCCGAGCAGACCCACCGGCACGTCTCCCACCTCTACGGCCTGCACCCGAGCAACCAGATCACCGTCCGTGGCACCCCGTCGCTGGCCCAGGCGGCGCGCGTCACGCTTGAGCGGCGGGGGGACGCCGGCACCGGCTGGTCCCTGGCCTGGAAGATCAACTTCTGGGCCCGTCTGGAGGACGGCGCCCGCTCCTACCAGTTGCTGCGCGCGCAGCTGACCCCCGAGCGCACCGCCCCCAACCTCTTCTGCCTCCACCCGCCGTTCCAGATCGACGGCAACTTCGGCGCCACGGCCGGCATCGCCGAATGGCTCCTGCACTCCCACGCCGGCGAGACGCACCTGCTGCCCGCCCTGCCGCCGGAACTGCCCGCCGGCCAGGTCACCGGACTGCTCGCCAGGGGCGGCCACACCGTCGACCTCGCCTGGGCCGGGAGCGTGCTCACCCGGGCCACCCTGCGCCCCCGCGCCGCCGGCACGGTCCGCGTCCGCACCGCCGTCCCCGTGGACGTGACCACCGGCGGCCAGCCGGTCACCGTGCAACGACCGGAGGCCGGCGTGGTGACCTTCACCGCCGCCGCGGGCACCACCTACCAACTCGCTCCCCGCGCCACCACGGTGATCAGCCTGCGGGCCCGCGCCAACAACCAGTACGTGTGCGCCGACGATGCCGGCGCCTCGGCGCTCATCGCCAACCGCACCGCCATCGGGCCCTGGGAGCGGTTCGACCTGATCGACCTGGGCGACGGCAACGTCGCGCTGCGCTCGCACGCCAACAACCAGTACGTGTGCGCGGAGAACGGTGGTGCCGCCGCGCTCATCGCCAACCGCACCGCCATCGGCGTCTGGGAGACCTTTCAGCGCGTGAACAACGCCAACGGCACCGTCAGCCTCCGCGCCCAGGCCAACAACCGGTACGTGTGCGCGGAGAACGGCGGGGCCGCCCCGCTCATCGCCGACAAGACCACGATCGGCACGGCCGAGTCCTTCGACCTGGCCTCCGCCTGACCGGAGCGGCCCGCTCACCGAACCGAGGCCGCGGTACTTCGCCAGCTCGATCCAGCTGCGGCCGCCCAGGGGGCCTGAAGCATCGCGATGGCCCACTCACCTCGGCTACGGCGCCGGGCGGATGCCCGGGCGGTAGCCGAGGGCGCGGGAGGCCTCCGCGGAGGCGTCGGTGACGGCCGGGGCGATGCGGGGGACGTCGGCGGGGGTGAGGCGCTGGGTGGGGGCGCCGATGCCGAGGGCGGCCACGATGTCGCCGGTGTTCCCGAAGACGGGGGCGCTGACGGAGGCCGCGCCGACGTCGCGTTCCTCGAAGGTCGCCGAGTAGCCGGTGCGCCGGATCTCCGCGAGCTGCCGGTCGAGGAGGTCGATGTCCACGATCGTGCGCGCGGTGTGCTGGGTCAGGCCGTGGCTGACGGCGGCGCGGCGGGCCGTGGGGTCGAAGGCCATGAAGACCTTGCCGGCGGAGCCAGCGTGGAGGGACATCACCATGCCGACCATGAAGAGTCGCATCACCACGTGGTGGGTCTCGGCGAGCGCGACGACGGTGCGGTAGGCGCCGTCGCGCACGTACAGGCAGGCGGTCTCGCCGGTGCGGTCCCGTAGGCGCTCGAGCGCCGGCCTGGTCAGCTGCACCAGGTCGAGGCCGAAGGTGCCGGGGGCGGCCCACCGCACCAGGCCGAGGCCGATGCGGTAGGTGTCGCCGTTGCGGTCCAGGAAGCCCTCGCGCAGCAGGTTGTGCACGAGGCGCTGGCAGGTGCTGGTCGGGAGGCCGGTGGCGCGCGTGATCTGCTGGAGGGTGAGCTCCGGCGCCTCGATGGTGAAGCACTCCAGGATCTGGCGGATCTTCTGGAGGACCAGCAGTGGCGTCGTGCCCGCCTTGTCGCTCGTCGTCATCTTGAGGTCATACCGTACGCCCTTCCCGGACGCGCGGCGGAACGGGCGCCGCGGGCACCGCGGCCAGCGCGGAGTCGAGCCGGCGGCCGAGCAGGGTGCGGACCTCGTCGCGGACGGCGACCAGCCGGTCCGGGTCGACGCCGGTGGCGAAGCCGGCGTGGTGGCAGAGGTTGACGAGGTCGTCGGTGGCGATGTTGCCGGCCGCGCCCGGGGCGAAGGGGCAGCCGCCGATGCCGCCGACCGCGGCGTCGAAGCGGCGGATCCCGAGCCGCAGCGCCTCCCAGGCGTTGGCGGAGGCCATGCCGTAGGTGTTGTGCAGGTGCAGGCCGAGCGGCAGCTGCGGCAGCGCGTCGCGCACGGCGGAGACGGTGCGGTTCACGTGCCAGGGGCTGGCCGCGCCGATGGTGTCGGCGAGGTGCAGCACGCGGATGCCGAACCCGGCCAGCCGGCGGGCCAGTTCCACCACCCGGTCGGGGCTCGTCTCCCCGTCGAAGGGGCACAGGAACGCCGTGGCGATGGTGGCTTCGACGGGCACCCCGGCGCCGCCGAGCACGTCGACGGCGGCGGCGAGCCGGTCCACCGCGGCGTGGGTGGGGGCCCCGGCGTTGGCCCGGCTGTGGCCGTCGCTCGCGGAGACCACGAGGCGGACGGCGCGGGCCCCGGCGGCCACGGCGCGGCGGGCGCCGCGCTCGTTGAGTACCAGTGTGTGGAGGGTGGCGGACTCGCCGGGGCGCAGCTCGGCGACGAGCCGGTCGGTGTCGGCCATCTGCGGGACCTTGTCCGGGTGGACGAAGGAGCCGATCTCCAGGGAGGTGAGGCCGGCGTCCAGCAGCCCGTGGGCGAGGCGGACCTTGTCGGCGGTCGGGACGACGGCGGGTTCGATCTGGAAGCCGTCGCGCAGCAGCACGTCCGTGATGAGGACGCGGTCGGCGCGGTCGGCCGGTTCGATGACGGGTTCCGCGTCGCGCATTCAGACCACTCCCAGCTGTCGCAGTTCCTCGATACGGTCGGCGTCGACGCCGAGTTCCGCCAGCACGGCGTCGGTGTGCTCGCCGAGGTCGGGGCCGAGCCAGCGGGTGCGGCCCGGGTCCTCGCGGAAGCGCGGGACGATTCCGGGGAACGCCACCTCCCGGCGGTCGCCGGGGGCGATGGTCACCGGGTGGCGTTCCAGCATGCCGCGGGCCGCGTAGTGCGGGTCCTTGGAGATCTCGGCGGCGGTGTAGATCGGGCCCGAGGGGATCTGCCCCTCGTCGAGACGCCGCAGCACCTCCTCGTGTGGCAGGCCGGCCGTCCAGGCGGCGATGGCGGCGTCGAGTTCGTCGACGTGCCGCACCCGGCCGGCGTTGTCGGCGAGACGCGGGTCCTCGCCGAGCTCGGGTCGGTCGATGACCGCGGTCAGCCGCCGGAAGATGGAGTCGCCGTTGCCGGCGATCACCACGTAACGGCCGTCCGCGCAGCGGTAGGTGTTGGACGGCGCCACGCCCGGCAGGGAGCTGCCGGTGCGCTCGCGCTCGACGCGGAAGGCGTCGTAGTCGGGGGTCAGCGACTCCATCAGCGAGTAGACGGCCTCGTACAGGGCGATGTCCACCTCGTCGCCCCTGCCGGTGGCGCGGCGGCGGTGCAGGGCGGCGAGGGCTCCGATGACCGCGTACAGGCCGGCGACCGAGTCGGCGAGGCTGATGCCGACGCGGGTGGGCGGCCGGTCGGGGAAGCCGGTGAGGTGCCGCAGGCCGCCGACGGCCTCGGCGACGCCGCCGAATCCGGGCCGGTCGCGGTAGGGGCCGGTCTGCCCGTATCCCGAGATGCGCACGAGGATCAGACCGGGGTTGGCCGCGCGCAGCCGGTCGGCGCCCAGGCTCCAGCGCTCCAGGGTGCCGGGGCGGAAGTTCTCCAGCACGATGTCGCAGTCCTCGACGAGGTCCAGGGCGAGCGCGCGGCCCCGCGGGTGTCGCAGGTCCAGGGTCAGGGACCGCTTGTTGCGGTTCATCGTCCGGAAGAGCAGCGAGGTGTCGCCCTCGTGGAGCCGCCAGCGCCGCAACTCGTCGCCGCCCCGGGGGCGTTCGACCTTGATCACCTCGGCGCCGAAGTCGGCCATCAGGCGGCCGGCCGAGGGGGCGGCGATGAAGTTGCCCAGTTCGAGCACCCGTATCCCGGCCAGGGGTCCCGTCGTGTCACCCATCCGCGTCCTCCTGATCCACTGCGCACGCTCCTCACATCGTGAGCCGAGGACTCAGAATGCGGGATGACGCCGGAAGGGTCAAGGCGGGCAGGCGCTCGGAACTGCTACTCAACGTCATCACCAGGCCGTCTCTCCGGCGAAGCGATCGCGAAACGTGTTCTGTTCGATCCCTTGACCACCCAGGAAGCCGTCCTGATGATGGGTGGCCATCTCAGGAAATTGGTTACCAGTAGATTGCAGGCCGCATGTCAGACATCGCGATCCTCGCCAACACGGCCGTGGCGGTCCTCGCCATCGTCGTGCTGATCGTCCGCTTCCGCGTCAACCCGGTGATCTCCCTGGTCCTCGGCTCCCTCTACCTCGGTCTGGTCACCCGGCTCGGGCTTGACGAGACCGTCTCGACGATCACCGGCGGCTTCGGCGACATCATGGCCGAGGTGGGGCTGCTGATCGCCTTCGGCGTGCTGATGGGCGCGATCCTGAAGGAGATGGGCGCCATCGAGCAGCTCGTCAACCACCTGCTGCGGCTGTTCGGACCCAAGCGGCTGCCGTACTCGATGTCGTTGACCATCGGCACCCTGCTCCAGTCCATCTACCTGGACGTGCTGCTGGTGATCTCGGCTCCGCTGGCCCGCACCGCCGCGCGCCGGATCGAGCCGCTCGGCACCCCCCGGATGGCGGCCGCGCTGGCGATCGGCCTGGAGTGCGGCATCGTCCTCATGGTGCCGGGCGTCGGCACGCTCGCCCTGGCGGCGCTGCTCGGCGTCCCGTTGGGCACGATGCTGCTCTGGGGGTTCGTCCTGATCGTCCCGACGATCCTGGTCTCGGTCGCGATCATGACCTTCCTCTTCCGGGTCGGCTTCTGGAACCCCGCCCGGGACGAGGCGGCCGACGCCGAGCCGGCCGACGTGGCCGGGGAGCCGGCGGCGGAGCGGGTGCCCCAGGCCGTCGCCGCGGTGGCGGCGGAGGCGGGCGACCCGGCCGGCGCGGGTTCCGGCCCGGCGGCACCCGGGCCGGTCCGGACGGCCGGCGGCCCCGCGACGCCGGACGAAGTCCCGGCCGGCGCGGCGGGCGGCCCGCCGCTGGTGGTGCGCTTCGCCCCGCTCATCGTGGCGCTGCTGATGATCGCCTCCGGCGCCATCGCCGAGGCCGCGGGCTGGGAGAACGCCATGCTGGGGTTCGTCTCCGACCCCGTGGTCGCCCTGCTGACCGGCCTGGTCGGCACCGTGCTCGTGGGCCGCTTCGCCGTGGGTCGCCAGCGAGTGGAGGCCGCGATCGCCAACGGCTTCCGGGAGAGCGGTCAGATCCTCATCCTGACCGCGGTGGGCGGCTCGCTGGCCGCCGTGGTGTCGGCCGGCGGCCTGGGCGACATCCTCAGCGACTACTTCACCGCCGACACCTTCGCCCCGCTGCTGCTGGTGTGGGTCATCGCCGCGGTACTGCACATCGCCGTCGGCTCGGTCACCATCTCGGCCATCACGGCCGCCGGCATCCTGGCGCCCGTGGCCCCCTCCCTCGGCATCGACCCGGTGCTGATCGCGCTGGCCGCCGGAACCGGCTCGCTCTTCGCCGTGCACGTCACCAGCAACACCTTCTGGCTGCTGCAGTCGCTGCTCGGCCAGACCACCCGCGGCACGCTCAAGACCTGCACCGTCGGCGTCTCCATCGCCTCGGTGGTCGGCATCCTGCTGCTGATGCCGCTGAGCCTGCTGTTCTGACCTCGTCCACCCGCGGCCTCGTGGCGCGGTCCAGGAGTGGTCAGGGCTGGCGGGGGGTGGACGCGCCGCCGGTGACCCGGTCCAGGTCGTGGGTGGCCTTGGCGAGGAGGTCGAGCATGGCGAGCTCCGCGCGGGCCGGGTCCTGGTCGCGGATCGCGTCGAGGACGGCCCGGTGGCTGGGTACGGGGTCGATGGCCTGGCCGTGGGAGTGGACGACCCGGTCGCGTTCGCGTAGCCCGGGCTCGAGGAGGAGGTCCATGCGCGCGAGCATCTCGTTGCCGGTGGCGGAGAGCAGGGCACGGTGGAACGCCGCGTCGGCCTCGGCGGCGTCCGCGGAGGAGCGGGCGTGGGCCTGGGCCATCGCGTCGAGCGCGGCCTCGAGCGCCCGCAGGTCGTCCGCTGTCCGGTTGAGGGCCGCACGGTGGGCCGCGGCCGGCTCGACGATCGCGCGGACGTCGGCGAGATCCCGCATGAGGCGCTGTCCCGCGCCGCTCTCGACCTGCCAGCGGATGATGTCCGCGTCGAGCAGGTTCCAGTCGCCTCGCTCCCTGACGAAGGTGCCACGCTTCTGGCGCGCGTCTATCAGGCCCTTGCCGGCGAGCACCTTCATGGACTCGCGCATCACGGTGAGGCTCACGTCGAGCTCCTCCCCGAGGGCACGCATGTCGAGGGTGGCCCCCTCGGGCACGTCACCACCGACGATGCGCCGACCGAGGACGTGGACGACCTGCCCGTGGACGCCTCTGCCGGTGTACGACGCCATGGCCGGTCTCTCCTCGGGGTCTGCGGGGGCTCCGGGACGCGGAGGCCTGGTACCGCCAGGCTAGCAGTAGGCATTAATTATGAATACATCTTGACAGTGTTCGGGGCCCCCTCGACGATGAACGCACCGTCGAGCGCCACCTGGCGCGTCGGTCCGGCTGGTGGTCGGTGACATCTCCTGGGACCCGGTCATGATCCCCGCGCCCGGCGTGGGCTGGGAGGTCGGGCAGCCCAACGTCGTGAGCAACACGACGCTGTTCGACTTCCAGGGCCGGGCCCTGCCCGCGCTGCGCGCCTTCCGCACGGCGTGACCCGCGGCGCCGGCCCCCGCCCGGTCAGGCGGGCGGACCCGCGAGTGCGGCGGAGGCGTACGCGGCGGGCGGGGCGACGGCGGAGCACGGGGCGACAAGCACCGCCCCGTCGTACGGGCCGGGGTCCGCGAGACCGAGCGCGGCGGTCGTCACGACGAGGCCGTCCCCGGTCAGGCAGACGCTGGAGGGCTGCGCGGCCGGCACCTCCACGATCTGGAGCAGCCGCCCGTCGGGGGCGTACCTCCTGACCTGTCCGGCTCCCCAGATCGCCGACCAGACGCAGCCCCAAGTGTCGACGGCCATGCCGTCGGGGCTGCCCTCGTCGGGATCGATCCGGAACAGCGGCCGGCGCGCGGAGAGTCGGGCGGTGCCGGGGTCGACGGTGAACGCGTCGACCGTGCCGAGGGCGCTGTCGGCCAGGTACATGGTGCGGCCGTCCGGGCTGAAGACCGGGCCGTTGGGGATCGTCAGACCGTCAAGCACCGTGGTCACCGTGGAGTCGACGTCCAGCAGGTGCAGGGCGCCCGCCCTCGGCGTCGCGTCGTACGCCATGGTGCCGGCCCACATCCGCCCGGCCGCGTCGCACGCCGCGTCGTTCATGCGCTGTGCGCCGCCCTCCCGGCGCGGCAGCGGAAACTCCCGAAGGACCCGGCCGGCCGGGTCCAGCACGGCGAAGGCCATGCCGGTCGCCGCGAGCCACCCCGCCCGCTCGCCGGGCAGCGCCAGGGGAGCGACCGCGCCCAGCGGTTGCGACAACCTGGCCAGCTGGACCAGTTCGCCGCCCGGAGCACTCGGCAGTCGCAGCAGCCGGCCGCTGAGTATGTCCACCAGGACGACGGCGCCGTCGGGCAACAGCCGGGGCCCTTCACCGAGTTGGAGTCGCTCCGGGGTGACGGGCCGGAACGGGCCGATGTTCGAGGGTCCGTACGCGGTCATGAGAAACCTTTCGCGGAAGTCGGGGCGGGGGAGCCCGCCGGCGTGCCGCCCGACCGATGACCTCGGCGGCCCGGGCGCGGTGGGCGAGCCGGGCCGCGCACGGACCCGGCTCAGGCGGAGTTCTTCAGCACGCTCCAGCCGCCGTCCACCACGAGCGAGGCGCCGGTCACGAAGGAGGCGTCGTCACTGACGAGGAAGGCGATGGCCGCGGCGACCTCCTCGGGCGCGCCGAGGCGCCCCACGGCGGTCTCCCGGGCCGCCGCCCGCCGGTCCTCCTCGGCGATGCCGTCCCAGGCCCGGGTGAGGACCGGCCCCGGCAACACGCTGTTCACCCTGATCCGGTCCCCGTACTCGACGGCCAACTGCCGGGCCAGTCCCGTGAGTCCGGCCTTGGCCGCGGCGTAGGCGGGCCGTCCGGGCAGGCCCACCAGGGCGTGCACCGAGGAGACCAGCACCACGCTGCCGCCCGTCGAGACCAGGTCGTCGAGGCAGGCGCGCGTGCCGAGGAAGGAGCCGGTGAGGCTCACGGCGAGCTGCCGGTTCCACTCCTCCGCGCTGGTCAGGTGGGCCGGGGCGACGCGGACGGTGTAGGCGTTGCTGACCAGGGCGTGGACGGGCCCGAAGGCCGATCCCGCGGCGCGCACCGCCGTGGCCCAGGAACCCTCGTCGGAGACGTCGCAGTGCTGGAACCGCGCGCTGCCGCCGGCTTCCCGGATGGCGGTGACGACGTCCGCGCCCGACTCCTCGTCGATGTCGGCGACGAGGACGCCGGCTCCCTCGGCGGCGAGCCGGCGGGCCGTGGCGGCACCGATGCCGGAGGCGCCGCCGGTGACGAGCGCGCAGCGGCCGGCCAACCGGGGGGTGGGGGGTGGTGGTGCGGGAGGCATGGGCTGACTCCTGGGGGACTGGCGACGACGACAGACGAGATTAAATATTAATTATTGCTGGATGCCAAGGCGTACGCGTTCCACACACACGTTCCGCCCCACGCGCCGCCGGTTGCCACAAGGGGGTTCACTATTCAGAAATTATGATTTAACTTGCGTCCATCGATGACGCCGGCCTGCCGGACGGCCCGACCCAGGGCCCGGCGCCGAGGCAAGGAGACCGATGGTGTTCACGTTGACCCTGCGCCCACCCAGGGAGCCGCTCGCCGGCCATCTCAGGATGGGCGAGCCCGAAGGGCAACCGGATCGGATCGTCGCCACCAGCACGTGTCTGTCGCGCGGCGGTCGCCCCTGGCTTCCGGTCATGGGCGAGATGCACTTCACCCGCTACCCCCGAGCCGGCTGGCGCGAGCAGCTGCTCAGCATGCGCGCCGGCGGGATCGACACCGTCGCGACCTACCTGTTCTGGCACCACCACGAGGAGCGCCGGGGCGAGTTCCGGTTCGACGGCGACCGCGACGTCCGGGCGTTCGTCGAGCTCGCCGCCGCGTGCGGCCTGGACGCCGTGGTGCGGATCGGCCCGTGGTCGCACGGCGAAGCCCGCTACGGCGGCTTCCCGGAGTGGGTTCAGCACTCGGGGACCAGGACCCGCACCGACGACCCCGCCTACCTCGACCTCGTCCGGCCCTACTACGCGCGGATCGGCGCCGAGCTCGACGGGCTGTACCACGCGCGGGGCGGGCCGATCGTCGCCGTCCAGATCGAGAACGAGCTGTACGACCAGCCCGAACACCTGCGCACGCTCAAGCGGATGGCCCAGGAGGCCGGGATCACCCCGCCGCTGTGGACCGCGACGGCCTGGGGAGGCGCGGAGCTGCCCGCCGACGAGTTCCTGCCGCTCTACGCGGGCTACGCCGAGGCGCCCTGGGACGACGCCCACCCGGGATGGGCCCGGCACAACAGGCGGCACTTCTTCTTCACCCCGCTGCGCGACGACCACACCGTGGGCGCTGACCTGCGCCCGCTGCCCAGCGCGGGCAAGGGCCCGGAACTCGACCGCTACCCGTACGCGACCTGCGAGCTCGGCGGCGGCATCCAGGTGACGTACCACCGCCGCCCCCTCGTCCCGCCGGACGACGTGGCCGCCTTGGCGCTCACCAAGATCGGCTCCGGATCGACCTGGCAGGGCTACTACATGTACCAGGGCGGCTCCCACGTCACCGACGCCGCGACCACCATGCAGGAGTCGATCGACACCGGCTACCCCAACGACCTGCCGGTCATCAGCTACGACTTCCAGGCGCCCCTCGGGGAGTACGGCCAGGTCCGCCCCAGCTACGAGCTGCTCCGCCTCCAGCACCACCTGCTCGCGGCGGCGGGCGAGCGCCTTGCCCCGATGGGACTCGTCGAACCCGCCGAGGCGCCGAGGGACCTCGACGACCGGGAGACGCTGCGCTGGGCCGTGCGCACCGACGGCACCTCCGGGATGCTGTTCGTCAACACCCACCAGCCCGCCGGGGAGACCCTGGCGGCGCACGACGCCGTCCGGTTCCGGCTCGACGGCCCCGACGGACCGCTCGAACTGCCCGTCGACCCCGTCGACATACCCTCCGGCGCCTACTTCGCCTGGCCCTTCCGCTGGCCGCTGCCCGGCGCGGCGACCCTGGAGTCGGCAACGGCCCAACTCGTCACCGTCCTCGACGACGACCTGGTCGTGCTGACCCGCACCGCCGGCATCCCCGTCGAGCTGGTCCTCACCGGCGTCGACCCCGCGTCGGTCGAGGGGCCCGGCGTCCTCGTGGACGACCTCGGGGCCGGCCGCACCCGGATCCGGGTGCCGCGCCCAGGACCGGACGCGCTGATCCGCCTGGACGCGCTGCGGCTGCTGGTCCTCGACGAGCACACCGCCCGCCACACCACGATCGGCGAGCTGTGGGGAGCCCGCCGCCTGCTCGTCGGCGACGGCGTCCACCTCGTGCCCGACGGACAGTCGCTGCACGTCGAGAGCGGCCCCGCCGGCGGCACCCTGCTCGTCCATCCCGCACCGACCGGCACCCTCGCCCCACGGGCGACCGCACGGCTCGGCCTGCGCGCCACCGGCGAGAGCGGGATCTTCGCCCGCTTCGAGGTGGACGCCCCCACGGACGTGCCCGAGGTCCGGCTCGTCGAACTCGCCGCCGCCAAGGGGCCGGCGCCGCAGCGCGTCGGCGGTCCGCTGAAGCGCGCCGCCGCGCCCACCGCCGACGACTACGCCCTCGCCGCCGCCCACCGCGTCGAGTTCGACCCCGAAGCCCTCAACGGCGCCCACCGACTGCTGCTGCGGCTCGACTGGGTCGGGGACGCGGCCCGCGCCGAGCTCGACGGCGTCCTGATAGCCGACCAGTACTGGAACGGATCCCCCTGGGAGATCGACCTCACCCGACACCGGAAGGCCCTGGCGGACGGCGCCGAGCTGGTCCTGCGGCTGCTCCCGTTCGACCCCAGCGCGAAGATCCACGTGCCCGACCACCTGCGCCCCGACGAGGTCACCCTGCGGATCGACGAAACCCGGCTGGTCCCCGTCCACCGCGCCACCGTCGGGATCGGTGCCTCGTGAGCGGGCTGAGTAGACGCCGCTTCCTCGCCGTGCTGGGCGGGATGGGGGCGCTGGCCACCGGGTGCGCGACCGCGACCCCCGCCGAGCCGGTGACGGACGGCTCGGTCGGCCTCAGGCTGTGGACCCACGATCCGAGCTACACCGCGACGTTCCAGGCCGCACTGAGCGACCGGACCATCATGCGCGGTTCGGCCTACGCGCCCTCCCTCGAGGTGACCGCGGCCTCGGGTTCCGACCTGCTGACCCGCACCATCACCCAGTTCATGGCCGACGGCGCCCCGCCCGACCTGCTCGGCATCATCATCTCCGAGTTCCCCCGGGTGATGAAGGGCGACCTCGCCGAGTCCCTGTTCCTGGACCTCTCGGAGATCGCCGAGCCGTTCGGCGACGACCTGCTGCGCCGCGGGCCCTACAGCCTGAACGGACGTCTGTACGGCCTGGACTCCGACACGTCGATCTCGGTCCTCTACTACCGACCCGACGAGTTCGCCCAGGCCGGGCTGCCGACGGACGCGGAAACCTGGGACGAGATGCTCGACATCGGGGGCCGGCTCAACCAGGCCACCGGCAAGTCGATCGGCATGGTCTCCAATGGCGACAACACCTCGCTGTACAACACCTATCTGCAGTTGCTGGTGCAGCGTGGCGGCAGCCCGTTCGACGCCGAAGGCAACCTCACCATCGACACCGACGAGTCCGTCGAGGCGCTGGACCTCATCCAACGCGGCGTCGCCAACGGCTCGTTCATGGTCGTCGGGGACCCCTACGGCGCGGCGGCGGCCGCCGCCATCAAGTCAGGGCTGCTCGTCGCCGTGGCCATGCCGTCGTGGTACCGGGTCTACGGCCTGGAGGCCAACGCCCCCGAACAGGCCGGGCAGTGGCGGCTGCGGACGTTGCCGCGCTTCAGCGGCGGCGGTCACATCGCGTCCGCCCTCGGCGGCACGGGCTTCACCGTCTCCGCGGTGAACCCGGGACGCGAGGCCGCGCTCGACCTGCTGCGCAGGGTCTACCTCACCCCCGAGGGCCAACTGCTCCGCTTCCGGACCGGCGGGTTCCTGCCCACCCTGCGTTCGCTCTACACCGAGCCCGAGTTCACCTCCCACCGCGACGAGTTCCTCGGCGGCCAGCGGTCCTTCCGGGAGTACGCCCGAGCGGCCGAGGACATGCCGGAGTTCTTCCTGTCGGAGAACAACGAGGCGCTGGTGGTGGCGATGGGCGCCCAGCTGCTGGGCCTCTACGACGGCGACCTGACCCCCGCTCAGGTGATCCGAGAGGCCACGGATTCCTACCGCCGACAGGTGAGGTCCTGATGAGCGTGATCGACACCCCCGACACGAGAGTCGCCCAGGCGGCGGTTCCACCCCCCGCCGGACGACGCGCCGCACGCGCCCGGACATGGGCGCCCTACCTCTTCATCTCCCCGTTCTACGTCCTGTTCCTGCTCTTCATGGTCGTGCCGATCACCATCGGCGCCTTCCTGTCCATGACCAGCTGGGCGGGCGTCGGGTCTCCGGAATGGGTGGGGTTCGAGAACTACGCCCGGCTGTTCGACGACCCGAGCTTCTACACCGCCGTCTCCAACACGGCCGTGTTCACCGTCGGCACGATGTGCGTCGTCCTGCCGCTGTCGCTGCTGATCGCCCTGGCGCTCGACGCCCGCGGGCTCAGGTTCCGGGACTTCTTCCGCACCGTCTTCTTCCTGCCGGTGGTGGTGTCCCCGATCGTCGTGGCGCTGGTCTTCGGCCTGTTCTTCGACCAGCAGTTCGGCCTCGTCAACGGCCTCACCCAGGCCGCCCTCGGCAGTCCCGGCGTCGAATGGCTGACCTCACCGTTCTGGGCGAAGGTCGTGGTGATCATCCTGGTGCTGTGGCGCTGGACCGGCTACCTGACCATGTTCTTCCTCGCCGGCCTGCAGAACGTCTCCCACGAGCTGCACGAGGCCGCCCAGATCGACGGCGCCGGCCCGATCCGCGGCTTCTGGAGCGTCACCCTCCCGCAGCTGCGCCCGGTGACCGCGTTCATCGGCGTCACCGTCCTGGTGTCCACCGCGCAGATCTTCGAGGAGCCCTTCCTGCTGACCCAGGGCGGTCCCGGCGAGTCCACCATGTCGGTGGCCCAGTTCATCTACCGCGCCGCCTTCCAGCGTCAGGAGCTCGGCTACGCCTCGGCCGCCGGCGTGGTCATGTTCGTCGCGGTCTTCCTCCTGGGGCGGATCGCGATCCGAGTGTTCGGAGCGGGAGAGAACCGATGACCACGACCGCCGCCGCCCCGCCCACCACACCGGTACCGAACCGGCGCGGGACCAACCGTTCGCGCACGCCCCGCCCCGGCCGCGTCGCCCTCTACGCCGGACTCGTCCTCGCCTCGGCGTTCTGGCTGTTCCCCCTGGTGTGGGCCCTGTTCTCGTCGTTCAAGCAACGCGGCGACATCTTCGCCTACCCGCCGAGCCTGCTCCCGCCCGACCCGACCCTCGACAACTACACGTCGCTGTTCGACGCGCACCCGTTCTGGCAGTGGTTCCTGATCTCCACGCTCATCGCGCTCGTCTCCACGACCGTCACCGTGCTGGTGTGCTCGATGGCCGGGTACGGCTTCGCCAAGTACCGGTTCCGGTTCCAGAGCGCCCTGTTCAACCTCATGTTCAGCTCGCTCGCGATCCCCTTCGCGGTCATCGTGGTCCCGCTGTTCGTGTTCCTGGCGCGGACCGGCACGGCCGACCCGTGGTTCGCGCTGATCGTGCCCTGGGTGGCGCCCGCCTTCGGGATCTTCATGATGCGCCAGTTCGTGGCGCAGTCCGTCCCCGACGAGATCCTCGACGCCGGCCGGATCGACGGCGTCGGCGAGGCGGGCCTCTTCTGGCGGCTCGTCATGCCGCTGCTGCGCCCCGCGATCGCCGCGCTCGCGGTGTGGAGCTTCCTGAACTCCTACAACAACTTCCTGTGGCCACTCATCGTCATCGGCGACCCGGACCTCTACACCCTGCCCCTCGGGCTGCAGGCGATCTTCGGCGCCGAGGGCCGCCAGTACGACATCGTCCTCGCCGGATCGATGCTGGCCGCGATCCCCTCGGTCCTCGTCTTCGTCGCCCTGCGCAAACAGCTCATCGACGGCCTCAGCGCCGGCGCGCTCAAGGGCTGAGAAACCTCCACCACCCGGAGCAGGAAAAGATGACCTACACCCCCGTGCCCCTCCCGCGACACCTGCCGGACCGCCTCACCATCACCCTGTGGGACTTCAGCTGGTACACCCGCACCGGCCCCGGCGAGCCCTTCGAGGACCTCGACCGCGCCTTCACCGAGGCCGTCGAGCGCGGCTACAACACCATCCGGATCTGCGCCATGCCGTACCTGGTCTTCGGCTCGGGGCTCTCGGGAGAGATGGAGTTCGGCCCACTCGGCGGGGAGTACGGCCAGGGCACCCGCTGGTACGACGTGCGCCACCGCGTCCGGCTCGACCCCAGGGCCCACCTGCTCGCGCTGCTGCGCGCCGCCAGGCGCCACGGGGTCGTGATGATCCTCTCCAGCTGGGAGTACCAGCAGAGCAGCTCCTTCGCCGGCGACCGGCGTTGGTTCGACGCGCTCATGGCCGTCGCCCCCGAGGACCGCCCGGTCCGACTGGCCGACGCCCTCGCCGACGCCTGCGAACTCGCCGCGGCCGAAGGGCTCGCCGAGGTGATCGCGTTCGTCGAACTGCACAACGAGGTCCAGGGCGGGTACCTCACCGAGGGCCTGCCAGGGGGCGAACCGGCCGTCGTGGAGCTGCGGGAGCGCCTCGAACGCGGCCTGGCCCGCTTCCACGAACGCCAACCCGACGTTCCCGTCACCGTCAACTACGCCCGGGTCCCGTTGGACGCGTTCCGCGGCATCCCCGAGAACATCGACGTCGGCGTCTTCCACCCGTACGTCTACGGAGTCCTCGACGAACTCGTGGTCGGGTACGGCCTGCGCTCGACCGACGGCGGCTTCGACGAGGAGCGCGCCCGCGCCGACCTGATGCGCCCGGGCGCCCCGACGTTCGACCAGTGGCGCCCGCCCGCGGGCGAGGAATGGCGACTGAAGGCCACGATCGTCGGCAAGCCCGAGATCTACGTGCACGACTGGTGCGACGCCGAGGCCTGGGACCGGTTCCTGTACGAGCGCTACGGCGAACACCGCGTGTCCATGCTCCGCACCCTGGAGACCTGGATCTCCGCGGCGGCCGATCTCTGCGCCGGACGCGGGATCCCCCTGGTCTTCGGCGAGGGATGGATCGGCTACACGCCGCTGAGCGGCGACTTCGAGGAAGGGCCCGTCGGCGCGGAGTTCTGCCGGCAGGCCATCCGCCTCAGCGCGCGGGTCGGGGCCTGGGGCACGATCGTGTGCTCCAACGCCGCCCCGCACCACCCGATGTGGGGCGACATCGCCCTCCAACGCGAGTGCAACGCCGTGTTCGCCGCGGCCGAGGCGTCACCGGGGCGACCGTGACCGCACGTCAACACCGCACGGTGGGAAGCGTCCGCGCGCTTCCGTCGGCGGTGGACGGCACCGCGCCCGCCAGCCGACGGATGTTTCCCGGGCGTGGGGCGATCCGCGCGGTGATCCCGGTTGGATGCACGATGACGTGGGCGTGGCGGAACCCGTTGACCTCCATCGCGTGGAACCCCTCTTCCCCCCGGCGCGATGTAGCAGGCACCCGTGACCGGGTCGGTGAACGACGCGTCCGCCGTGGGATCGTACGGCCGCGCACTGATCAGGGGCGGGAAAGGCGCGAGACCCGCCCCAGACCCGGTGTTTTGCTGGTCAGAGGGCCGCCTCTGCGCTGTGGCGGCGCCAGGGTTCGAACCTGGGTAGGCCGAGCCGGTACCGCTGGGAACACCTGGGGGATGAACTCCGACTCGCCTACTCCGGACCCACTCACCGCGCCGCGGGGACCACCGCCCCTCCCGACCGCGAACGACTGGTTGAGCGGATCGCGGCGTTCGTACGGCAGCATCTGGAGCCATGACAGGCGTCCCCGATCGTCTGGATCTCCCGTGCTGGCCCACGCTCGAAGGTGCCTGTGTCCTTTCCCTTGATCGTCATCTGGGGCGTGCACCTGGCGGGGATGTGGGGTGTGTGGTGAAGGTGTCCGGAGGGCCGGGGCGTTCGGCGACTATCGACCGGGAGGGGGGTGGTCTGTCCCGTCGGCCAGTGCCCGTGCGAGGACTCGACCCACTTCGCCCACGGCAGGGGATCGCAACATGTCGTGGTGGGCGGCGTGGACTTGGTGTTCCGAGATGGTCCCAGTCACCGTGGGCTGCCAGAGGCCGGCGTGCAGGCCAGCGGGGCGGCCCTCGAGTGCGGTGAAGAAGAGCAGGTCGCCGTGGAACTCGTGCGGGGTGCGGTCCCGGACCAGGCGGTCGTTGGCGAGCGCCGCGTCGACCAGGCGGTCGGCGTCGGCCAGCCCCGTCGCCTCGTGCAGGGCGGCGGCGACGCCGGCCCGCCCCAGGACGCTGCCGCGCCGGTTCACCAGGGAGACGCTGTCGAGCAGGGAGTCCAGCACTCCCGCGTCCCGGTCGCCGGTGAAGACGGAGACCGGGTAGGCGTCGATGAGGGCAAGCAGGGCGACACGCTCGTTCCGCCGTTGCAGGTTGGTGGCCATGGCCTGGGCGATCAGCCCACCGAGCGACCAGCCGACCAGTCGGTAGGGGCCGTCCGGCTGGACGCGGCGGAGGCGTTCCACGTACTCCTCAGCCAGGTCGTCGAGCGTGCGGTGCGCCGTGGCGCTGTCGCCCGTGGCCTGCAGGCCGTACAGGGGCTCGTGCCCGCTGAGGTGGGGCAGCAGCGCGGCGTAGCTCCAGCTGAGGCCGAGGATCGGGTGCACGCAGAAGAGTGGGACGCCGTCGCCGGTGGAGCGGAGGGCGAGCAGCGGGTCGGTGCGGTCCTCCTCGCCCTGCTGGCTCAGGCGGGCGGCGAGGGCGCGCGGGGTGCGGTGGCGGAGGACGTCCTGGACGCCGAGTCGCCCGCTGACCAGGGGGCGCAGGCGGCGCTGCAACCGCACGGCGAGCATGGAGTGGCCGCCCAACTGGAAGAAGTCGTCGTCGGGGCCGACCCCCTCGACCATGAGCACGGCGGCGAACATCTCGCACAGGAGTTGTTCCGAGGGGCTGAGTCCCTGCCGCACGGGCGGGGGGAGCTGAGCTGTCATCGCTGTATCGGCTTTCAGCTGGACGGATGAGGGCTACGGAGTCCGTCGCGGGTGCGGATGAGGGCGTGTGAGGTGGCGTGGACGGCCGCCCGCACCGAACCGAGGGCCGCGGTCAGCGGTTCCAGACAGTCGGCCGGCGGCTGCCGGGTCTCCGCCTCGGCCGCCCGTGCCAGCAGGAGCGCGGCCTCCAGCACGGCCAGCTGTGCCTCGACCAGCGGTTTCCCGCGGTCCTCGGTGGCCAGGGCGGCCAGGAGAGGAAGCAGGGCCGCTTCCCCCGGGGACGCCGGGGGCTGTGGCAGGTGCGCGAAGGACATGGGTGGCACCTCATCTCGTCAGCGGGAGTTGGCTCGCGTGGACGGTTCCGCGAGCTGGTCGGCAAGGGAGGCGGCCACGGCGGGAGGTGGCGGTGGGCGGAGCAGCACCGCCCCGACGCTGCTGAGGGCCGCCAGCACGATGGCCGCGTACAGCAGCCGGTAGTCCACGACTCCGACCAGCGCGGCGCCGGCGGCGATGGAGAGCGTCTGGGAGCCGTTGCCGGCCATGTTGACCACGGACTGCACCCGGCCCTGGAGCCGGGAGGGGGCGTAGAGGTGTGTGGCGGTACCCAGCGCCACGAGCACCATGGGCATGCCGACGCCGTTGAGGGCGACCCCTGCCAGGAAGAACCCGGGGTCGGGGACGCAACACAGGGCCATGGCGACGGCGACCACGGCGAAGCCCACACCGCTGATCCACGCTTCCGCGTACCGCCTGACCAGGGGGCCGGCCACCAGGCCGCCGAGCACGGACCCGGCTCCCTGGACCGAGGCGGAGACTCCGAGGAAGGCGGCCGACAGGCCGAGTCCCTCGTCGATGGCGGCGAACGACGCGCTCTCCAACAGGCCGGCGAAAAGCATGAAGCCCGTGAAGGCGGCCGTCAGCCGCAACAGCAGCGGCACGTGGCGCACGTGGTGGAACCCGGCGGCGACCTGGGTGCGGAAGGGTTCCCCGGCCTCGCCGGGTGGCGACTCGGTCACCCGGATCGAGGCCAGCAGCAGCATGGCCACCACGAACGTCAACGTGTCGACCACGGCGAGGAAGCCACCGCCCCAGGCCACGTAGATGCCGGCGCCGACGGCGGGCGACACGATGCGTACGCCCTCCCGGGTGGCGATCAGCAGGGAGCGGGCGTCGGCGGCGTCCTCGGACGGCAACATGTCCTTGAGCAGGGCGCCGCGCGCCGGGGTGGAGAAGAGGACGCCGTAGCAGAAGGCGACCAGATAGATGATCCACAGCTGGTCGGTCGAGCGGACGGCCAGCAGCGAGAGCACCGTCAGGCCCATCCCGCCGTACATCCATAGCAGCAGGGGCTTGCGGTCGACCCGGTCCACCAGGTACCCGAGCAGGGGGGCACCGAGCCCCGGCACGGTGAGGAAGAGGAAGACCAGCCCGGCGGCGGCGTCGGAGCCGGTGAGGTCCTTGGCCCAGATGCCCAGCGAGAGGTACATGGCGCTGTCCCCGAAGCTGGAGACGGTCTCACCGATCAGGAGACGCCGAAACCGTGCGTCGCGCAGCAGCCTCATGCCCTGGCACCCCGTGCGCGCCGGGCCGTCACAGGGCGGACCCCGCCAGGGGCTGCGCCGCGTCGAGGGCGCGACTGTCCGGGGCGAGCAGGTCAAGGGCCTCCTCGACGTCACTCACCGCGTGCACCAGGCGGCGCTCGTCGGCGGAGAGGAAGCCCTCCGCCACCATGTGGTCGAAGAAGGCCAGCAGCGGGGTGAAGTAGCCACTGGCGTTGAGCAGGACCACCGGCTTCTCGTGCACGCCGAGCTGGTTCCAGGTGGCCACCTCCATCAGCTCGTCCATGGTTCCCAGGCCACCCGGCAGTACCGCGAAGGAGCCGGACAGCCGGTACATGAGCGCCTTGCGCTGGTGCATGGAGCGGACGACGAAGATCTCCCCCGGGGCCTGCTGCGCACGCTCCCGCTCGTGGAGGTCCTGCGGGATGACACCGGTCACGGCGGCGCCGTTGGCGAGCGCGGCCTCGGCCGCCGCGCCCATCACCCCGACGCCACCGGCGCCGTAGACCATGCCCAGGCCACGACGGCCCAGGGCGGCGCCGAAATTCCGTGCCAGGCCCGTGTGTTCGGGCATGGCGCCCGGGCGGGCGCCACAGAAGACGGCGATGACGGACGAGTGGTGCGGCTGGGCAGGGGGCATGGCGGTCTCCTGGGAGTGCGTGGCGGAACGGGTGGGGGGTGGGTGCGGTGGGCGGTGGCGGCTCACAGCCGAAGGACGGTGTGGAGCAACACGTCGGCGCCGGCGATCAGGTCCTCGGGTGTCGTGCGTTCGGAGGGAACGTGGCTCACGCCGCCGATGCTGGGAACGAAGATCATCCCGATGGGAGCGATGTCCGCGACCACCTGGGCGTCGTGGCCCGCGCCGCTGGGCAACGTCTCGTAGCCCAGACCCAGGTCGCGGGCGGACGAGGCGATGGCGTGGCGCAGCCGCTGATCCGTGTGCACGGGGGCGGTGCGGATGGCGTCGCGCACCGTGATGTCCAACCGCTCGCGCCGCGCCAGTGCCGCCAGCGTCTCGCGGAACGCCTCCTCGGCTGCGGCCAGTCGCCGCGCCGAGCTGTCCCTGATGTCGACGCTGAGCCGCACCCGCTCGGGGATCGTGTTGGAGGAGTTCGGCGACGGCTCCAGCCTCCCGACGGTCGCCACCCGGCACAGCTCCTCCTCGCCCGCCATGCGGCGCACCGCCAGCACCACGTGGGCGGCACCGACCAGCGGATCGCGGCGGCCCGCCATGGGGGTGGTGCCGGCGTGCCCCGCGGAGCCCGAGATCTCGACCGCGAGTTGGGTACGACCGGTGACGGAGTCCACCACGCCGATCGGCTTTCCCAGCCGCTCCAGCACGGGACCCTGCTCGATGTGGAGTTCGAGGTACGCGTCCAGCGAGCCCGGGGGCCAGCCGGCCGAGGGGAGGTCGGAGAGGTCGCCGCCGGCCAGCCGCAGGGCGTCTCGGAGCGACTGTCCGTGGTAGTCCCGGGGATCGTCGGGCAGGGCGTGCAGTCGCCCGGCGAGCGCCATGGAGCCCCAGAAGGGCTGGGGGAACAGCGCGCCCTCCTCGTTGGCGAAGGACACGACGGTGACGTCGCAGCGGGTGGGTATGGCGGACTCGTGCAGGCTGTGCAGGACCTCGAGGGCGGCCAGTACGCCGTAGGCGCCGTCGAGTTCGCCGCCGTTGAGGACGGTGTCGAGGTGGGAGCCGAGGAGGAGACGTGGGGGGCGAAGATCGTGGTCGTGGTCGGGTCGCCGGATGAGCACGTTCCCGGCGGCGTCCGTCCGCGCCAGCAGACCCGCCTGCCGCGCCTCCTCGATCAGGTGGGCGCGCGCGGCGCGGTCCGCCTCACCGAAGCCGGGTCGGTTGATCCCGCCCTGGTCGTCGCGGCCGATGGCGGCGAACCTGCGGATCCGGTCAAGCAGCCGGGGCCCGTTGACCGCGACCGAGGCCGCCGCCGTGCTCCGTGGCGTTCGGGCCCTGGTGAGCGTGACCGGCGGGGTGGGGTCAGTCATCCGAGCCCTCCATGGCCGCGATCAGGCTCTTGGGTCGCATGTCCGTCCAGTGGGTCTCGACGTACTCCAGGGCCGTGGCGCGGTCGGTCGCGTCCAGGACAGCGCTCCAGCCGGCCGGTACCTCGATGGTGGCGGGCCACAGGGAGTGCTGGCCCTCGGCGTTGACGAGCACCAGGAAGGTCCCGTCGGCGTTGTCGAAGGGGTTGGACATCGAGCTTCTCCTTGGTGGTGAGGTCGGCGGACACGGACTTGGCTCCGGGCCCCGGGTGGGCGCTGGCCCCGGTCAGGCGGCGAATTCCCGGATGACCTGGTCGAGTTGGGCGACGACGCGCTCTGCGGTGGTCGGCTCGAAGAGCTCCGCGCAGTAGCTGAGGTCGCATCGGAGGCCACCGGTGGGGCCTCCCGACTCGAAGGCGAACTGCAGGTCGAACTTGGCGACGGCGAGATCCGTCGGCAGCGCGGCGACGGAGGCCACCCCCAGTCGCGGCAAGACCGTCTCGGCCCGGCCACAGGTCACGTCGGTCTGGAAGAGGGGGTTGAGGTTGGGCCGACGCGCCGGCGCGAGCTCCCGGACCAGCCGGTCGAAGGGGAGGTCCTGGTGGGCGTAGGCGGTCAGTCCCGTCTCCCGGCACCGGGTCACCAGTTCCCGCACACCGGGATCGCCGGAGGTGTCGACGCGCAGCACGACGGTGTTGACGAAGTGACCGATCAGGTCGTTCAGCTGGGTGTCGACGCGGCCGGCCACCGGGGTGCCGAGGGGGATGTCGGTGCCGGCGCCGAGTCGGGTGAGCAGCGCCGCCACGGCGGCCTGGACCACGGTGAGGAGCGTGGTGCCGCACTCGACGGACAGGGCTTCGAGGCGCGACAGCACGTCCTGATCCCAGTCGACGGACACCAACCGGGTGGTGAGCTGCCCCTCGGCCGGCCTGGGTCGGTCGTAGGGAAGGGGGAGTTCGGTGGGGAGGTCGTGGAGGGTGTCGCGCCAGTGGTCGAGTTGGTGGCGGGTGTGGGGGGTGGGGTGGTCGTGGGTGCCGAGGAGGGTGTGGTGCCAGTGTGCGTAGTCGGCGTAGCGGAGGGGAAGGTGCGGCCAGGTGGGGGTGGTGTGGGTGGTGCGGGCCTGGTAGGCGGTGGCGAGGTCGGCCCAGAGGATGTGGGTCGACCAGCCGTCGATGGCGAGGTGGTGGAAGACGAGGGAGAGGACGTGGTGGTTCTCGTCGTCGCCGACCCGGAAGAGACACGCCCGCAGGGGGAAGTCCTGCTCGATGTCGAATTCCCGTTGGGCGAACCGCTCCAGCTCTCGGGACAGCTCGGCTTCGGTGGTGGTGGTTGTGGTGAGGGGGTTGGTGATGGCTGCTGGTGGGAGGGTGTGGGGTCGGGGTTGGCCGTCGTGGTCGGGGATGAGGGTACGGAGGGTGTCGTGGCGGGTGACGAGGTCGTGGAGGGCTTGGTTGAGGGCGGCGGTGTCGAGGGGGCCGGTGATGCGGATGGCCAGGGGGACGTTGTAGGTGGCTCGCTGTTCTTCGAGTTGGTGGAGGAACCAGATTCCCTGCTGGACGGGCGCGAGGACGGGCGGGTGGCCGTCGGCCGCGCCGGGACGTAGCGGCGGCCGGTCGGGGGCCCGGTAGGCGGGTTCCGTATCAGGGTTGAGGAGGTGGGCGAGGGCGGCCGGGGTGGGGTTGGAGAAGACCTGGCGTGCGGTCAGGTCCCGGCCGAACTCCCTGCGGACCAGCGCGCACAGCCGCATGACCGACAGCGAGGTGCCGCCTGCGGTGAAGAGGTTCTGCTCGGGCGCGACGGGGTCGGTGTCCTCTCCCAGGACCTCGGCGAAGAGTGCGCACAGCCGCCGCTCGTCGTCCGAGACGGGTGGGCGCGTGGCCGCCGAGGCCCCAGCATTCCCCCGGGGCGCCGGCAGCGCCCGGTGATCGATCTTGCCGTTGTCGTTGAGCGGCAGGGCGGCGAGCGGCACGAACGCGGCGGGAACCGCGTAGTTCGGAAGCCGACGGGACACGTCCGCACGCAGCCGGTCCGCCGAGAAGGCCCCCTGCTCGCTGGGCACCACATAGGCGACGAGGCTTCGGTCTCCTGGTCGCCCCTCGTGGACGTGGATCGCGCACTGGCGCACGGCGGGATGGTTGGCCACGACATCGCGGACCTCGTCGGACTCGACGCGGAACCCACGGATCTTCACCTGGTGGTCGGTGCGGCCAAGGAAGTCCAGCAGCCCCTGGGGGGTCCAGCGGGCGCGGTCGCCGGTGCGGTACATGCGTTGGCCGGGTGGGGCGAAGGGGCTGGCGACGAAGCGTTCCGCGGTGAGCGCCGGTTGTCCGAGGTAGCCGCGGGCCAGCGCGTCGCCGGCGAGGTAGATCTCCCCGGCGACGCCTGGCGGGCAGGGTCGCAGCCGCTCGTCGAGCACATAGACGCGGGCACCCGCGAACACGCCCCCCAGGGGGACGCGCGCCGCACCGGTGTCGGTGCGCCGTATCCGGTGGCCGGTGATGAGGGTGGTGGCCTCGGTGGGGGCGTACCCGTTCACCACATCCGTGTGCGGGCAGTGGGCGTGGACCCGCTCGACGCTTGCCGGGGGGACCACGTCGCCGCCCGTCCAGACCTCGTCGAGCGAGGCGAGGGCGGCGGGCTCGGTGTCGGCGATGAGCTGGAAGAGCCCGGCGGTGAGCCAGGCGGCCGTGACCTGGCCCTCGCGCAAGGTGTGGATCAGGCTCGGCAACTCCAGCTCGCCGGGCGGCGCGACATGGACCCGGCCGCCGTGCAGCAGCGGCACCCAGATCTCGTAGGTCGAGGCGTCGAACGCGAGAGGCGAGTGGAGCAGCACGCAGCGGTGCGCGCCCGTGTGCCAGCGCCGCTCCTGGACGAGGTCGGCGACGTTGCGGTGGGTGGTCGCCACCCCCTTGGGCACGCCGGTGGAACCGGACGTGTGGATGACGTACGCCAACTGGTCCGGGTGCGGCTCCGGGAGGTCACGGAGCAGTGTGCCGGGGAACGGGAGCAGGTCGCGGGCCACCTTCAGCCGTGGCAGGGGCAGCGCCTGGGCGAGACGGTCGGTGGCGGCATCGCAGAGCACCAGTCGAGCACCGGCGCTCCGGACGATGGTCCGCTGCCGTTGTGTGGGGTCGGCGGTGCGGAGCGGGAGGTAGGCGGCGCCGGCTTTGAGGGTGCCGAGGAGGGTGGCGACGGTGGCGGGTGACCGTTCCATGAGGATGGCGACGCGGTCCTCGGTGGTCACGCCGTGATCGAGGAGGGTGTCGGCGATCTGGTCGCTCCAGGCGTCCAGTTCGGCGTAGGTCCAGCTGTGCTGGTCGTCGGAGAGTGCGGTCGCCCTGGGGGTGCGGGCCGCCTGCGCGCGGAAGAGGGCCGGGATCGAGGTGTCCGGGGCGGGTGTCTCGGGGCCCTGCCAGGCGCTGAGGACCTGGTGTCGTTCCTCGTCGCTGAGCAGGTCGAGGTCGGTGATGGGCCGCCGAGGGTCGGCGACCACCGCCGACAGCAGCCGGAGCAGCCGCGCCGCCATCACCTCGACGGTGCCCACGTTGAACAGGCCCGTCCGGAACTCGACGCTCACCGTCACCCCCGCCGGGTCTCCTGACCGGTTCCGGTGCTCGACGAAGGAGATCATCAGATCGAAGTGGGCGGTGTGCGCCTGGGCCGGTATGTGCTCGGTGCGCAGGCCGGGCAGCAGGTGGTCGGCCGGGCCGTCCTCCGTGAAGTTGACCATCACCTGGAACAGCGGATGCCGGCCCGGCACGCGTTCGGGGTTGATGGCCTCCACCAGCCGGTGGAAGGGGAGGTCCTGGTGGGCGTAGGCGTCCAGCGCCGTCTCCCGCACCCGGCCGAGGAGTTCGGCGAAGGACGGGTCCCCCGAGGTGTCGGCCCGCAGGACCACGGTGTTGACGAAGTAGCCGATGAGGCCCTGGAGCCGCTCGTCGACGCGGCCGGTGACGGGAGTGCCAAGGGGGATGTCGGTACCCGCGCCGAGTCGGGTGAGCAGCGCCGCCACCGCCGCCTGGAGCGCCATGAAGAGCGTCGCGTCGTGGTCGCGCGCCAACGCGGCCAGCCGCCGATGCGACTCCCCGTCCAACCGCAGGGCGTACGAGGCCCCCGCGTCACCGGTGCTCTCGGAGTGCGGTCGGTCGTAGGGGAGGGGGAGTTCGGTGGGGAGGTCGCGGAGGGTGTCGCACCAGTGGTCGAGTTGGTGGCGGGTGTGGGGGGTGGGGTGGTCGTGGGTGCCGAGGAGGGTGTGGTGCCAGTGTGCGTAGTCGGCGTAGCGGAGGGGGAGGGGCGGCCAGGTGGGGGTGGTGTGGGTGGTGCGGGCCCGGTATGCGGTGGCGAGATCGGCCCACAGGGTGTCGACGGACCCGTCGTCGATGGCGAGGTGGTGGAAGACGACGGACAGCACGTGGTGGTTCTCGTCCCCGTCGATCCTGAGGAGTCGGGCGCGCAGGGGGACCTCGACGCCGACGTCGAACCTGTGGCGTTGCTCGGTGGCCAGCAGTGCCGCCAGCTCTGCTTCGGTGGTGGTGGTTGTGGTGAGGGGGTTGGTGATGGCTGCTGGTGGGAGGGTGTGGGGTCGGGGTTGGCCGTCGTGGTCGGGGATGAGGGTGCGGAGGGTGTCGTGGCGGGTGATGAGGTCGTGGAGGGCTTGGTTGAGGGCGGCGGTGTCGAGGGGGCCGGTGATGCGGATGGCCAGGGGGACGTTGTAGGTGGCTCGCTGTTCTTCGAGTTGGTGGAGGAACCAGATTCCCTGCTGGACGGGCGCGAGGACGGGCGGGTGGCCGTCGGCCGCGCCGGGACGTAGCGGCGGCCGGTCGGGGGTGTCGTCGGCAGGGTCGGGGTCGGCGTTGAGGAGGTGGGCGAGGGCGGCCGGGGTGGGGTTGGAGAAGACCTGACGAGCGGACAGGTCCCGGCCGAACTCCCTCCGGACCAGCGCGCACAACCGGATCAACAGAAGTGAGGTGCCGCCGGCGGCGAAGAAGTTCTGCTCGGGCGCGACGGCGTCGACCTCCAGGACCCGCGCGAAGAGTGCGCACAGCCGCCGCTCGTCGTCCGAGACGGGTGGGCGCGTGGCCGCCGAGGCCCCGGCGTTCCCCCGGGGCGCCGGGAGCACCCGGCGGGAGTACTCGAGATCGCCCTGGGGGGTCCAGCGTGCGCGGTCGCCGGTGCGGTACATCCGTTGGCCGGGTGGGGAGAAGGGGCTGGCGACGAAGCGTTCCGCGGTGAGCGCCGGCTGTCCGAGGTAGCCGCGGGCCAGCGCGTCGCCGGCGAGGTAGATCTCCCCGGCGACGCCCGGCGGGCAGGGGCGCAGCCGCTCGTCGAGCACATAGACCCGGGCACCCGCGAACACCTCGTCCGTGCCGACGCGGTCGACGTCGATCCGGGAGCCGGACAGCAGCGGCACCCACAGTTCGTGGGTGGAGGCGTCGTAGCAGAGCGGCGTGCGCCGGCGCCCGGTCGCACCCGCGGACCGCTCCGTGACGAGGCCGGCGATGGCGCGGTGGGTGACCGCCACGTCTCCGGTTCCGCCGGAGGACCCGGGTGGGGGGAGCACGCAGGCCACCTGATCCGGGTGGATGGCGGGCCAGCGGAACGCGGCGGTGAAGGCCAGGGCCTCGGCCGGTGGTTGAGCCGCCACCACAAGTCTGGTCAGGGGCAGCTCCTGGGCGAGACGGTCGGTGGCGGCATCGCAGAGCACCAGTCGGGCACCGGCGCGCCGGACGATGGTCCGCTGCCGTTGTGTGGGGTCGGCGGTGCGGAGCGGGAGGTAGGCGGCGCCGGCTTTGAGGGTGCCGAGGAGGGTGGCGACGGTGGCGGGTGACCGTTCCATGAGGATGGCGACGCGGTCCTCGGTGGTCACGCCGTGATCGAGGAGGGTGTCGGCGATCTGGTCGCTCCAGGCGTCCAGTTCGGCGTAGGTCCAGCTGTGCTGGTCGTCGGAGAGTGCGGTCGCCCTGGGGGTGCGGGCCGCCTGCGCGCGGAAGAGGGCCGGGATCGAGGTGTCCGGTGCGGGTGTCTCGGGGCCCTGCCAGGCGTTGAGGACCTGGTGTCGTTCCTCGTCGCTGAGCAGGTCGAGGTCGGTGATGGGCCGTCGTGGGTCGGCGACCACCGCCGACAGCAGCCGGAGCAGCCGCGCCGCCATCGCCTCGACGGTGCCCACGTCGAACAGGTCGACCTTGTAGGCGAGTTCGACGTCGATCCCGCCGACCTCACCGTCCGGCTCCCGGTGCTCGACGAAGGAGACCATCAGATCGAAGTGGACGGTGCCCGTGCTTGTCGGGACCTGTTCGACCGTCAGTCCGGGCAGGCTGCCGACGTTCGCGGTGCCGCCCGTGAGGCCGACCGTCACCTGGGCGAGCGGGTGCCGGCCGGGCACCCGCTCGGGGTTGACGGCCTCCACCAACCGCTCGAAGGGGACATCCTGGTGGGCGTAGGCGCCGAGCGCCGCCTCCCGCACCCGGCCGAGGAGTTCGGCGAAGGACGGGTCCCCCGAGGTGTCGACCCGCAGCACCAGGGTGTTGACGAAGAAGCCCACCAACTCCTGGAGTTCGGCCTCCGTGCGGCCGGTGGTCGGGAAGGCGAGCACGATGTCGGTGCCCGCGCCGAGTTGGGTGAGCAGCGCCGCCACCGCCGCCTGGAGCGCCATGAAGAGCGTTGCGTCGTGGTCGCGCGCCAACGCGGCCAGCCGCCGATGCGACTCCGCGTCCAGCCGGACGGTGTGCGAGGCCCCTTCGTTGCCGGTGTGCTCCGTGCGTGGCCGGTCGACGGGCAGCGGCAGCTCCTCTGGTACGCCGGCCAGCCGCTGTGTCCAGTACGCGAGCTGCCGGGCCTGGAGGCTGGTCGGGTCGTGCTCGTCGCCGAGCTGCTCGCGCTGCCAGAGCGCGTAGTCGGCGTACTGCAGGGGCAACGGGGCCAGGTTCGGGGGCCGCCCGGCGCTTCGGGCGGTGAAGGCCGCCCACAGGTCGTGGTGCAGCGTCCAGCCGGAGTGCCAGTCGGTGGCGATGTGGTGCAGCAGCAGGTGGAGGACGTGCTCCCTGGGGCCGAGGACGATCAGGGTGGCGCGCAGTGGTGGCTCGGCGGTCAGGTCGAAGGGCCGCTTGGCCGCCGCGAGTTCGCGCGACAGCCTCTCGTCGCCGGGGGCCGGGGAACGGCGGATCGTGAGCCGGGGGCGGCCCTCGTCCGGGGTGAGGATCCGCTGCCGAGGAACACCGTCGCGATCGGGATAGACGGTGCGCAGCACCTCGTGTCGTTCCACCAGGTCGCCCAGGGCCGCCTCCAGCGCCGCGCGATCGAGCCGACCGGTCAACCGAACGGCGAAGACCTGGTGGTAGCTGAGGTCGTTCTCGAAGCGGTTGAGGAACCACAGCCGTTGCTGGGCGTGGGAGAGCGGCAGCTCACGCGGGCGCCGCCGGGGACCGAGCTCGGGTCCCGTGGCGCCGCCTGGCCGCGTCGCCCGGCCGCCGAGGCGGTGGCGCAGCAGCCGCTGTTGGGCGGGCGAGAGGCTGGTCAGGTTGCTGAACAGATCGGCGCTCACGGTTGTGCTCCTCGCGTCTCGGGCTCGGTGTCCGTGTCAGCCGGGCCGAGCAGGAGGGCGGCGACCTCGGCACCATGTGCCGTGCGGAGCTCCGTGCCCAACTCGACGGCCATCCGGCGGAGGGAGGCCGCGCGGAGCAGGGTGTCGAGCGACACCTGGACGCGCAGCTCCCGCCGCAGCCGGAACACCAGTCTCGTGGCGAGCAGTGAGTTGCCGCCGAGGCCGAAGAAGGTGTCGGAGCGACCGACGTCGGTCACGCCCAGCACGTCCTTCCAGAGCGCGGCCAGCAGTTCCTCGAGCGGGGTGCCGGGCGGCTGGTGGCTCTCCGGGGCCAGGGCGCCGGTGCGCCGTGGATACGGCAACGCGCCACGGTCCACCTTGCCGTTCGCGTTGAGCGGCAGCCGGTCGATCGGCACCAGCACGCTGGGCACCAGGTAGGAGGGGAGCCGCTCGGCGAGCCACCCCCGTAGCTCGGGACCGGTCTCCTGGCGCCCGCCGTCGTCCGCCTCCGTGGTGACGTAGTAGCCGACGAGCCGGCGGGACTGTTCGCCGTCCACCACCGAGGCCACTGCCTGCCGAACCGCCGGATGCGCCGCCATGGCGGCCTCCACCTCGCCGAGTTCGATGCGGTAGCCGTCCACCTTGACCTGGTCGTCGTCCCGGCCCAGGAACTCCAGCTGGCCGTCCGGCAGCCAGCGACCGAGGTCGCCGGTGCGGTACATCCGTGCCCCCGGGCTGTCGGCGAAGGGGTCGGGCACGAACCGTGCGGCGGTGGTGCCGGGCATCCGCGCGTAGCCACGGACCACGCAGTCGCCGCCGATGTACAGGTCCCCGGTGACGCCCACCGGCACCGGGACCAGCGCCTGGTCGAGCACGTACATCGTGGTGTTGGGGATGGCGCGCCCGATGGGCACGAGCCCGCCGGAAGTCGCCGGTGGGCTCAGGCGGTCGGGGGTGTAGGTGGTGTTGCCGACGGACGCCTCGGTCGGGCCGTACTCGTTGAGGAGCGTCGAGGTCGTGTCGACCTCCCGCCAGTCGGCCAGGACGTGTGAGGGGAAGGCGTCGGCGCCGACCACCAGGGTGGCGGCCAGCCCGCTGAGCCGCTCGGGTGGCAACACCTCGCGCAGGAGTTCCAGATGGCCAGGCGTCATCTTGATGAAGCTGAACGGCGCCCACTCGGCCAGCTGCTCGGCCAGTGCCACCGGATCGAGGTCGTCGTGCAGCACGCAGAGCCGCTCGCCCCGAATCAGCGGCGTGTAGATGTTGGGGACCACCATGTCGAAGGCGATCGAGGAGAACAGCGGCGCGCCACCCGTTCCCCTGGAGGCGTACTCCTCCTCGCACCACCCCAGATAGTTCGCGACGCCGGAGTGCGGCACCAGCACGCCCTTGGGCCGGCCGGTGGAGCCCGAGGTGTAGATGACGTACATCAGGTTGTCCGGGGTGCTCGTCCTGCCCGCGTCGTGAGTGGGCCGCCCGACCAACTCCGCCGCCAGCGCGTCGGTGTCCACCGTCTCCCAGGGGCCGTCCGGGACCCCGTCGCGGGTGGTGTCCCGGGTCAGTACCAGGGACACGTCGGCGTCCTGGAGCACGTAGGCCAGCCGGTCCGACGGGTGGGTCGGGTCCAGCGGGAGGTAGGCCGCGCCGGACTTGAGCACGCCGAGCAGCAGCACCAGCAGCCGGGCGTCCCGGTGGCTGCGCACGGCCACCACGGTCTCCGGGCCCGCGCCGCGCTCGCGCAGCCAGTGGGCCAGCTGGTTGGCCTGATCGTTGAGCTCGGCATAGCTGAGCTCGGTGGTGCCGTCCGTGACGGCCGTCGCGAACGGGGTGCGCCGCACCTGCTCCTCGAAGAGCTCGTGCACGCAGCGATCGGTGCGGTACTCCCGATCTGGCCCGTTCCACTCGGTGAGCACGCGCTCCGACTCGGCGCCACGGAGCGGCGAGAACGCCTCGTGACGTGCCTCGGCGTCGGTCATCGCCTCCATTACGGCCACGTAGAGCCCCTGGATGTGCCTGGCCTGGGCGTCGGAGACCTTGGCGGTGTAGTAGTCCATCCGCAGCAGCGTCCGCGTCGTGACCGGGTCACGGAGCAGGCCCGTGGAGAGGGCGTAGTTGGTGGGCTCGGCGCGGTAGTCGGCGTGTGATGCCACCCCGCCGCTGAGGAAGGAGACCCCGGTGCGCAGTGCTTGACCCAGGACGTGGAAGTGCAGGTAGACGAAGGTGGTGTCGAACAGCTCCTGCCCACCCGCGTCCCACTGTATGTGCGCGAGCGGATACCGACGGTACGGAAGGATCTCCTGTTCCGCGGCGTAGACCCGCTGTATCAGGTCCGCCCAACTACCGCCGGACAGATCGACGCGAATCGGCGGCATGTTGAGAAACATCCCGAGCACCTGGGTGCTGTCGATGTCCTCAGGCCGGCCGTTCGAGGTCAGCCCGCTGATCACGTCCCTCTGCCCGGTGGCCAGGCCGACGACCTTGAGGTGGGCCGCCAGCAGCACGGACTTGACGGGTACCCCGAGTCGGGCGGCGAGACGGTGCAGCCCGTCGATGACACGGTCCGGGAGCAGCAGTTCCAGTGCTCGGTGGGTGGCCTCGGCGGTGGAGGTGAACCTCCACTTCCGCATGTCGTCGATCACCTCGCCCTGCTTGGCGGTGTCATGACGCTCGGCGGGGGTCAGTTCGGTGATCGGCCAGCGGGGCAGGGCGACCGGTCGAGCGCCCGCCAGGTACCTGCTCCAGAACTTCTGGGAGTCCGGCGAGGCGATGTCGGCGCGTTCGGCCGCGACAAACTGGCTGTAGGCGGACCGAGGTGGCGAGGTGTGGGGGGCGGCCGGATCCCGGAGCAGTTCCAGGTAGCGCTCGAACAACTCGGCGTGGAAACTCATCATGCTCCACCCGTCGAAGATCGCGTGGTGTTCGGTGAGTGTCCACTGGAAGGTGTCGTCGGTGCGGCGTTGGATGACACCACGAAGCAGCGGGCCTCGGGACAGGTCGAGCGGGGTCCGTCGTTCGCGGTGAAACACCTCCCGGACGGTGGATTCCCGAACCTCCTCGGGCAGCCCCCTGAGGTCCTCCACCACCAGGGGTATCGAGGCGCTCGCGCGGACGAGTTGCAGGGGTTCCGAGTAGCTGGCGAAGTCGAAGGAGGTGCGCAGCATCGGGTGCCGGTCCACGACGTCCTGGACCGCCCGGGCGAACCGCTCGGCGTCGTAGGTCGCCTTCAGGTGCCAGCTGTTGACGTTGTGGAACGGCAGGTTCTCAGGGTCGCGCTCCATGTGGTAGACCATTCCGGCCTGGAGCGTGGAGACCGGGTAGGCGTCGATCACGTCGGCGGGCAGCGATTGCCGGTCCGCCTCGCCGATCAGGGCGAACGGCTGCCGCTCCGCGGGAGCGGAATCCGGGTCGACCCGCTGCGCGCGGGCGGCGATCTCGCCGGCCACCGGCGTGCGGAACAGGTCCTGGAGGGTGATCCGCCAGCCGCGTTCCAGCGCCTGTCCGATGACCTGGAGGCTGCGGATGGAGTCGCCCCCGAGGTCGAAGAAGTTGTCGAGCACACCGACCCGGTCGAGGCCGAGCACCTCCGCCAGGACCTCGCAGATCGACTTCTCCGCCGGGGTGCTGGGCGCGACGTACCCATGGGACAGTTCGGGCCGGGTGCCGTCGGGGGCGGGGAGGGCGGCTCGGTCGATCTTGCCGTTGGCGGTGATCGGGAACGCGTCCAATACCACGAACGTGCGCGGAACCAGGTACTCGGGCAACCGGCCCGCGAGATAGGCGCGCAGTTCGTCACTGGTCACGCGTTGGCCGGCCGTCACATAGCCGACCAGCCGCCCGCTGGGCGCGCCGTCGTCCCACCTGGCCAGTACCGCCGCGTTGCGGATGGCCGGGTGCTCGGCCAGCACCACCTCGATCTCGCCGGTCTCGATCCGGAAGCCGCGGACCTTGACCTGGTCGTCGGCACGCCCCAGGTACTCCAGGGAGCCGTCCCGGCGGTAGCGGGCCAGGTCGCCGCTGCGGTACATCCGTTCGCCCGGCTCGCCGAAGGGGCAGGCCACGAAGCGGGTGGCGGTGAGTCCCGGCCGGCGCAGGTAACCCGTCGCCACGCCGCCGCCCGCGACGTGGATCTCGCCCACCACGCCCGGTGGGGCGATGTTGCCCCACCGGTCGAGGACATAGATGGCCAGGTCGGGAAGTGGCACCCCGATCGGGCTGGCACCGCCGACGGCGTCGGCCTCGGTGAGCGGGTGGAAGGTGGAGTGCACGGTGGTCTCGGTGATGCCGTACATGTTGACCAGTCGCGGTGCGGCGTCGCCGTGCCGGGCGAACCAGCGGCCCACGCTGGCCATGTCGAGCGCCTCGCCGCCGAAGATCACCAACCGCAGGTCGAGTTCGACGGAGGAATCGGCCTCGGCGGCCTCCAGGGCGCGGAAGGCCGAAGGCGTCTGGCTGAGCACCGTGACGCGCTCGCGGGCCAAGAGCTCCAACAGGTCGTGCGGCGAGCGACTGACGAGGTCGTCGACGATGACCAGGCGGCCCCCGTGCAGTAGCGCGCCCCACATTTCCCAGACGGAGAAGTCGAAGGCGTACGAATGGAAGAGCGGCCAGACGTCGGAGGAGTCGAAGGCGTTCCACTCCTCGACGGCGGTGAACAGCCGACTGACGTTGCGGTGGGTGACCGCGACGCCCTTGGGCTTGCCGGTGGAGCCCGAGGTGTAGATGACGTAGGCCAGGCTGTCCGGCGAGCCGGCGTCGGGCCCCGGCCAGCGCTGCGCGGGTTGGTCGGAAGCGTCGAGGTCGATGACGTGCCAGCCCTCGCCGGGCAGTCGGTCGAGCACGGCGCTTCGGGAGATCACCACGGAGAGTTCCGCATCGGCGCGGAGGAAGTCCAGCCGCTTGGCCGGGTACTCCGGGTCCAGTGGAACGTAGGCCGCTCCGGCCTTGAGCACTGCCAGCACGCTGACCACCAGGTCGGCGCCGCGGGGCAGCGCCAGGCCCACCAACTCCCCCGGTCGCACCCCCGCGTTCCACAGTCGACCCGACAGGTCCGTGGCGCGCGCGTCGAGGTCGGCATAGGTCAGCCGCAGTTCGCCGTCGGACACCGCGATGGCGTCGGGGGTTCGTTCGGCCCACCGGGCCACGCGCTGGTGCAGACACGAGTCGTCGTCCCGACCGGGGCGGCGGCGGAGAACGGGCGCGCGGGTGGCGGGCTCGACCAGGGCAACCCGCCCGATCCGGGTGTCCGGGGCGTCGAGGAAGGCGTCGAGCAACACCAGGTAGGAGGCCGCCATCGACTCGACCTCGGCGCGGGTGTAGAGGTCGGTGTTGTACTCGAGCTCGATCCTGGTGGTGGCGCCGATGATGACGTTCCAGGTCATGTCGAACTTCGCGGTGGCCCGATCGACGGGTTCGGGGGTGAGTACGGCCTCACCCAACCGGTGGCCCGCGGCAGGTTCCTCCTGCACGCCGAACACCACCTGGAACACGGGATGGTGGCTGAGCTCCCGCTGCCCACGCCGCACCGCCTCGGAGATCCGCTCGAACGGCACCTCGGCGTGCTCTTGGGCGTCGGCCACGGTGTCCCTGACCCGGTCGAGGAGCTCCCGGAACCGGGGGTCACCGGTCAGATCGGTGCGCAGCGGCAGGGTGTTGATCAACGGGCCGACCGTCTCGTCGAGGTTCAGCCCCGAGTCGGCGCCGTGCCGAATCGCCATCGGGGTGCCGAGGACGATGTCCTCCTGCGAGGTGTACCGGGCGACGAAGGCGGCGAAGGCGGAGTACAGCAGGATGAAGGGGGTGACCCGCAGCGTGGCGGACCGCTCGCCAAGCAGCTGGCTCAGCCGTTCCTCCACCTCGACCAGCAACGTCTCGCCGGCGAAGGTCTGTTCCGCGGGGCGGGGGCCGGCGTGCGGCAGCTGGGTGACCTCGGGTGCCCCGTCGAGCCGGCGCAGCCAGTGGTCGAGGCCGTCCGCCCCGGTACCCGACTCCCATCGTTCCCGCTCCCAGGCGGCGAACTCGGGGTAGCCGGGGGCGGTGGGCAGCGCGCCGTCCCGCCCGCTGATCAGTGCCTCGTAGGAGCGCGCGAGGTCGCGCAGGACGACCCCCGTCGACAGCCCGTCGCAGACGATGTGGTGCACGGTCAGCACCAGCAGATGGCTGTCCTCGGCCAGTCGTAGGAGCAGCGCACGCAGCGGCCGGCCCTGGTCCAGTTCGAACGGCCGCCGCACTTCCTCCTCGGCAAGGGCCCGGGCCTCGACCGCTCTGTCCTCGTGGGCCGCCCCGGACAGGTCCCGATGCCGGAACGGCACCACGGAGTCGGGGTGCACGACCTGAACGACGTGGCCGTCGCGGGAGGCGAACCCGGTACGCAGGGCCGGGTGGCGGCGCACCACCCGTTCCATCGCCTGCTCCAGGAGCCGGGCGTCCAGCGGGCCGGTGACGGCGAAGGCACTGCCGACGTTGTAGGTGGGCGTACCCGGTTTCCACTGCTCGAAGAACCATATGCTTCGCTGTGCGAAGGAGAGCGGCGTCGCGCCGTTCACGGGGCCGCCCGGCGCCACGGGCTGCGCCGCGGCCTCCTCCAGCAGGAACGCACGGAGTTCCTCGTCGTCAAACGTGCCTTCGTTTTCCTGGCGTTCAGACATGGTCCCGCCTTTCGATCAGCGCTTGACGCTCATTCGCCGGCAGATCCCAGGCACTCAGCGCGAGGGATGCGCGACGGTACAGCGCGTCCAGGTCGGTGGCGTGGTGGCGAATGACATCGATCAGGGAGTCGAACCCGGCGGCGCGGAAGAGCTGCGCGGCTGGCACCGCGACCCGCAGCGTCCTCCGCAGACGCGAGCTGAGCCGTACCGCGTCCAGAGAACGCCCACCCAGGCCGAAGAAGTCGCTGGAGGGGTGGATCTGTTCGGCGGGGACGGAGAGTACCTCCGCCCAGAGCCGACGCAGCAGGTCGCGCAACGGGTCAGGACAGGCGGCGGCCAGCACCTCCCGATAGCCGCTCACCACCCGCTCCGCGGTGGCCCGGTCGTAGCGGTCGGTGGCATATGTGGCCTGGACTTCGAGGGCGGATCCGTGGTCCGTGACGCTGAAGATGAGGTCAAGCTTGGCCGCGGGCGGGCTGAGCAGGCGGTAGTTCCACTCCAGACCTGCCGGCGGCGGCACCCGCGGGGGCTGACTGAGCTCGAAGAGCATGCGGTACACCGGTTCGCGGTCGAGGCCACGTCCCGCCCACAGGGTGTGGAAAGGGATGTCCTTCCAGGCCAAGGCCGCTGAAATCCGTTCTTGGCTCTGCCGCGCCTGCTCCGCGAAGGGGGTGCCTTCCGAGGCGTGGGTCCGCACCGGCAAGGTGTTGAAGAACGGCCCGATCAGCCCTTCGCACTCCGCGTGGTCCCGGGTGGTTACCGCGGTGCCGAGCACCAGGTCGTGCTGGCCGGTCAGCCGCCGCAGCAGCACCTGGAAGGCGGTGAAGAGGACCGCGAAGGGAGTGACACCGAGGCGCCGGGCCAGTGCGCGGATCGCCCCGGTCTGCGCTTCGTCGAGAACGGCCCCGACGCTGTCCCCGACGTGGTCCGGCAGAGAGGTGCGTTCCCTGGCTCCGGGGAGTGCGACGGGGCCGGGCGCCCCCTCAAGCTCCTGGCGCCAGTATGCCCGCGCCGCGGCGGTGCGCTCAGCCCCAGCCGCGCGGCGCTGCCAGGTGGCCACGTCTTGGAACTGCAGTGGCAGCGGGGTGAGTTCGCACCCCTCGTAGGCCATGGCCAGGTCGCGGAGCAGATACTCGAGCGAACCGCCGTCCAGGGTGAGGTGGTGGAAGGTCAGCAAAAGCACGTGATGGTCGGGGGCGAGGCACAGCAGATCGGCGCGGAGCAGCGGCGGCCGCGAGAGGTCGAAGGTCTCGCTGATCAGGCGGGCCATCAGCGCCTCGGCGGCCAAGCCGGTCTCGGACCCGGCCGCTCCCCCACGGGCCAGCCCGTGTACCGCCCAGGGCAGTGCCGCGTGAGGGACGACAACCGCCTCGGGGGAGCCGTCGTCTCCGGCGACGATCCCGGTGCGGAGCACCGCGTGCCGCTCGATCACGGCCTCCAGTGCGCGGCGGAGCCGGTCCGGTTCCAGAGCACCGGTGAGCTCGATGGCCCATGGCACGTGGTACGCCGCCGTATCCGGCTGCCACTGCTCGAAGAGCCATATCGCCTCCTGGGCAGGGGCGAGAGGCAGCGGGGTTTCTTCCGAGTGGGGCACCGGGGCATCCGCGGCCAGTGGGGCGAAGCCCTGGCACGGCCGGCCTGCCTCGATGGCCGCGGCGATCGCTTGGGCCGCCTCCCGTGGGGTGGGTGCGAAGCTGATCAGTTCCTTGGGCAGGTCCACCCCGTACCGTTCGCTCAGTCGGTTGGCGGCACGGATCGCCGCGAGGGAGTGCCCTCCAAGGGCGAAGAAGTTGTCGTCTCGGCCGATCTCCTCCGGGGCGATCAGCTCGATGACCTGGGACCACACCTCGGCGATGGCCTGTTCCAGGGCCCCTTCCGGTGGAACCTTGGCGGCCGGGGCGGCCTGCGCGGCGGCCGGCACGTGGGCCAGGGCCAGCGGGCGGATGCCGAGCTCGGCGACGGTGGTGGGTCCTGATGTGCCCAGCACCCGGCGCACGTCGGTCAACAGACCTTCGATGAGGGCAGGTGAGTAGCGGTCAGTCTCGTATTCAGCGCTGAGTGAGTCAACGCCGGACCGTAAGGTGAGCCAGGGGCCCAGGGTGATCTCGCGGTCGGCTCGGCGCCCGGCCTGCTGGGCGAGTTCGCCGACCGTGGTATCAGGAGTGACTCGGAAGTGGCGGTCGCCGACAACGAATTCCGCGTGGCCGGTGTAGCCGGCAAACACCGCCACGAGTCCAGCCGTCAGCGGCAGCGCCGACGCCTCGGGACAGGATATTTCGCGAACGGCTCGGAAGAACCGCGGCACAACCGGTTCCGGGAGGTCTCCAGGCAGGCTGAGGGTCGAGAAGGAGGAATCAGTGGGCATGGCGTGCCACCAGATAATCTCCCATGACCAAGTGGTCAAGCTCGGAACGCAGGAATGTCCTCAGCGCGGTGTCGGGGTCTCTAATCACGGGTTGGCCGCGGAGGTTGAAGGAAGTGTTGAGCAACACCGGAACGCCACTGAGCTCACCGAAGACGCGAATAAGTTCCCACAGACGTTCATTGTCCTCTCGGCGTACCACCTGGACCCGGGCGGTTCCGTCCACATGTGTCACGGCCGGGAGTTTCTCGCGGAATTCTTCCTTCACCTGGGCAACAAACAGCATGTGTGCGTACTGCTCTTCGGCGCCCGCCACCACGTCGAACAGGCGGTGAACATCTTCGTGTCGCACCACTGGGGCGAAGGGCCGGAAATCCTCGCGCTGTTTCACCACCGCGTTGAGATGATCCCGCATTCCAGCGTCACGTGGGTCGGCCAGAATGCTTCGATTGCCCAGTGCACGTGGCCCGAACTCCATGGCCCCCTGGAACCAGGCCACCACGCGCCCCTCGGATATGTGGCGTGCGGTCTCGTTGACGACCTCAACCGGGGAGGCTCCGCGCGCCGAGCAACCGGGTGTGCTCTCCACGGCCTTGAGGATCTGTTCGTTGCTGAACGCCGGCCCCCAGTACGGCATGCCCATACGGCTCCGGTGTGCGAGACCGTTCTGCGCACGCGCGTAGAGTGCCGCGCCCAGCGCGGTCCCGTCGTCCCCGGAGGCGGGCTGGACGAACATCCGCTCGACCAGCCCACTGCGAGCGAGCAGACCATTGGCGGCGCAGTTCAACGCCACTCCACCGGCCAGGCAGAGCTTCCGCAGCCCCGTCTCCTCCGTGAAGTGCCGCACCACGTGAAGCAGGGTTCGTTCCAACACGGCCTGCGCCGCCGCCGCGACATCCATGTGCCGCTGCTCCACCGGCGCGCCGGGCGACCGGGGAGCGCCGAAGAGCTCGGTCAGCGCCCGTAGCGCTCCGGCCTGGGTCTCGTTCTCCAGCCAGCCGCGGTTCTCGCCCAGCAGGGGAACCGTGTAGCGCCCCCGCTCCCCCAGCCGAACCAGCCGTTCCAGCTCTCGCGCGTAGCGGGTCCGGTCACCGTACGGCGCGAGCCCCATGACCTTGTACTCGTCCATCGCGAAGTCGAAGCCGAGGTAGAGCGTGACGACGCCGTAGAGCGTCCCCAGCGAGTGCAGCGCCGGCACCTGCCGCAGCACCGACAGGTCGTCGCCCGCGGCTCGGAACACGGTCATGCTCTCCGTTTCGCCCATGCCGTCGGCGACCAGTACCAGCGCCTCCTCAAAACCACTGAGGTAGTAGGAACTCGCCGCGTGGGCATGGTGGTGCGGAACCGGCACAAAGATCTCGCCCCAGTCCAGGCCGGGCCAATGGGCGTTCAGCAGCGCTATTCTGACGTCCGCCGAATACACCTCACGGAATCGCCGCCTGGTATGGTCACTGACCTCATGAACTTCCGTCGGCCGATAGTCGAAGCCGAAGGCGATCCGATCCACTTCAGACATCGTGATGCCGCCGCGTTCCAGACAGAAGGAGATGGCCTCCAGGGGAAACTCCCCGGTCGCCTTCTCTCCGGTGAAACGTTCTTCCGCCGCAGCGGCCACCACGCCCCGGTCGTCGACCAGTGCCGCCGCCGCGTCCAGCCCCTGCACTATCCGATAGTGCCGGGAGTCGAGATCGGGCATTTCACGTCGCTTGAACGCGACACTCCCATGCATTCCACTGAACCCGAGCACCCGCACGATGGAACCTCCAAGACGAGACGCCTTGCGAACGACCCTATGCGGAAAAACGCCTGACAGCGGCAGTGCCACCGGCAGAAGAGGCGGCAGACTTTTCCGCGGCTTCCCCATGTATTCTGCCGGTGCGGTGCGCGCGTACCGTCTCCAATACGCGGAATCGAGTGCCGAGGACACTGGTGCCGGACGTCACCAGGCCACGCGCCAGCAGACTGTGTGCCGCCCGAGCGCCGGCACTCAACGGCATGCCCACCGCCTCGGCCACCTCGCCCACCGACCACCACCTGTTCCCCAGTGACATGTGGTCAAGTAGTGCGGCCTCCTCATGCCCCAGCCGCCGCACCGCGCCCTCCAGATCGATGCCTCCCTCGACCAGCACGTCGCCGACCAGGGAGGGCAGCCGCCGCAGCATGGTCTCCGGTTCGTGCGCGAGGAAATAGGGCGCCGCGACCTGGATGGCCCGAGGAATACCATCCAGCCCTCGACAGACTGCCGCGACGGCCGCACTGCTGGTGCGGTCCGGCCTGAAGTCCGGCCGATACCTTCGGATGTGTCGCGACAACAGCCGCACCGAGGAGATCTCGGTCCAGCCGCCACTCCCGTGCGACCTCCCGGAGCTGCCAGCTGTGCCCGGCCCCGGAGAAGCGCCGTCCTCGGGAACATCCAGCGGGCGTATCGCCACGACCAGCTCGCCCGGAACCTCGGCCGGCCGCCGGGCCGTGTACAGGACACGCAACCCGGGGCAGTTGCCGACCAGCTCGACGAGTCGCCCGACCGCTGTCCGCACCAGGTCCTGTCCATCGAGCACGATCAAGGTAGGCCAACGACCTATCAGCCGCCTCAGTTCCTCCATGTCCGGCTCACCGATCCCGCACAGGGCGTCAAGTCCGAGGCGGACGCGGTCCCGAACCGTCCCGGCTGGGTCTCCCGGCACAGGACCGGGTGACTGGGTCTCCGCCGTGCCCCGCCACAGCACCACCGTGCCGCGGCCCGCTTTCGACTCCCGGGCAGCGTCGTTGGCCACCTCCTGGGCCAGTCGGGTCTTGCCCACGCCAGCCAGACCGGTGAGGCCGATCAAGCGTTCCTCGCCGCTTGAGAGCAGTTCCCGCAGCAACGTGGTCTCCCGGCTCCTGCCGATGAGCCCGTCGAGCGGACTGGGCGGCGGGGAGAGCTCCGGTGCCACCTCGGGCTCCTGCTCCGTCCAGGGCCCCGCGTGGCCCGTCAGGCTGTCGAGGCGGACACGTTCTGCCGCCGGCAGCCGCAGTCCCTCAGCGAGCAGCCGCACCGTGTGCCGCTGTGGCTTGCTCACCCGCCCGGACTCCAGATCCCGGATCGCCCGGATGCTCACCATGGACAGTTCAGCCAACTGCCGCTGAGTCATACCGCGCGTCTCGCGTAGTGCCCTGAGTCTTCTGCCGAAGTTGTTCATGACGAGCTCCGCATGCACTCTCCTGGGAACGGCGACCTTCAGTTTCCCGAGACGCGGCATCCGGGCCGCACGGACCCGGCCTCGGCGACCACCTGCGCCCCAGCGTCCCCGGAAGTCGGTGTGATGCACGGCGGATGCAGAACGGATGCAGGTCGGCTGGAGAGTGATGCTCACGAACGAGCCGTACACGAGGTCCGTTCCGAACGAAGGACCCGTCACCCAGGAGGGGAAACCATCATGCGACTGAGGCGAATTGCCACACTCTGCGCCGTCTTGGCGCTGACGGCGGTGGCTCTGGTCACCGTCACCGCGCCGGCCGTGGCGTCCGACGGACCGGCGACGGAGGTGATCGCCGGCTGTGGGCCGCTCATGATCTGCCCGGACTGACGTGGAGCTCAACCCGGTTCGCGGGGGCGGCAGACGGTAGGAACGTGTCCTGCGCCGACATATGTCCCTGAGTGGTGGACACTGCTGGGATGCGAGGTAGCAGCCACATTGCGCACGTCGCGGCGGACCGGTTGGAGTTCAGGCTTCTCGGCCCAATGGAACTGTGGGCTGGTGGTCGCCGACACGCTGTGCCCGGGCCCAGGCAGCAGCGGCTCCTCGCCGTGCTGCTGCTGAGCCCCGGCCGTGTCCTGACGCCGGACGCCTTGGTCGACGCCCTGTGGGACGGCGGTCCGCCGCCCACGGGGCGTCGACAGGTGAACAACGCCGTTGCCGCGCTGCGGCGTTCCGTCGCTCCGCTCCGCGACCTGGTTGTCCGCAGGGGAACCGGCTACCTGGCCATGGTCGCCCAGGAACAGATCGACTGTCATCGCTTCACCCATGCCGTCGAGTCAGCGAAGCGGCAGCGCGAACGAGGGCTCAGCCGGGACGCCATCCAGACACTGACGTCGGCCCTCGGTCTCTGGCGCGGTCCCGCGTTCGCCGGTCTGTCGGGCCAGGTGTTCGACGCGACGGCCGCCCGGCTCCACGAAGAGCGTTTGGCGGCCGTCGAAGGACTGACGGATCTGCGGTTGGCGGAGGGCGAAGGGGCGGGTCTGGTCGCCGAGTTGAAGGGACTGTGCGCCGAGCATCCGCTGCACGAGGGCTTCGCGCGACAGCTGATGATCGCTTTGTGCCGGGCGGAACGGCAACAGGATGCACTGGCGGCGTACGACCGCATCCGGCAGGCACTCGCCGACGAGCTGGGGCTCGATCCCGGGCCCGCGCTGCGCACGGCGCATCAGCAGGTACTGAGGGGCGCCCCGGAGACAGTGCTGACGGTGTCACCCGCCAACCGTCCCGAGCCCCGGCAGCCAACTGCGGACGGTTGGCCAGCACCGGCCGAGGCCGCGCCGACCCCCCAGCCGCACGCCGCACCGTACCTCCTGCCACACGACCTCGCCGACTTCACCGGACGCATCGATGAGACCAGCCAGGTGGTCGCCATGGTTGACGGCGCCCCTGCCACCGCGGTCTCCGTGGTAACGCTGGACGGCATGGCCGGCGTCGGGAAGACCACCCTGGCCGTGCGGGTCGCCCACCTGATAGGCGACCGCTACCCGGACGGAAGGTTCTTCGTCGACCTGCGCGGGCATACCCCCGGTCAGCGAGCACTGACCCCGGCGGCCGCCCTCGAGCTGTTCCTGCTCCACCTCGGCACGCCCCCGGAGCTCATCCCCCAGAACTACGAGGCGCGGGTCGGCGCCTGGCGCTCCGCGCTGGCCGGCCGGCGCGTGTTGCTGGTCCTTGACAACGCCGCGAGCGAGGCTCAAATCCGCCCGCTCCTTCCTGGCACCCCCGGCTCGGTGGTCCTGATCACCAGCCGGCGACGACTCGCCACGCTGGAGGGAGCGCAGTCCCTCTCGCTGGATCCACTGCCCCACGACGACGCGGTCGACCTCTTCACCAGGGTGGCCGGCCCTGACCGCGGCGCGCGCGAACCGGCGTTGGTCGGTGAGGTTGTCAGGTTGTGCGGCCTGTTGCCGTTGACCATCCGCATCGCCGCCTCCCGGTTGCGACACCGGCCCGCCTGGCGCGTGGCCGACCTGGCGTACCGACTGCGCGACGAACGACGGCGAATACACGAGCTGTCGCTGGGCGACCGCGGCGCCCTGGCGGCGTTCCACGTCTCCTACCAGCAGCTGCCCGACGACCAGCGGGGACCCTTCCGGCTGCTGAGCCTCCTCCCGGGACCTGACTTCGGCCACCACGACGCGGCAGCGTTGCTCGACCTACCTCTGGCGCACAGCGAGGACCTGCTGGAAGCGCTCCTCGACGCGCATCTGCTGACGCAGCGTTCGGCGGGTCGCTACCATCTGCACGATCTGGTGCTGCACTACGCCAGGTCGCTCCTGGAACGGCACGAGTCCGCGAGCCACCAACGGAGGGCCTTCCAACGGCTCAGCGAACACTACCTGCGACTGGGGCATGCCATCGAGCAGCTGGTGGACCCCGGCAGGCACCTGGCCCCACTCGACTCCGCGGCTCCGGCCACGCTACCCACGCTGCGCACCGTGGCCGACGCGAGGTCCACCGTGGCCATCGGACATCGCACCTTCCTGCCGCTCATCGGCCAGGCCCGGGACCGAGGACTGTTACGCGAAGCCTGGCAGCTGTCCCTCGTCCTCAGCTCCTGCCTGCTGAGGCAGGGCTACGTGGACGAGGCACTCGACGGCTACGAGCTGGGGCTGGAAGCAGCCCGGAGCGCGGACGACGCGGAGGCGCAGGCCATGGTGCTGCGGAGCCTGGGCTTCGCCCACATCTCCGTGGGCCGCCTCGCCGATGCTCTGGCGACGCTGCGCGACGGACTGGCGATCGAGCGGCGTCGCGGCAATCAGCCCGGCGTCGGCCGCTTCCTGAACAACATCGGCGTCGCACACATCCGGATGGGGCAGTACGCCGACGCGATCGCCGCGCTGAGCGAGGTCACCGACCTGCTAGGCGACGGCAGATCGGAGCGGGACCGGGCGATCACCCTGGGAAACCTCGGCGTGGCGCACACCCAGCTGGGCCGGTACGAGGAGGCCCGCGAGCATTTCAACCAGATGCTGGACCTGAGTGAGCGCTCCGACAACCGCAGCACTGCGGCGCTGGCGCTGATCAACCTTGGCTGGGTACACACCAAGATCGGTGAACTGGACACGGCCATGGACTACCTCAACCACGGGCTCACCCTGAACAGAGAGATCGGCAGCAAGGAGGGGGAGGGCCGTGGACGTTACATGCTCGCGGACTGCCTGCTCGCACGAGGAAATCCGGCGGAGGCGATGCGCCACTCCCGTGACGCCCTGTCGCTGGCGCGAAAGATCAACAATCAGGACATCGAGAGCCATGCCCAGAATGTGCTCGGCCGGGCCCATCTCGCCCAGGGCGAGCTCGAGGAGGCAGCTCGGTGCTTCGAGTCAGTCCTCCTCATCAGCGAGCGCAGTGGGCAGACCTTCAAGGCGGCGACCGCACACAGCGGACTGGCCAGGATCGCAACCCTCCGAGGCGCCCAGAAGGACGCGATCAACCACTGGGAGCGCGGACTGGCCGCAGCATTGGCCAGCAAGTTGCCGGAGGCCGACGATATCCGCCTCCAGTTGAGCAGGGCACGAAGCGGCTGACGCAGAGCCGGCCCAGCGCGAGCCCCGCCTACGCATGTCGGCGAGGTCTGAGGAAAAGCTCACACGAACCCGTGCGGCACCGCACCTGACGTCCCGCCATCTCGAGAAGCCGAACTCCCGCGCAGCGGAAGGAGGCCCGCACTCGGACGCACCGGGGGCGTGTTGTGTTCTCGGGGCGCGCTTGGCCGCGGCTCGCTTCTGTCGCTGCTCGTGGTGGGCCGATCTGTGTTGGACGAGGCGAATTCGCGTGAAGGATCCCCTTGTGCGCGCGCTTGTCGTCGATCACACCGCACCCGGACACCTGTCACTGACCGACGTCCCCGTTCCCCGGCCCACCGCACACGAGACGCTCGTACGGGTCGAGGCGGTCTCGCTCAACTCCGGTGAGGTCTACCAAGCGATCCGGCCCGAGACGCCGAATGGCACCCAGCTCGGCTGGGACGCGGCCGGCGTGGTCATCCAGCAGGCCGCCGACGGATCGGGTCCGGCCGAGGGAACCAGAGTCGTCACCGTCGGCCAGGCCGGCTGGGCCGAGCTGCGGGCCACACCGGCCAATCTGCTCGGAACCGCGCCGGAGAACGCCGATCCCGGTGCGCTGAGCACCATCCCCGTAGCGGGGCTGAGCGCCCTGCGTGTGCTGCGCCGGATGGGATCGCTTCTCGGCCGCCGGGTGATGGTCACCGGTGCTTCCGGTGGTGTCGGCCGCTATGCCGTCCAGTTGGCCGCCCGCGCGGGCGCGCACGTCGTCGCCATCAGCCGGAGCCCCGCCCAGGCGGATGGTCTGCGAAACCTGGGCGCCCAGGAGGTCCACTCTGAGCCGGCCGCCGTGCGGCAGCCCGTGTCGGCGGTTGTCGACAATGTCGGCGGACAGTACCTCGTCGATGCCTTCGCCTCCCTGTCGGCCGGCGGCACGCTCTTCTGCGTGGGCCGCTCCTCCGAGGCCGATGTGATGCTGTCAACGGATACCCTGCTGGGCGCCGAGGGACCGTACGGCCGGTCGATCCACAGCTTCTTCCTCACCGGCGACCCCACCACCGACTTCTCGGCAGACCTGACCTGGCTGGCCGGCGAGATCGCCACGGGCCGCCTCCACCCGAGCATCAGCTGGCGCGGCCCCTGGACGCGCCACGCCGAGGCGGTACAGCTTCTGCTCGATGGCCGCCTCCATGGCAAAGCAGTCCTCGACCTCGGGTAACCGGCTGACCGGCCGTGGCGCCCTGCAGCCTGGAGAAGGAAGACTGGCGGGTCACGGGCCGTGGGCCCGCCCGACAGCTACGCCCGGTGGGGCTCTCTCCTTGGTGGAGGGCCCGCGTGGGGGACGGAGTCGAAAGGAGTCTTCCCACGACAACACCCCGCCGCCACGGACAGCTGAGAAAACATCAACGCAGGGTAATCGCCCCCGTGCCCGCCGCTCCGCCGGCCCCCTAAGCCCTCCGAAATGCCCCTGACCGCCCGGGAACCGGAAGAAGGCGCACAGCCCACGGCCACCGAACCTTCATGGTCGGCTCCGAGGTCTGCGACACCGTGTACAGCAACTCCACCATCGAGTTCCGCGTCGCCCCGTACAACTCCGTCTACTTCCGCTGCCCCACAAGCCGCCGGTGCACCCTGGATTCCGATCTCGTCGAAGCGGAGTCGACCGCGGCCGACCGTTGCCGCCCGCGGCCGAGCCAGTTCGTCCAGGGCGGATTGCCACTCCCCGCCGAGCCGATCCCTCCACCACATCGCCGTCCGCTCGCCCGTGGGGGCAGGTAGCGGCAGGTTCATGGGCGGCCCGCCCAACATCGGTCATTCTCGGTCACCGCATTGCGACTCTCCGCAACGGACACCTATCGTCGTCTCCCAACTGTGACGCGTCGGCAGGGAATGAGGCTCGTGGGACGCATCGTCATCCGGGGTGGGCTCGTCGTCACGGCCGCCGACGAGGTCGAGGCCGATGTGCTGGTGGAGGGCGAGAAGGTCGTCGCGCTCGCGGCCAGCGGCAGCGTCGAGGCCGAGGGCTGGACCGCCGGGCGGGTCGTCGACGCGAGCGGGAAGTACGTGATCCCCGGTGGGGTGGACGCGCACACCCACATGGAGCTGCCGTTCGGTGCCACGGTCGCCTCCGACACGTTCGAGACGGGGACCGTGGCCGCCGCCTGGGGTGGGACGACCACGATCGTGGACTTCGCCGTGCAGGAGCGGGGGCGGGCGCTGCGGGAGGCGCTCGACGGCTGGTTGGGCCGGGCGGCCGGCGGGTGCGCGGTGGACTACGCGTTCCACGTGATCGTGTCGGACGTGACCGAGAGCTCGCTCCGGGAGATGGACCGGCTGGTCGACGAGGGCGTCACCTCGTTCAAGTTGTTCATGGCCTATCCCGGGGTCTTCCTCAGCGACGACGGGCGGATCCTGCGGGCCATGCAACGCGCGGCCGGCAACGGCGGGTTGGTCATGGTGCACGCCGAGAACGGGATCGCGATCGACGTGCTGGTGGAGCAGGCGCTGGCGGCCGGGCGGACGGAGCCGCGGTACCACGGGGAGGTGCGGCGGGCGCTGTTGGAGTCGGAGGCGACGCACCGGGCGATCCAGTTGGCGCGGGTGGCGGGGGACGCGCCGCTGTACGTGGTGCATGTGTCGGCGCGGGAGGCGGTGGCCGAGCTGGCCCGGGCGCGGGACGAGGGGCTGCCGGTGTTCGGGGAGACCTGCCCGCAGTACCTGTTCCTGTCGGACGAGAAACTGGCCGGGCCCGGCTTCGAGGGGGCCAAGTACGTGTGCAGCACGCCGCTTCGGCCGCGCGAGCACCAGGCGGCGCTGTGGCGGGCGCTGCGCACCGACGACCTCCAGGTGGTGTCGACGGACCACTGCCCGTTCTGCTTCGTCGGGCAGAAGGAGTTGGGGCGGGGCGACTTCTCGCGGATCCCCAACGGTCTGCCGGGCGTCGAGCACCGGATGGACCTGCTGCACCAGGCCGTGGTGGACGGTCGCGTCTCGCGGCGCCGGTGGATCGAGCTGGCCTGCGCGGCGCCGGCCAGGATGTTCGGGCTCTACGGGCGCAAGGGCACGATCGCCCCCGGCTCGGACGCCGACGTCGTGGTGTACGACCCGAGGGCGGAGCAGACGATCTCCGCCGCCACCCACCACATGAACGTGGACTACTCCGCCTACGAGGGCCTGCGGGTCACCGGTCGGGTCGAGACGGTCCTGTCGCGCGGCCGATTCGTCATCGACGGGCGCCGGTTCACCGGCCGGGCCGGCCATGGCGTCTTCCTGCCGCGCGCCACCTGTCAGTACGTGAACTGAGGAGGGTGCGGATGGAGTTCGGGCTCGTCCTGCAGACGGATCCGCCGGCCGCCGACGTGGTGGCGCTGATGTGCCGGGCCGAGCGGGCCGGCTTCCGGTACGGGTGGACGTTCGACTCGGCCGTGCTGTGGCAGGAGCCGTTCGTCATCCACAGCCAGATCCTCGCCAGGACGGAGCGGCTGGTCGTCGGCCCGATGGTGACCAACCCGACCACCCGCGCTTGGGAGGTCACGGCGTCGACCTTCGCCACGCTCAACGAGATGTTCGGCGACCGCACCGTCTGCGGGATCGGCCGCGGGGACTCGGCGCAGCGGGTGGCCGGCCGCAGGCCGGACACGCTGGCCAGGCTCGGGGAGGCGATCGACGCCATCCGCGACCTGGCGGAGGGCCGGGAGGCCGTGGTGGACGGCGTGCCGCTGCGCCTGGCATGGGTGCGGGGCGGCCGGCTGCCGGTGTGGATGGCCGCCTACGGACCGCGGGCGCTGGCGCTCGCCGGGCAGCGGGCAGACGGCTTCATCCTGCAGCTGGCCGACGTGGACCTGACGGCCTGGATGGTGCGCGCCGTCCGGGCGGCCGCGGCCGCCGCGGGGCGCGACCCGGCCGCGATCACCGTGTGCGTCGCGGCCCCGGCGTATGTGACGGCGGACGACTCGCCCGCCGCGTTGGCCCACGCCAGGGAGCAGTGCCGCTGGTTCGGCGGCATGGTGGGCAACCACGTGGCCGACCTGGTGGCCCGCTACGGCACGGATCCGGCGTCGGTGCCCGCCGAGTTGACCGCCTATGTGGCGGGTCGGCGGGGCTACGACTACGCGCACCACGGCCGGGCCGGCAACCCGGACGCCGCCTTCGTGCCGGACGAGATCGTGGACCGGTTCTGCCTGGTCGGGCCGGCCGAGGCGCACGTGGCCAAGCTGCGGCGGCTGCGGGAGGCCGGCGCCGACCAGTTCGCGCTGTACGCGATGCACGACGCGCGGACGTCGGTGGTCGACGCGTACGGCGAGCACGTGATCCCGGCGTTCGCGTGAGGTCGCGTCCCCGCCGGAACGCCGTCGGGCCGGTTCGTCAGCCGCCCGGGGTGGGCACGGTGTCGGTCTCGCCGGTGGCGACCACCACGAATTGTTGGGCCGGCTCGTCGGCGCAGGGGGTCTCCACGACCTCGGCGCCCGCCACCTCCTCGTCGTCCAGGATGCCGAGGCACTCCTCGGAACCGTCGGTGTGGACGCGGTAGGTGTCGGGGGTCTCGGGGACCGGCTCGAAGCGGAAGAACTGCCCGGGTATGTCCATCCCCGCGCAGTCGTCGCGCGGCTCCAGCAGGCCGGTGCCGGAGCCGGTGCGCAGCACGGTCAGGCAGCCGCGGCCCTCCTCGGGGTGGTGCCACTCGATGTAGGTCGAACCGTCCTCGTCGGCCGGGCGGAGGGCGACGCGCGGCACCTCGATCTCGGCGCAGGGCAGTTGCACGGCCACCGCGTCGGCGTAGCGGCCGGTGCGCTCGCGCCCGTCGGTCACGCACAGCTCGGGGGTCCTGGCCGGTCTGATCTCGTACCAGCCGATGTCGAAGGCGGTGCCGGGGACCTCGTTCGACTCCTCGCCGGGCCACAGGACCCAGGCGCCGGCGCCGAGCAGCAGCACGAGCACCGCGGCGAGGAGGGCCGGCCGGCGGGGTGTGGCGCGCCACCACGGCTGCCGCGGTGTCCCGGGGTCCGGCGTGGCGGCCGGCCCGGTCTCGTGCTCCGGCCCGGTCTCGTGCTCCGGTCCGGGCGCGGGCCGCGTGACGACGGGCTCGGCGGCGAGCCGGTCGCGGGCCTCCAGCCAGGCCACGGTCTCGTCCGGCCCGGCGCCGCAGGCGCGGACGAAGGCCCCGAGCACGTCGGGGCGCGGCAGCGTGTCCTTCCGTAGGCCGTCGGCGATGGTGCTGCGGGCCAGCACCTCGCCACGGGCGGCGGCGCGCTCCTCCAACTGCCGGTAGGAGAGCCCGGACCGGCGCTTGAGCTCGCGCATGCGCGCGACGAACTCGGCCGGGTCCCGCGCGGACTCCGGTCCCGCTTGATCTGACATGCGCTCATCCTCACGGTGGGCGGGCCGGAGATCAATCCAGGATCTCGCCATCCGCCGGTCGTCCCACGTCGGCCGCCGGACACCACGGTGACCTGCCCGGACATCGGCCGGACTGTCCCGGACGCCCGATCGCTTGCCCGGGCCGGGCCGCGCGCCGCACGCTCGTAGCACCGGAAGACGGCCAGCCGGCCGTGCGGACGGTCGGGGCCCGGCACGGGGAGACGCGCACGAGGGGTGGGGCGCGGCCGGGCACCGGCACACCGCGGACGGCCGGAACGGAAGGCGGGGGGCCGGCCGTCAGCACCGTCGAGCGGTCCGGGGCCCGCCTGGGGGGCGCCCCGGACCGTTCGAGCACCGTTCACATCAGGGTCGAACTCGTTCCATAGCGTGCGGCACATGATCCATCGTGAAGTCTCACGCCGTGCCGTGCTGGGCGGGCTGCTGGGCGCGACGGCGGGGATCGCCGTCCCGGGAACGGCGTTCGCCGAGCCGGCCACCCGCCGCCGGCCGCGGGTGCTCGTCGCGACGAACGAGCCCTGGGGCACCTACCACGTGAAGCCGCTGCTCGCCGAGGCCGCCCGCCGTGGCTGGCGGCTGACCCAACTGGTGCCCGACCGCACCGGGATCACCCCGGGCGACCCGGTGCCGGTGGCCACGCCGTCGGACGCGCCACGCGCCGACCTGCTGGTGGTCACCGGGGCCGGCGACTGGCCGGCGGAGTGCGCGGCCCGGTTCCGGCACCTGCCGCTCGCCGCCTCCGCGTTGGCCTACCAGCGTCCTGTCGAGGCGCCGCGGGCCCGCGAACTGCGCCCGCGCCTCCGGCTGGTCACCGCGTCCTCGGCCGCCGAGGGCCGGGCGTTCGCGAGCTACCTCGGCACCCGCGGGACGGTGCGGGTGGTCGGCTCCCCGCAGACCGACGACCTGCCGGCGCGCCGCCCGGAGGCCGGACTCGTGCTCGTCCTCACCAGCGTGACCCACCCGGACGCCACGGGCGAGGCGGCGCCCGGCACGGAGCTGCTGCTGGCGAGCGCGGAGCGGCTGGCCGCCGCGGGCCGGCGGATCCTGGTCGGCCTGCACCCACGCGAGGACCGTTCGCTCTGGGAGCGGTACGAGATCAGCTCCGACCCCTCGGTGGTCGCCTCGGCCCGCGCCGAGGCGGCGATCGGCATCCCCGGCACGGTCTTCCCGCTCGTCGCCGCCGTCGGCACGCCCCTGGTGGGCTGCGTCGATCCCGAACTGAGCGTCCCCGACTACCTGTTGTCGGTCTGTTCGAGCACCGTCGACACGCCGGACGCCGCGCCGGCGGCGGTCGCCTCGGCACACCTCCCCGACCCCGCCACGCTGGCCGACGCGGTCGGCCCGGTCGGCGGCTCGACGGCCCGCCTGCTCTCCGCCTGGGCGGACGCGCTCCGGGGCGTGCCGGCGCGCTGACGCCCCCCTTTCCGCCGGCGCGTCTCCCGGCGCGAGCGCCCCGCCGAGGGCTCATGTCCGTCGGCGGGGCGCTCGTCGTTTCTCCCGCTCCCCCGAACCACGGACGCGCGGGGCGCGATCGGCTTGACTCGATACCCCTAGGGGGTATCTACTGTACTCCGTCGAGACGTCCACCGGACGCGGACCCCAAGGAGGCATCCCCATGACCGCACCCACCGCACCGACCCTGTCCACCTACACCGTCAGCGGCATGACCTGCGGACACTGCGTCGGCTCCGTCAGCGCCGAGGTCGGCGGGATCCCCGGCGTGACCGGCGTCGAGGTGGCGCTGGAGACCGGCCTGGTGACCGTCACCAGCGACGGCCCGGTGGACGCCGCGGCCGTCACCGCCGCCGTGGCGGAGGCCGGCTACGAGGTGGTCGCCGGGCCCGAGGGCGAGGCGCCGGCCGCCAGCTGCTGTGGCGGCGGCGGCTGCCACTGAGCCCGGAGAACCGGCAGCGGACCACGGGCGCCCGGGACCACCGGGCGCCCCCACCCACCCACCACCAGGACGGCACACGATGAGGACCATCACCAAGGTCGGCGCCTTCGGAGCCGGCCTCACGCTGACCTTCGGCGTCGCCTTCGGCATCGGCAACGCCGTCGGCCCGGTCGACACCGAACCCACCACCGCGCACGACGACGCCCCGCACGGCGACACGCCGGAGGGGGCCACCGAGGAGGAGTCGGAGGCGTCGGAGGCGGCGCGGGAGGACTCGGCGGCCGAGCAGCCCGGCGGGCTGCAGATATCGGAGCGCGGCTACACCCTCGTCCCCCTCGCCGAGCCCCCGCGCGCCGGCGAGCCCACCGACTTCCGGTTCCGGATCCTCGGCCCCGACGGGGAGCCGCTGACCGCGTACGAGACCAGCCACGAGAAGGACCTGCACCTCATCGTGGTGCGCCGCGACCTCTCCGGCTTCCAGCACGTGCACCCGGAGCTCGGCGCCGACGGCACCTGGAGCGTGCCGCTGACCTTCGAGAGCGCCGGCGACCACCGGATCTTCGCCGACTTCACCCCGGCCGGGGACCCGGGCGGCTCGCTCACCCTGGGCGCCGACCTGGCGGTCACCGGCGACTACACGCCCGGCGAGCTCCCCGAGCCGACGCGCACCACGACCGTCGACGGCTACACCGTCACCCTGGCGGGCGACCTGACGGCCGGCGCGGACAGCGAACTCACGCTCTCCGTGAGCCGCGACGGCGAGCCGGTCACCGACCTGGAGCCCTACCTCGGCGCCTACGGCCACCTGGTCGCGCTGCGCGCCGGCGACCTGGCCTACCTCCACGTCCACCCGGAGGGCGCCCCCGACGACGGCACGACGCGCCCAGGGCCCGAGATCGCCTTCTCCACCACCGCGCCGAGCGCCGGCGACTACCGGCTCTACCTGGACTTCAAGCACGAGGGCGAGGTCCACACCGCCGAGTTCACGGCCACCGCGGGAGCCGGCGACGGCACGTCCGCGGACCACGAGGACGGCGGCGACGGTGGCCACGGCGGCCACTGACGCCGCGGCCACCGGAACCGCCGGGGCCGCGGCCTAGCAGCCGACCCGGGTGGTGCCCACGGCGATGTCGTCGTACCAGAGGGTGTCCGCGCCCTCGCCGTAACTCTCCCAACCGAAGCGGAGGTCGACGAGGTCGGGGCGCCAGATCCGGTTCAGCCACTGCCCGTCGACGTCGTGCGTCGGGACGCCGTCGACGGTGAGGCCGGTGACGGCGGTGCCGTCGAGCCAGGTGTCGAGCAGCCCGGCGCCGGGGGCGATCCGGTACTCGACGCAGGCCCACCGGCCGACCGGGAGCGGCGCGCTCAGCGCCACCCCGGCCGGGCTCTGCTCGGGCAGCGTGGCGTCGTCCGACTCACGGTTCCACTGCAGGGCCCCGTTCTGGCCGCCCATCCGCAGGTCCCGGGCGTTGTCCGCGGCGTCCTCCATGGCGAGGAACGTCACGTGCTGGGTGGGCAGCGGGGCGCTGTGCCGGACCCAGAAGCGCACGTACAGGCCCGCGTCGGTGGCCACGTCGGCCAGGCTGGTGCGGACGAAGACGTGGTTGCAGTAGCCGGTCCCGCCGTTGACCCGGACCGAGCGGCCGCCGGTGTGGGCCACGGCGGTGTCCACCGCGGCGGTGCCGGTGCCCGAGCAGTCGGGGAAGGTGACGGCCCAGCGGCCGGACGGCTGGCCGCCGGTCTGGGACTCGAAGTCCTCGCAGAACCCGTCGGCGGCGCAGGCGGCGGCCGCCGGCCCCGGAGCGGCCGGGGCGGCCGGGGTGGCCGTGGCGGCGGGGGCGCCGACGGCGGCCAAGAGCAGGGCGACGACGAGGGGAAGCGCACGGGAAGAGCTCATCTGTCCTCCAACCGAGGTGTGAGGCCGGCGGCGGCTCGGCGCCGACCTGATGAGCGCTCCCAACGCGACACCCCGACGGTAGCCCTCAGCGCGCCAGACCGTCCAGCAGGGCGGGCAGCGCCTCCCCGATGGGCTCGCGGATCACCTCGCTCGCCACGTCGTCGTACGGCGTCGGCTCGGCGTTGACGATGATCAGCCGGGCGCCGTGCTCCGCCGCCATCCCGGCCAGCGAGGCGGCGGGTTGCACCTGGAGGCTGCTGCCCACCGCCACGAACACGTCGCTGGCGCGGGCGATCGTCACGGCCTGGGCCAGCACCTCCGGGTCCAGGCTCTGCCCGAACATCACGGTGGCCGTCTTGAGGATCCCCCCGCACTCCCGGCACGCCGGGTCGTCCTCCCCGGCCGCGACCCGGGCCAGCGCCTCCTCGGTGGCGGTCCGCGCGCCACACCGGGTGCAGAGCACCGAGCGCGCCGAGCCGTGGAGTTCGAGCACCTTGCGGTCCGGCAGCCCGGCCGCCTGGTGCAGGCCGTCCACGTTCTGGGTGATCACCCGGACCGGCACCCCGGCCCGCTCCAACGCGACGATCGCCTCGTGCGCGCGGTTGGGCCGGGCGGTGAGGGCGGCGCTGTCCCGGCGCATCAGCCACGAACGGCGGCGGATGTCAGGGTCGTTCATGTAGAAGTCGTAGGTCACCAGCTTCTCGGCGTCGGGATCGCGCCGCCACAGCCCGGACGGCCCCCGGTAGTCCGGGATCCCCGAGTCGGTGGAGATCCCCGCCCCGCTCAGGATCGCGACCAGCGGGCGACCGGCACCCTCGTCACTGCTCATACGAGCAGCGTATGCGGGCCACGCGGCGGGGTGTCGGCCGGGAGCGCCGGAGTACGGGGCCGTCGGCGCCGCGCTCCCGGCGTCTGTCCGACTAGGTGATGGGGAAGTCGAAATAGGTGTCCGGATACGGTTCGCTTCTCAGCGTGTAATGCCACCACTCGCAGTCGTACGCGGTGAAACCGCAGGCGTCCATGATCGAGCAGAGCCGGCGACGGTTCTCCGCCTCGACTCGCGTGATTCCCTTGGCGCCGTGATGCGAGAGCTGGTCCATCAGGTCGTGGTCGCCGCCCATGGGGGCGAGTTCGCCCGTGGCCAGGTGGTAGAGCGTCAGATCGACGGTGCTCCCCCGGCTGTGGCCCGACCTGGCGGCCACGTACCCCTTTTCGAACATCTCGGCCCGGTTGATGTTCGGATAGTGCCGTTGCTTCGTCCGGCCGTCTTCCGGCTGTCGCGACCAGCGCAGAAAGCGGTCCACGGCGCGTTGGGGGCGGTAACCGTCCCACAGCAGCAGGCCGAAGCCGTGGGATTCCGCCTCTTCTCGCGCCCTGTCCAGAGCCGCGCACAGGGCCCTCGTGCCGACGATGCGGTTCGCCAGGTATCCGTCCACCGGTTTGCCGGTGAAGTTGTCCCAGGTGGCGTACTTGGCGTCCCAGCGTATGCCGGGCACGACCTCGTCCACGTAAACGAAGTCATCCCTCATCGGCTTTTCCCCGCCAGTGCCGACGACACCGCCCGGTCGATCACCTCGGAGATCGGCAGGCCGGCGGCCGCCATCATTCTCGGGTAACGGCTGTAGGAGGTCATGCCGGGAAAGGTGTTGACCTCGTTCAGGACCACGGTCCCGTCCCCCTTGAGGAACATGTCCACCCGCGCGAGACCGCCGCACCCCAGGGCGCGGTAGACGGCCTTCGCGGTGTTCCGCACGAGCGTGCGCGACTCCGCCGGGATATCGGCGGGCACGATGGCCGTGGAGTTCTCCGAGCCGCTTTCCGGCTCGTCCTCCTGGTGTATCCGGAAGAATCCGTGAGACAGGGCGATGTGGTCGACCTCGCCCACGATCAGGTCCGGATCGTCGCCCAGGACGGCGCATCCGACCTCCGCGCCGACGACGGCCTCCTCGATGAGCACCTTCGCGTCGTACTGCCGCGCGGTCGCCACCGCGCCCGGCAGTTCCTCCTTTCGCGACGCCTTGCTGACGCCGAAGGACGACCCCGAACGGGCCGGCTTCACGAAGACGGGGTAGCTGAGCCCGTCGAGGTCGACGTCCTCGGCCTTCACGTCCGCCGTGACGGTCCGGAAGTTCGGCGTGGCGATACCCGCGCTCCTGGCGACGGTGTAGGCGAGGGACTTGTCCATGCACAGGGCGGAACTCTGGACGTCGCAGCCCACGTAGGGGACGCCCGCGAGTTCCAACAGGCCCTGCATCGCCCCGTCCTCGCCGAGCCTGCCGTGCAGCACGGGCAACACGACGTCCAGCCGGATCGTTCCGTATCGCCCCTGCTCCAGCACGAGCAGTCCGTGCACGCTCCTGTCGGGTGACAGCACGACCGTACGCCGGCCGCTCTTCTCCCAGTTCGGTCCTGGGCCTTCGCAGAGCTTCCAGGCGCCGCTCTCCGTGATCCCCACATAGAACGGCTCGTACTTCTCGAGATCGAGGTTCCGCGCGACCTCCCGCGCGGACTTGACGGAGACGTGGTGCTCTTCCGAGCAGCCACCGAAAATGATCCCGATCTTCAACCTAGCCATGCCGGTTCCCACTTTCGAATGTCAGGCAGTTGGCAATCGACTGTTCGACGATGTCGCTCAGGGCGTGGTCCGTGTAATAGGCGGTGTGCGGACTGACAAGCACATTCGGAAGTTCCTGCAACCGCAGCAGGGTCTTGTTCTCGATCGGCTTGTTCCGGTGGTCGGCGTAGAAGATTCCTTCCTCTCCTTCGAGGACGTCCAACGCCGCACCGCCCAACCTGCCGCTCTCCAGTGCCGAGACAAGGGCCTCGGTGTCGAGCAGTGGACCGCGCCCCGTGTTGATGACGAACGCGCCGGGCCTCATCAGCCCGATGCGCCGCCGGTTCAGGAGATGGTGTGTGTCGGCGCTGAGCGGGGTGTGGAGCGTGACGATGTCGCTCAGCCGCAACAGCTCGTCGAGACCCACGTGGTCGGCGGCGGTTTTTTGGCGGTTGTCGTGGGCCAGTACTCGGCAGCCGAACCCCCGGAGTCTGGCCACCACCGCGGCGCCGATGCGGCCCGTTCCCACCACCCCGACGGTCAGGTCGCGCAGTTCCCTTCCGCGCGCGTCGTCGAGTCGGTAGTCGTGGACATCCGTGCGGCGGACGAGGGACTTCGCGTTCCGCACCGCCATCAGCATCAGCATCACCGTGTAGTCGGCGACGCTGTCGGGCGAGTAGGCGACGTTTCCGACGGTGATGCCGACGCTCTCGGCGTACGCCACGTCGATGTGGTCGTACCCGATGCTCCTGGTGGAGACGTACGCGACGCCGGCCTGCCCGAGCGCGAGAAGGGTGGGTTTCGTGACGCGGGTTCTGTGGTCGACGCTGACGCACCGGTTTCCGCGTGCCAGTTCGGCATTGGCTTCGGATACCGCCGCCGCCGTGATGGTCGGCACGGCGCCGAACCGGGGCGCCATCTCTCGGAACAGGACGGCCTCGTCCCGCTCGCATCCATAGACCGTGATTCCCGTCGGCTGGCGGGCCGTGTCCGGGGGTGGTTCGCTGCGGGTCATGGCCCCAAGTCAAGGCAGCGTGGTGTTGCCGCCGCGTATCCGGTTTTCGATATACCGGCGATACGGCGGCGCGGCGCGCCCCCTTTACCAAGGGCGACGTGTCGTCGGCGTATGGAAACCCGCATACGTGCCCGCAACACCACGCCCCCATAACTGGAGGCATGACCTACCGGAAACCGATTCCCGCCGGCCCCCAGGGCGCCCGCTCGTGATTCCGCTCAGCCTCACCGAGATCGCCTCGGTCGTCGGCGGGACGGTCGAGGGCGACGGCACCGTGACGGTGACCGCACCGGCCGTGCTCGACGGCCGGCGGGCCGAGCCGGGCGGCCTCTTCGTCGCCTTCGCCGGCGAGCGCGTCGACGGTCATGACTACGCCGCCCAGGCCGGCCGGGCGGGCGCGGTGGCCGTGCTCGGCTCCAGGCGCACCCCGCTGCCCACCGTCGTCGTCGAGGACGCCCGGGCCGCGTTGCAGGCGCTCGCCGTCCACGTCGTGGCCCGGCTGCGCGACCGGCTGACCGTGGTCGGGCTGACCGGCTCCCAGGGGAAGACCAGCACCAAGGACCTGCTGGCGGCCGTTCTTTCGCGCGCGGCGCCGACGATCGCCACGATCGGCTCGCTCAACAACGAGCTCGGCGTGCCGCTCACCATGCTGCGCGCCGACGCGGCCACCCGGTACCTGGTCCTCGAGATGGGGGCCCGCCACGTCGGCGACATCGCCGAGCTCACCGGCCTGGTCGCGCCCGATGTCGCCGTCGTCCTCGGCGTGGGCCAGGCGCACCTCGGCGAGTTCGGGTCGCGCGCGGCCATCGCCCGGGCCAAGGGCGAGCTGGTGCGGGGGCTGGCGCCCGGCGGCACCGCCGTCCTCAACGCGGACGATCCCCGGGTGGTCGCGATGCGCTCGCTCACCGAGGGTCCTGTGGTGACCTTCGGGCACGCGGTCCACGCCGACGTGCGGGTGCTCGGGCTGACGCTGGACGGGCTCGCCCGGCCGTCCTTCACGCTGCGGACCTCCGACGCCTCGGTGCCCGTCGCGCTGCCGCACGTGGGCGCCCACCAGGCGCTCAACGCGTCGGCCGCCGCGGCCGCCGGCCTGGCGGCCGGCGTCCCCCTCGACGTGGCCGCGGCGGCGCTGCCCACCGCCGCGCTGTCGAGGTGGCGCATGGAACCGCACGACCTCGCCGGTGGTGTGACGCTGCTCGACGACTCCTACAACGCCAACCCGGAGTCGACCCGGGCCGCCCTGGACGCGCTGGCGGCGATCGACGGCAGGCGCCGCGTCGCCGTGCTCGGCGAGATGCTCGAACTCGGCGCCGCCAGCGTGGCCGAGCACCGCGCCGTCGGGGAGTACGCCGCCTCCCGGGCCGACGTGGTGGCGGTGGTCGGCGAGGCCGCGCAGCCGATCGCCGACGGCGCGGGAGAGCGGGCGGTGACCCTGGCCGACAACGCCACGGCCGTCGCCTGGCTGCGCGGCCGGCTCGGCGCCGGCGACGTGGTGCTCGTCAAGGCGTCCCGCGGGGCGCGCCTCGACGAGGTCGCCGCCGCGCTCGCCCGAGGCACCGGTGGTTGAGTGGCCGCCGCCCGACCGGGCCGGCCACGGTCACGCCGTGGCTCCGCTCACCGTCCGCGCCGCCTCATGTAGAGCTCGAAGGCCCGGTAGACCATCGGCCGCAGTGGCAGGTCCCACTCGCCGACGTACCTCACCGCCTGCCCGCCGCTGCCGACCTTGAACTGGACCAGCCCGACGTGCGGGTCGTCCGGGTCGAGGGTGGGGGTGATGCCGCGCAGGTCGTAGACGTCGCAGCCGGCCGCCAGCGAGTCGCGGATCATCGCCCACTGGCAGGCGTTGGAGCCGCGCACCTCCCGCTTCTCGGTGGCGGAGGCGCCGTAGGAGTACCACGCGTGGCCGCCGACGCGGACCAGGATGGCGGCGGCCACCAGGTCGCCCTGGTGGCGGGCCAGGTACAGCTTGATCCGCTCGGGATCCTCGGCGCCCAGCGCGGCGAACATGGTCTCGAAGTAGCGCAGCGGCCGGGGGGTGAAGCGGTCGCGCTCGGCGGTGTGGACGTAGAGGTCGTGGAAGGCCTTCAGGTCCGCGCCGACCGTCACCTCGACGCCCGCCTTCGCGGCCTTCCTGATGTTGCGGCGCCAGAGCTGGTTCATGCCCCCGAGCACCTCGTCCTCGGTTCTGCCGGCCAGCGGGATCTCGTACTTGAACTGCGGGTGCCCGACCCCGAAGCCGTCCTCCGGGCTCTGTGGCCGCCAGCCGGCGTCCCTGAGCCGGCTGGTGACGCGGGCGCCGACCGGGTCGGCCCACTGGCCGGACAGCTCGGTGAGCCGTCTGACGCCCGGGTCGGCGATGCCCTCCTTGACCTGGGCGGCGCTCCAGGTGGTGGTGCGCACCGGCGGGCCGAGCCGGATCGCGAACGCCCCGTGCGCCTTGAGATGGGCGGCCAGCGGATCGAGCCACGCGTCGATGTCGCCGGTCCAGTCGATGACCGGGCCCTCCGGCAGGTAGGCCAGCGTGAAGCGCTCGAGGCGCGGCACCGGGCGGTGCAGGACGAGGGCGGCACCCACCAGCCGCCGGCCGTCGTACCAGCCGAGGGACTCGCTGCGCCACTCGGTCTTGACGCGGCCCCAGGCCGGGGTCTGCAGGAAGCTGACCGACCGCTGGGTCCGCACGAACGCCAGGTGCTCGGCGGCGCTGATCGGCCCGACGGTCAGCCGCACGCCCGTGGCCCCGACGCCTCGGTGGTGCGCGGTTCGGCTCACCGGTCCGCCGTCCGCACGTCGGCGTTCCCGGGCGTGGTGCTCGTTGTAGGACATGCGCCCAGTCAACGGAGCGTGGTGTTGCCGGCCCGTATGCGGTTTTCGATACGCCGACGATATGTTCCGGTCCCGGGCGGGTTCACCAGCTGATTCCGGCCGCCACCGGCCGGTGGTCGCTGCCGGTGGCGGGCATCGTCCACGCGCTCCTCGGCTCCACGCCGTGGACCAGGATCTGGTCGATCCGCGCCACCGGGAACCTCGCCGGCCAGCTGAAGCCGAACCCGTCCCCGGCCGCGTCCTGGACCGAGTCCAGCCGCGCGGCGATACCGGCGAGCCCGCGGTCGTCCATGGTGCCGTTGAGGTCGCCGAGCAGCACCACCCGCTCGTTCCGCTCGGCGGCGACGGCCTCGCCGAGCAGCCGGGCGCCGCGGTCCCGGCTGTCCGTCCAGAAGCCGTTCCTGGGGAAGACCCGGACGGATCCCAGGTGCGCCACGTACACCGCCAGCGGTCCCCGGTCCGTGGCCACCGTGGTGCGCAGCGCCCGGACCGTGTCCATCCCGAGGTCGACCGGCCGGGTCTCGGAGAGCGGCAGCCTGCTCCACAGCCCGACCGTGCCCTCCACCGTGTGGTACGGGTACGTCTCGGCCAGCTCCTGCTCGTAGCTGCCCCTGGCCCGCGGGGTCAGCTCCTGCAGGGCCAGCAGGTCCGCTCCCGAGGCGGCCAGCTCGCGGGCGGTGCCCGCCGGGTCGGGGTTGTCGGCGTCGACGTTGTGGCTGACCACGGTGAGGTCGTACGCCGGGTGGGACTTGTCGCCCAGCAGCCCGCCGAAGAGGTTCAGCCAGACCACGGTCGGCAGCAGCAGGGCGGCCACCGCGGAGAGGGAGCGGCGCCAGAGCGCGGCGGCGAACAGCACGGGGACGAACACCCCGGACCACGGGAGGAAGGTCTCCACCAGGCTGCCGAGGCCCGCGCGGTCCGTGATCCTCGCGTGCAGCAGCATGAGCAGGCCCAGCAGCAGCGCCGCGGCCGCGAGGAGCGGGCCGCGCTGCCAGGGCCCCGGTCCGGAGGCGGCGCGGATCGCCCGCCGGACGCCCGCCCGCCAGTCCCCGGCGCGGCGCGGCCCTGCCGATGGTGTGGTTCGTGCCATGCCGCCAGTCAAGGCGGCGCGGTGTTGCCGGCCGGTATGGGATTTTCGATATGCCGACGATATACGGCGGTCTCGTAGCATCGAACACATGCGTGTGCTGGTTGTCGAGGACGAACCCTTTCTGGCGGAGGCCATCCGCGATGGCCTGCGCCTGGAGGCGATCGCCGCCGACATCGCGGGGGACGGCGACACCGCTCTGGAACTGCTGGACGTCAACACCTACGACATCGCCGTCCTCGACCGCGACATCCCCGGGCCTTCCGGTGACGAGATCGCCCAACACATCGTCGCCTCCGGCAGCGGCATGCCGATCCTGATGCTCACCGCGGCCGACCGTCTCGACGACAAGGCCTCCGGATTCGGAATCGGTGCCGACGACTACCTCACCAAACCCTTCGAACTCCAGGAACTGGCGCTTCGGCTGAGGGCGCTCGACCGCAGACGCGCCCACAGCAGACCCCCCGTGCGGGAGATCGCCGGCCTGCGTCTCGACCCGTTCCGCCGGGAGGTCTACCGGGACGGCCGCTATGTCGCGCTCACCAGGAAACAGTTCGCCGTGCTGGAAGTCCTGGTCGCCGCCGAGGGCGGTGTCGTCTCCGCCGAGGAACTCCTGGAACGCGCGTGGGACGCGAACGCCGACCCGTTCACCAACGCCGTCCGCATCACCGTCTCGGCACTGCGTAAACGGCTCGGCGAACCCTGGATCATCGCCACCGTGCCGGGCGTCGGCTACCGAATCGACACCGGCATCGGCACCATTTTCGACGGCGCCGGTCGTGAATAGGCGCCCGGGGCTCAGTGCCCGACTGAAACTCACCGTCAGCTATGCCGGATTCCTTCTCCTCGCCGGCACCCTCCTGCTGGCCGTGATGTGGATATTCGTGCTGCGCTGGGTACCGACGATCAACGACCCGCCGCGCGAGGCCGAGGGCGACGCCGTGATCATCACCGGGCCCGACCGCGCCCAGCTGATGAGCGGCTTCATCCCCGCCACGGCGGCGGCACTCGCCTTCCTCCTCGTGTTCGGCCTGCTGGGAGGGTGGATCCTCGCCGGCCGGATGCTCGCCCCGCTCACCCGGATCGCGGACGCGGCACGACTGGCCTCGGACGGATCGCTGTCCCACCGGATCCGCATGGAAGGCCCCAGGGACGAGTTCCGCGAACTCGCCGACGGGTTCGACACCATGCTCGAACAACTCGAGTCCCACGTCGCCGAACAGCAGAGGTTCGCGGCCAACGCCTCGCACGAGTTGCGTACCCCGCTGGCGATCTCGAAGGCCCTGCTCGACGTGGCCCGCACCGACCCGGACCACGACGTCGGCGAACTCGTCGACCGGCTCCGCGCCGTCAACGCCCGGGCGATCGACCTCACCGAGGCGCTGCTGCTGCTCAGCCGCGCCGACCAGCGGTCCTTCGACCGGGAGCACGTCGATCTGTCCCTCATGGCGGAAGAGGCCACCGAAACGCTCCTCCCGCTCGCGGAGAAGCACGGCGTCACCGTCGAGACCCGCGGCGACGCCGCGCCCACGGTCGGATCGCCGTCGCTCCTGCTGCAGCTGACCACGAACCTCGTGCACAACGCGATCGTCCACAACCTGTCCGAGCGGGGCACCGTGTGGGTCGGCACCGGCGTCCGCCCCGGGACGGCGGTGCTCACCGTCGAGAACACCGGCGAGCGGCTCACCCCGGAGCTCGTCTCGACCCTCACCGAACCGTTCCGGCGCGGCACCGAACGGGTCCGCACCGATCACGCGGGGGTCGGCCTCGGCCTGGCGATCGCCCAGAGCATCACCCGCGCACACGGCGGGACACTCGGCCTCGCCCCGCGCCCTGACGGCGGCATCCGCGTCACCGTCGCACTCCCCGCGAGGGGCGTTCGACACCCTCGTCACAGCTAGCACGAAAAGCATATGCTCCGCCGCATGTTCACCACGCGTCCCACCCTGCAGGGCACCTTCGGCATGGTCTCCAGCACCCACTGGCTCGCCTCCCAGTCGGCGATGGCCGTACTGGAGCGGGGCGGCAACGCCTTCGACGCGGCGGTGACCGCCGGGTTCGTGCTGCATGTCGTGGAGCCGCACCTCAACGGGCCGGCGGGGGACGTGCCGATCATCCTGGCGCCGGCGGGTGGCGAGGTGCGGGTGCTGTGCGGGCAGGGGCCCGCGCCGGCGGGGGCCACCATCGAGCACTACCGGGGGCTCGGGCTCGACCTGGTGCCCGGCACCGGGCCGCTGGCCGCCGTGGTGCCCGGCGCGTTCGACGCCTGGCTGACGCTGCTGCGCGACCACGGCACCTTCGAGCTCGCCGAGGTGCTGGCCTATGCCATCGGCTACGCGGAGCACGGCCACCCGGCGGTGGAGCGGATCGGGGCCGCGGTGGAGAGCGTGCGCGAGCTGTTCGAGACCGAGTGGACCTCCTCGGCCGAGATCTACCTGCCCGGGGGGCGCTCGCCGGCACCCGGCGCGCTGTTGCGCAATCCGGCGCTCGCGGCCACCTGGTGCCGGGTGCTGCGGGAGGCGGGCGCGACGACCGGCAGCCGGGAGGGCAGGATCGACGCCGCCCGGCGGGTGTGGCGCGAGGGCTTCATCGGCGAGGCGATCGCGGCGCACGCGGCCACCCCGGCCATGGACTCCTCGGGCGAGCGGCACGCCGGGGTGCTGACCGGCGAGGACCTGGCCGGCTGGTCGGCCGGCTACGAGGAGCCGGTGCGCTACGAGTGGCGCGGCTGGACGGTGTGCAAGGCCGGGCCCTGGAGCCAGGGGCCGGTGCTGCCGCAGCAGCTCGCGCTGCTCGACGACGGGATCGACGCCGACACGTACGGAACGCCGGAGTACCTGCACACCCTCATCGAGGGGAGCAAGCTTGCTATGGCGGATCGGGAGGCCTGGTACGGCGATGCCGCGCCGGTGCCGCTGGACGAGCTGCTGTCGGCCGGGTACAACGCGGAGCGGCGGGCGTTGATCGGCGCGTCGGCCTCGCACGAGCTGCGGCCCGGCAGCCCGGGTGGGCGGACCCCCGGGCTCAGCGCGCTCGCCGGCCGGACGGCCGACGAGCTGCCGCAGGCGCCGGGCGCGATCTCCGGGGTCGGCGAGCCGACGGTGGCGCGCACCGGGGAGACCAGGGGCGACACCTGCCACGTGGACGTGGTGGACCGCTGGGGCAACATGGTGAGCGCCACGCCGAGCGGCGGCTGGCTGCAGTCGAGCCCGGTCATCCCGGGGCTCGGCTTCCCGCTCGGCACCCGGCTCCAGATGACCTGGCTGGAGGAGGGACTGCCCTCCTCGCTCACGCCGGGGCGGCGGCCGCGCACCACGCTCAGCCCCTCGCTGGCGCTGCGCGGCGGGGAGCCGGTGCTGGCCTTCGGCACACCGGGCGGCGACCAGCAGGACCAGTGGCAGCTGCACTTCTTCCTCGCCGCGGCGCTGCGCCCCGCGGTGCGCGGCGGCCTCGACCTGCAGGGCGCGATCGACGCGCCCAACTGGCACCAGGACAGCTTCCCCAGCTCGTTCTACCCGCGCGGAACCCAGCCGGGGAGCGTCACCGTCGAGGGCAGGTTCGGCGAGGCGACCGTGGCCGAACTGCGGCGCCGCGGACATCTGGTGGCGGTGGCCGAGCCCTGGTCGGTCGGGCGGCTCTGCGCGGTGGCCCGCGACCCGGAGTCCGGGACGCTGTCGGCGGCGGCCAACCCGAGGGGGATGCAAGGTTACGCCGTCGGTCGTTGAGCAACGGGGGTCGCTGGCGCGTTCGACACGGATTCGACAACGGGCGAAGACCGAAAAGAGAAGGTCGAAAACTCCCCGTAGCCGTTCGGAAACAGAAGTCGTAACATGGCTTGGCTTCAGTTACCGGCATGGCAGGTGTCCCCATGGCTCAGGAACTGACCGCTCGGCTTGCCGAGTTCACGGCGGCACTGCGGAGGGTCACGGAGACTCTCGATCCGGAGTCCGGCTGGTTCGCCGCCTTCGCGCGGCGCAGCGGACCCGAGTTGACGGAGTGGTTGGCGGGGCGCGCGCTGCCGCCGTGGGACGCGGTGGCGGACCTCCTCCAGGATCTCGCCTCCCGGCACGGCGCCGAGGCGGCGGAGAGCGCGGCCCGGCGGCTGCGCGGCGGCTACGAGGCCGCCGCCAGGGCGCAGGACGCGTTGCCCGGCGCCCACGAGTCGTTGACCGGGCGGCTGGCCGACCTGGATCGCTCGGAGCGTCGACTACGGGCCCAGCAGCGGCAGTTGGTGGTGGCCGAGGACGACGCGAAGCGGGCCGGGCAGGCCAGGGAGGCCGAGCGGCTCGCCGCGCTGCGGATGTGGGCGCAGGACGACGAGGAGCGGGTCGTGGCGCGCCGGGCCGAGCTGCGGGCGCGGCTCGCGGCGCTGATGGACCGGCGGGCGGCCGAGGCCGCGTCGCCGGAGCCCACGCCGCCGCGCAAGCCGGCGCGCAAGCCCGGGGGCGCGCGGTTCGCCGGCATCGAGGAGGCGCCGCCGCCCCCGGCGGAGCCCCCGCGGGTCCCCCGGCAGGCCGCCGGGCCGCCGACGGCCGCGCCCCCGCCGGCCGCGCCGCTGCCGAGCGGCTCGCGGTTCGCCGGCGCGCTGCGGGAGTCCAGGCGGGAGGCGCGCCAGGGGCCGTCACAGGAGACGCGGCCGGAGTCGCCGCGGGAGCGCCAGGAGCGGCTCGTCGCCGAGGAGTACCAGCTCGCGCTCGACGCCGTCGAGCGGCTGCGGAAGCTGCGCGCCGACGGCCAGAGCGGGGTGGCGCACGTGCTGCTCTCCGAGGCGGCCGGCGGTCCCGCCTCCCGAATGCCGTTACTGCTGGCCGAGTTGGAGCGGGCCGGGATGGCGTCCGACGCGGCGACGCTGCTGTGGGAGGCCGCCTCGCTGCCGCCCGGGCCGCTGGCGGCCGTGGCCGAGGCGCTGGCCGCCTCCGGCCGGCATCGCGACTGCGAGCAGCTGCTGCGCCAGGGCGCGGCCCGCCCGGCGGCCGAGGCCGGCACGATCGCCGCCGAGCTGGCCAGGACCGGCCGGGCGGACGAGGCGGTGACGCTGCTGACGGCGCTGGTGCGGGCCAGGACGGCGGAGGAGGCGGCGCGGGCCGCGACCCAGGACCCCCGGGTGGTGGCCCCGCTGCTGCTCGACGCGGCCCGCCGCGTCTCGCCCAGCCACCACTACGCGATCACCAGCGAGCTGCGCCGCGCGGGTGTCGCATAAGCCCAGGTGACGGGGGTGACCGGCCGCGTGCTTAGCTGAGGTCATGATTGACGAGCAGCTGGTGGCGAGGGTGGAGAAGGCCGTGCGGGCGGCCGCCGACGACGAGGTGATGCCGCGCTGGCGCCGGCTGGCCGCGCACGAGGTCTCCGTGAAGGCGGGGCCGCACGACCTGGTGACGGTCGCCGACCGCGCCGCCGAGCGCCGGCTGACCGAGGAGCTGGTGCGGCTGCTGCCGGGCTCGGTGGTGGTGGGCGAGGAGGCGGTCCACGAGGACCCCACGGTCTACGGCGCGCTGGCCGGCGACGCCCCGGTGTGGATCGTCGACCCGATCGACGGCACCCGGCAGTTCGTGCGCGGCGAGCCCGGCTTCTGTGTCCTGGTCGCCCTGGTGCACCGGGGGCGGCCGCTGGCCTCCTGGACCTACGCGCCGGCACGCGAGCAGCTGGCGTACGCCCGCCGGGGCGCCGGCGCCACGCTCAACGGCCGTCCCCTGCGGGCCGGGGCGCCGCGCCCCGGCAAGGTCCTCGAAGTGGCGGCCTCGCACCCGGACTTCACCACGGACGCCCAGAAGCGCGCCCTGTCAGGGCTGTGGTCGGACGGGGTGGCGCCCCGGGCCTGTGGCTCGGCCGGCCTGGAGTACCTGGCGATCGCGCGCGGCCTGCTGGACGCCGTGGCGTTCTCCTGGGAGCTGGCCTGGGACCACGCGGCCGGCCTGCTGCTGGTGACCGAGGCGGGCGGCAGCCATCTGACCCTCGCCGACCGGCCGTTCGACATCGCCGGCGGCAACGCCCTGCCGTTCACCGCGGCCAGGGACGAGGCCACGGCCCGCCGGGTGCTCGCCCTCCTCACCGGCTCGGCGCCGGGCGGTGCCGCCTGACGACCGCCCGCCGGGCGCCGCGCCGATGGCCACGGCCGCCCGAACCGCGCCCCGGCCGGCCGCGTATCCTCGGTCCCCCGGGGCCGGTCGGGCGGACGACCGGGCCGGTCCTCAGCGGTGAGGGGAGCCGTAGTGCCGACGTTGCGTGACGTGGTCGTGGTGGGTGCCGGGCCCAACGGGCTGACAGCCGCCGTGGAGTTGGCCAGGCGCGGGATGTCGGTCGAGGTCTTCGAGGCGAGGGAGACCGTCGGGGGCGGCGCCCGCACCGAGGAGTTGACGCTCCCCGGCTTCCGGCACGACCCGTGCTCCGCCGCGCATCCGATGGGCGTCGGCTCGCCGGCGTTCTCCCGGATGCCGCTCGAACGGTACGGGCTGCGCTGGCTGCACGCCGAACTGCCGCTCGCCCACCCCTTCCCCGACGGGACCGCCGCCGTGCTGGCGCGTTCGGTCGGCGAGACGGCGGCCTCCTTCGGACCCCGGGACGCGGGTGCCTACCGACGCCTGGTGGCGCCGTACCTCGGCCGCTGGGACTCGCTGGTCGGGGACTTCCTCAAGGTCCCGTGGGACGGGCTGCCGCGCGACCCGGTGACGCTCGGCCGGTTCGGCCTCACGGGCCTGCCACCGGTCTCGTGGCTGACCAGACGGTTCCGGGACGACCGGGCGCGGGCGCTGCTGACCGGCCTGGCGGCGCACGTGATCTCGCCGACGAGCACCCCGGCGACCAGCGCCATCGCGCTGGTCTTCGCGTTGGCCGCGCACGAGCGCGGCTGGCCGATCGCGCGGGGCGGCTCGCAGGCCATCTCCGACGCGCTGGCCGCCTATCTGCGGGACCTCGGCGGAACCATCCACACCGGCGTCGAGGTGCGGCGGCTCGACGAGCTGCCGCCGGCGCGGGCCTACGTCTTCGACACCTCGCCTTCGGCGCTGGCCAGGATCGCCGGCCTCGGGCGGGCGTTCCGGGGCTTCCGGTACGGCGCCGCCGCCTTCAAGATCGACTACGCGCTGGACGGCCCCATGCCGTGGACGGCATCCGAGGCGTGGCGGGCCGGGACCGTGCACATCGGCCCGTCGAGCGGCGAGATCGCCACGGCGCTGCGGTCGGCCTCGGTGCGCGGCCAGGCGCCGGACCGACCGTTCCTGATCACCTCGCAGCCGACGCTGATCGACCCGGGTCGGGCCCCGGAGGGCAAGCACGTGCTGTGGGTCTACGGCCATGTGCCGGCCGGCTGGGACGGCGACCTGACCGAGGCCATCGAGCGGCAGCTCGACCGGTTCGCGCCGGGCTTCCGCGACCTGGTGCTGGCCCGGGCGGTGGCCGGGCCGAAGGAGTTGGCCCGGCGGAACGCCAACTACGTGGACGGCGACATCAACTGCGGCGCGTTCCGCGGCCTGCAGACCATGTTCCGGCCACGGCTGGCGTGGTCCCCGCACTCCACCCCGCACCCGGCGGTCTTCCTGTGCTCCCAGGCCACCTGGCCGGGGCCGGGCGTGCACGGCATGTCGGGGCACAACGCGGCGAAGGCCGTGTGGCGGCGGCTGGGGATGAACACCCCCGGCTGAGCGGGCGGCTGACCGCCGGGGTGGCGTTCGTCGCACCCACCGGCCATGGATCGGGACAGCGTGGCCGGATAGGGTCGGGGCCGCTTGGGCTGTTCCATTCGCGACGCAACCGCAACGAACGCAACCGCAACGACCACAGGGGCCGGAGATGACGGACACGGGGACCGGGCGCGTGCTGATCGCCGCTGACAAGTTCAAGGGATCGCTCACCGCGGCCGAGGTGGCCGAGCACGTGGCGGCCGGAATCCACGCCGCCCGGCCGGGCGTCGTGGTCGAGGCGCTGCCGGTGGCCGACGGCGGCGACGGCACCGTGGACGCGGCGGTGGCCGGCGGTTTCACGCCACGCGAGGTGACCGTCACCGGGCCGCTCGGGCTGCCGGTCGACGCCTCGTTCGCGCTGCGCGGCGACACGGCCGTGATCGAGATGGCGCAGGCCTCCGGGCTGCGGCTGCTGCCGCCGTTCACCTTCGCGCCGCTCACCGCGACCACGTACGGCACGGGCGAGTTGATCACGGCGGCCCTCGACGCCGGGGCACGCACGGTCGTGCTGGGCGTGGGCGGCTCGGCGACCACGGACGGCGGCGCCGGCATGCTGACGGCGCTCGGCGCCCGGCTGCTGGACGAGGACGGCGATCCGCTGCCGCACGGCGGCGGCCCGCTGCGGGAGGTGGCCACCGTGGACCTGTCCCGGCTCGACCCGCGGCTGAAGGACACGGAGTTCGTGCTGGCCAGCGACGTGGACAACCCGCTGACCGGGCCGCGCGGCGCCGCCGCCGTCTACGGGCCGCAGAAGGGCGCCGACCCGATGGACGTGGAGGCGCTGGACGCGGCGCTCGCCCACTTCGCGCGGGTGCTGGAGCGCACCGAGGGCGCGCGGGCCGCCGAGTACGCCGCCGCGCCCGGCGCGGGCGCCGCCGGCGGCATCGGCTTCGGCGCGCTGATCGGTCTGGGGGCCGTCTTCCGTCCCGGCATCGAGATCATGCTGGAGCTGCTGGGCTTCGAACGGGCGCTGGCCCAGGCCGAGTTGGTGATCACCGGCGAGGGTTCGCTGGACGAGCAGACCCTGCACGGCAAGGCGCCGGCCGGCGTGGCCGCCGCCGCCAGGGCCGCGGGACGGCCCGTGGTGGCGGTCTGCGGCCGGCTCGCCATCGACGAGCCGGCGCTGCGGGCCGCCGGCATCGAGGCCGCCTACCCCCTGACCGACCTGGAGCCTGACCCACGCCGCTGCATCGCCGAGGCGGGCCCGCTGCTCGAGCGGGTCGCCAGTCGGCTGGCCGAGGAACGGCTGGCGCCGAGGGCTTAGGCCCAATGCCGGTGACTTAGGTAGTTGTGTCTCGTTGTCTTCGGTGTGGCGAGGGTGGGGCAGGTCGGGGTGCCTGCGGGTGAGCGGTTGTCGGACCGGATCGCGATCGGGGTGCTGACGCAGGCGTTTC